>NZ_JBQSYR010000009.1:0-135689 GCF_052379505.1 Glutamicibacter sp. 363 | reverse complement strand
AAGAGGCCGAGTTCACAACTCTAGGCTTGGCGGGAGATCTCGACGAGTCCTAGCCTGGCTGCGGCCACAAGTGCCTGCACACGGTCGCGTACTTCGAGCTTCATGAAGATTTTCGCCATATGGGTTTTCACCGTTGCCTCGGAGATCACGAGCTGTCGGCTAATTTCCGTATTATTGAATCCCTTTGCCAAAAGATCCAATATCTGCATTTCGCGATTAGTTAGTCCGAGATCTTCGATGAGTCCTGCAATGTCGAGCGATTTACTATAGACGTTTTTTACAGCGGAGATTAGATCAGAAGAAACCGACGGGGAGATAGCCGCCGAACCTTGGTGAACGGCATGGACTGCCGCGATGATTTCGGCCGGTTCCGTGTCCTTCACGAGGTAGCCACTGGCTCCGGCCATGAGGACCGGAACTAGATAGTCATCAGACGAAAAGGCCGTAATTGCAAGGACTGCTGGGCTGTTTTGGGCGGCCTTGATAATTTTGGTCGCTTCAATCCCGTCCATAATTGGCATTTGCAAATCCATAAGAACAACGTCTACATCATTTGTTTCACAATAATTAACCGCACCTTCACCATTTTCTTGAGTATTAACGGTCACAATTCGACGATCAGTTGCTAGGATCGTGCTAAGCGCATGCCGAATCAGCGGCTCGTCATCGACGATGAGCACCTTAATCTGTTCCATTGGAGTCCTTTGAACGGTGGTTGGCACAAGAACCAACCTGGCATGAATCGAAGTATATAAGTTCAAGAGTTTGGGGTTTGAAATGAAAGCTTTAAAGATCTTGGCGGTGGCCGCGCTGGCGGCAACTCCGTTGGCGTTTGCCGCGCCTGCTATGGCGGCACCAGTGGCAGAACCTACCTATTCTTCATCGGGCGTTGCGAATCCTGCCGGTTGGGGCACTGACTTCTCTAAATGGGTGTGCGAGAATTACGGCTACGCTTGCGGTTAGCGGCATATTTGACTTTACCCGCAACCAGGTAAAGTATTCCGCATATGAGACTGCGAATAAAAACCGCCCTGACTAAGCTTTTTGCTGGTCGGGGCGTTGTCGTCTGGACGGGTATTCTCGCCTTTGTCGCCATTACAGCGACTGAGGGATACACCTTGCTTCAGGACGGGATTGATAATTCGTCCTCGAGCGTTATTCGCGGGGTGGCCGTTGGGTTGCTGCTGTCCGCCTCATTGGCGATCGGAATGCGATGGGTTGCCACCTCGCTCGGCATGTATCTAGCCACGCTCTTTTTCTTCTTCTGGGATGGCGGCCTCTTGCTATGGCTGGTCTTCTCGCTCGTTATCTTCAGTGTCCTCGCGGCGACGGTTGCATCTTCACTGGTGCGTAACTGGTATCTGGTGATGCTATTCGTGTGGATGGGGCAATACGGAGTTAGGGCAGGCAAGGACGCCATCTTGCTGGTGATTTTCGTTCCGCTTGCCCTGTTGGCCTATATCCTGGCCCGCAGCATTTTCAACTTGCGCGAACGAAATCTAAATGCGATTCGGCAGATGCAGGAGAACAGTGAGCAGAGCAAGATTGCCGTTGAGCGCGAACGCAAGAATATTGCGCGCGACCTGCACGATATCGTCGCGCACGATATTACCGTTGTGGCCATGCAGTCCAAAGCTGCAAAGTTCGCCAATAATGGGCAAGCGGCCATCGAGGCAATCGACATCATCGCAAAGCTCAGTACCGAAACATTGCATGATTTGCGCCTGATGCTAAACGTCTTGCGGACCGACGGAACGATGAGTGGCTCGCCTGGGTCCGGTGTCGACAAGCCGGCGGCGACAACTGTTTATGCGGTCCAGGGCGTGGAGATCTTCTCTCAACGATTGCATGAGTCTGGATTTGAAGTGACATCTCACACGGGCGAGAACATTTCGGCGCTCCCGAGATCTGCGCAGACCGCGCTATATCGGGTTATGCAGGAAGCGACGACCAATATCATCAAACATGGTCGTCGGGGAGGAGCCTGCACCATGTGTTTGGAGATCGTAGGGCCGAATGCTGTTCTTGAAATGACTAATCAGATGCCGAATTCGCATTCCACGAGAGAGGAGCTCTCCGGCGGTGGAATCGGGCTGATCGGTATGAAGGATCGCATGAATGCCTTCGGCGGGCGGTTCAGCACTAGCGTTGTGAACGATCAGTGGATACTTAGTGCCAGCATCCCCTTCTGAGCCCTACCCTCCTACTTAAGTATGATTTCGGAATTCTTGTAATCGCGATAAGTTATATACGTATCGGTGAAGACCGATCACCGCAGGGAAATTGGTGATGTTTTGCGAGTGGCATCATCAAGGGTTCCGCAGTGATTAAAAGGTACGTTGCGTCATGGATGAACTGATCTTTCTTCGGCGTTGTGCCCCCATCGCACGCCTGAGTTCGTTAGTGGCGCGACGTACCTTTTATAATCACCTTCAGCCTCAGAGCGCTGTATACCACTCCCCGATTTCGGGATGACCCCATCGAGCTTTCCTGCTAAGCCTCTTGAATCCTATTGTCATTCGAGAGTGGGCATCACATGTTGGTTCAGGCTGAAAACTAGCCCCGCGAATCGCTGAGCATTGGGTCGGAAGCGGCGGATCAACTGTTTTTCGAAGCCTGCAACGCAAACACCTTCAGCGATGAACCGGTTTCGGATGAAGTGCTTGAAGCTACTTACGAGACCATGAAAATGGGGCCAACGCTCATGGATACCCAGCCGACGCGGCATCGCCTAGGTGAAGAGTGCGGACGCTCGCCAAGAGATCTCTGAGACTATGGCGGGAACCAATAAGCAAAAGGCACTGAATGCGCCGGTCTTTGCGATCCTTCCTGTCGAAACCGAGTGGCACGAAGGGTTCGCGTCTTTCTTCCCTCACGCCCCGGAATGCAAGGCGATGCTTGGTGATCAGGGCATGCGCGCAGCTGTGGGCAGCCATAGTGCATGATTGCAGGCCGGGTATTTCACCATGGCAGTTCAGGCCGTCGGCTTTGCAGCAGGCCCAATGGCCGGGTTCGACAACTCTGCCGTTGACGCAATCGTAAACACCGATGGTCGAAACCAGTCATTCTTTGTAGTGAACGTGGGAAAGCCTGGCGCGGATGCGTGGTTCGGACGCATTCCACGCCACGCGGCCGAATTCGCTACGGGCAGCATCTAGGCTTCGCAGTGCTTAGACACCGGAGGGGTGGGAAACGCGATGCGTTTCCCACCCCTCCGGTGTTTTGGCCCAGTTACTCAGTCATGCCGACAGGGTCGTTCTCCAGCAGGTGATCCGACACCTTGGATAGCGCACGTTCCAATGCCGCGCGCAGGATCACCGGGACGGTGATTTCTTCCTCAAGTTTCAGCATTCCTTCGCGTTCAAAGGTCCGCAAGATCGCTTCAACCCGTGGGACGGACTCTTCGAGGCTCGTGATGAGGTGATGCTGTTCAACAGGCAGATCGTCTTCGGAAGGGATCTGCAGAGCGAATTCTGTGCGTGGTGGCTTCGAGGAGGCCGCATGGGTCAATAGCCCAGCAACCATCTCGGCAACCTGTGCCTGTCCGGGAATTTGCAAGGTGGTGATCAGCACATGCGAATAGATGATCTCTGCGATGAGTTCCTTGACCAGACGAGCACCCGGTCCGCTGGAGGCTAGCAGGGCCTCTCGCAGTGATTCGGTAGGGACCGCATTCGGTGCGCTGTAGCGAAGCATCGCGGTGCCGATCAAAGCATCCCAGTAGGCCGCGAGTCGGGGGATGGAGGCAAGATCCGAAACAACTGTGCCGTCTTCGGGTTCCCAGGCATTGGTGCCTTGGGCGGCGGGTTCATCGACGGAGACCAAGAGTCCCAGCGCGCCGGCGGCTTCCTGGAGCGTCTGTCCGCTGATCATTCCGGAGGGGTCGCTTGGCTTGCCGTCTCCAACCCACTCGATCAGCTCACGTGCCGCGAAAACGAATGGCATCGCCTCCAGGACTGCGTTAGCTTCCTCGTCATCCATGAAGGGGACCACGATCGGCGAATCACCGGCCATGCGGGAGAGGAATTCAAAGGTCTCCTTGAATTCCTCGACGCTACCGCCGAAGTTCGCAGTGGTGCCCAAGAAGGTCAGGTAATGCTTGAAGATCGCCGCGCTCGCTTCGGAGACCTCTTTGCCCAGTGAGGAAAGGTGGCCTAGTTGTTCACCGAGAACGGTGGGGTCCAGGGTGGTCACGTCGACTTTATTGCGCAACTGCGCGTGCGCGATCAGCAGGGTAGTCAAACCCTCCAGGCCGGCGCGAGTTTCGCTGGCCGGCTGGTCTTCTTCTTGGAAGTGGCGGAACAGCTGCGACTTGAAGGGCTGCAGAGCCTGGCGAACCTCGGATTCGAAGGGGGCACTGCTCCCTCCCGGACGTCGAGCTGGGTGACCTGTGGAGGCCTTCTTCTTGGCGGGCTTACGTGATGCCATGATCTACTGCTGTTCCTTCGCTATGCGGGAAAAGGTCGTTACTTCCAGTCTACGCAGGGCGCTCCGCCCGGCGAGGCCGGACGATCCTTGGGAGAACCAGCTCTGGGGGATACCGCAGGGATAGCCTAAAAGCTACGTATTTTATACGGGAAGAAGGTGGACTTGCCGCAGAAAATGCAGACCACTTAGTTGTGTGGTTGCGGTCACCGTTGAATCCTCAGTGCCCGTTGATTTTCCTTTCTGTTCGCGCGAGAGTGAAGGTATATGGCTCCGCATGCGGGCCTCAAAAGTCGTTCTAGGAGAGTAGCCCATGGCGGTAACACCAGCACCGGATCATGTTGTTATTGTTGGCGCCGGATTCGTTGGACTGTCGACGGCTTGGTACCTGCAAGAGGCAGGCGTCAAAGTAACCGTGGTTGATCGTGGCGGTGTAGCGTCCGGGTCTTCGTGGGGCAACGCTGGATGGCTGACCCCAGCACTGACCTTGCCGATCGCCGAACCGTCGATCTTCTCCAGTGGTCTGAAAATGATGTTCGACCCGGCTTCTCCGCTGTACATCCCGCTGAAGGCCGACGCAAAGCTCTTGCGCTTCCTGCTCGGTTTCACTTGGCATTCCACTCCCAAGAAGTGGGAGCAGTCCATGCGCGTCTTCTCCGAGATCGGCACCAACGGGCTGGACTCCTTTGACGAGATCGCAGAGGCCACCACGGCCGGAGCGGGCGTAGCCGAAAAGACCAAGCCCGCGGATCCATTCCTCGCCGGATTCACGTCCGCTAAAGACCGGGAAGGGTTGCTGCACGAATTTGAGATGATCCACAAGACCGGCGGCAAGGTCGAATTCGACCTGTTGAGCGGTGACGAACTGCGCACCATCGAACCGACACTGTCCAACAGCGTCGCGGCTGGTATTGCCATCAAGAACCAGCGTTATATTAACCCGCCTAAGTTCATGGATTCGCTGGCGGAATCCGTGATCGCCCGTGGTGGCGACATCATCGGTTCCTTCAACGTCACCGACGTGCGCGATAACGGTGCATCGGTCACCGTGGTTGGTTCGGAGGGGCGTGCGATCACCGCGGATCACGTAGTAATGGCCACTGGCGCGTGGATGACAGATCTGGCCAAGAAGTTTGGCGTCAACGTGGTGGTTCAGGCGGGACGCGGTTATTCCTTCACCGTAGAGCCTGAAGACATGCCAACTCACCCAATTTATTTCCCGGCCCAGCGCGTGGCCTGCACCCCCCTGGGAGATCGCTTCCGCATTGCCGGGACCATGGAATTCCGGGACGTGAACCACAAACTCGAGCCGAAGCGCATCGAGGCCATCGTCGCCGCTGCCGCACCGGTGTACCAGGGAATCAATTGGGAGAATCGCAAGGAAGAGTGGGTGGGCGGACGCCCATGCACCGCGGACGGGCTACCTCTGGTCGGCCAAACCGAATCTTCGCGTATCTCGGTCGGAGGCGGTCATGGCATGTGGGGCGTCGCCCTTGGCCCGTTGACCGGCAAAATTCTTGCCGCGCAGATTACCGGCCAGACGGTGCCTAGCTTGGCACGTCACTTCAACCCGTTGCGCAAGGGGTTCTAAACCAGGGCGCATAGGTGCAAAAGCACCGGCCCGGTAGTCAATTCATGTGAGCCCTGCAATTGAGAACGCATCGATGGCTGTGTAGCCTGTCCGGATCGATCCGGATCGGCAAACATATTTCTGCGCCGGCGCAATTCGCATGCTGGGTGCCGTGACTACTTGGCTCCGATGGGCAGCGCATGTCTGAATTGCGGACCTGCAGCTTCGAGCCGTATCAGTAGCAGCCGGTGCGTCGGCCGACACGGCCAAGGGCGTTGTGCCAGGCAGGCGGCAGTAAATGTGGGCATTGAGCTTGGGGTCGAGGCCTCCGGAGCTATATCGGATCCCCAGGGTGTATGGCACACCGTGCGCTGAGAGGGAACTATAACTCGGCTGGATGACCTGCAACGTGGCTCGGCTCTGGTGAGCTTGTCCGGCCGGCGTTTACGCGAGCTGAAAGTTTGTGGATCTCGCCGATTCGCAACCGAGCTGATTGACACGTTCGAAGTCTCGGCGATGCGTCCAGTGCTTGAGGCGGTGATCTGCCACTCGCTCGCAACTGAGCGGGTGCTGAATATTTTTGACGCTGGTAGTCGCACAGCATGGACATCGAAAGTGCTCAACTAACTGACTGCTGACTAGCTGGTGGCGGACAGCCGGTCGCGAAGCCAAGAAATGGCGGCATCGCCCTGGTCTTGTTGAAATGCGCGCAGGGTAGGAAGGCGTGCCGGCGCGGGGAGTCGCGCACTATCGATGAAATATGCGGCCATGCCAGCTAAAAATCCATCAACGCATTCGGGGGTCATGGTTGCGAATACCTGGTGGTTCTGGATTATCGTGTCCACGTCGAATTCGCTATTGTGCACGCGCGCATTGAGCAGCACTGATAAAGCGTCGAACCAAGGGGCGCCAAGACAAGCCCAAGGCCAATCCACGAGGATTGCGACGTGTTCGTCGGTTAGCAAGATATTGTCTGAACGAATATCCGAGTGAACCAACGTTTGCCCTTCGAGGTGCGTAAGCCCGATGCGAGCGAGATCCCGAAGTCGCTGAAGGTTTTCGCTGGCCCACGGATCCAAAGTGCGGGGTGGGTCATCATGAATCCGTTCCCAGCCGGAGAAATCAGATGCGAGCGAGATCCCGAAGTCGCTGAAGGTTTTCGCTGGCCCACGGATCCAAAGTGCGGGGTGGGTCATCATGAATCCGTTCCCAGCCGGAGAAATCAGATGCAAGCTCTGTGTGGAGTTTTGGTAGCTGAGACAAGGAGTCGGGAACTTCAAGGTCGCTGAGTTTCTGCAGCGAATTCAACACGACGGTGAGCTCGGTAGCAACCCATGGAGTTTGCGGATGGCTGCCAGCGATGTCTTCAAACACCAGCGCTACCCAGCTGTTGGCATCGTAGGAACCAATGAGCTTTGGCACCGGTAAGGTATCGGGCAACGATGCGGCGATCTTTGCCTCAGCCCGGTGGATGCGTGGAGATTCTTTATTCAGAGGCTCTCCGACTGCCTTGACGAATGCTCTGCGCCCGTTGGCGGTGAGTGTTCGATCAGCTGTTCCTGGGGAGAAGCCACCTTGTTGGCCGGTTGCTTCGACTACTGGGGAGTCGAGTATTTCGTTGACTGCGCCGCGTACATGACCAGGCAGCTGTTCCCAACCGATTCGAGTAGTCCATCTGGATGTCATTCCTTCATTCTTTCAGCCGAAATCCACAAAAGGATAGGTGGCTTGAGAATTAAACTTCTAGCGTTACCTACTCGTGGCGAGTGGAGTCGCCGGCAAGAATTGATTTGTAGCCTTCGCGGTAGCTAGGGAATCGGGGGATGAATCCAGAAGCGAGCAAACGGGCGTTGTTCAGCCTGCGGTCCGCGGCCCGACGAGAAGCGTGGCTTTCTGCTTCGATCTCGGGAGATTTTTCTTCGAGCTCTTCGGCGAGGAAGCGGTATACGTCAGCAAGCTGAGCCGGTTCGCTGTCGGTGGCTAAATAAAGGTCCTCGGCTCTATTTCCGAGTGCGGCGACATGGACGATCGCCGCGGCAAGATCATCGCGGTGGATTCTGTTGGTCCAATGAGAGGTTCGGGGAAGTCGTGCGGTCCCGTTGCGCACCAGGTCGATCAGTCGCGTGCGTCCCGGTCCATAGATTCCTGAAGCTCGGAGAATCGTTAGCGGCAGACCACTATCGGCCAGCAATAGCTCGGTTTCGGCCAGGATCTGCGATGTGGGGCGAGTCGGGGCTAGCGGTGATGATTCGTTGGCCCATTGGCCTTCCGTACCGCCGGTGACCGCGGAAGAAGAGACATAGATAAGTCGTTGCAGGCCGGGGCATGAGGTGACCAGTGTCTCGACGAGGCGACGCGCTACTTGCAGATAGCCCCGGTCGTATCCGTCGACATCTCGGGTGGCGGGAACCGGAGTCAAAAGTACGATGTCGGTTTCCGGATCTATCTTCGGCCAGGCTTCTGGTTCGAGAAGGTCTACGCTGTGTCCGGTGAAAGAGGGCGGAAGTTTGCCGCCGTTTCGGCGCCATGCGGTGACCTGGTGGCCCGCGGCCAGGAAGCGTAAGCCTGCTTCGGTGGCGACATCTCCGCAGCTGATCAACAGTATCTTCATTCGGCGCCTCTTCTGTTGGTCGGATGGCACCATTAGTGGAGCCCTGCTACTAACCCTAGGGCTTGCAAGGCGAGTTATGTGCTTGATGAAGAGGCGCGTGGTCCGCGGTTGCGGATAAATCGATAAAATAGACTGGTTGTGTGCCTTGGGTCGCGGTCTTGTTGACGGCGGAGTGCGGGTCGCAGGGGCATTCGCGTTGGATTGACCCATATTGATCACCATAGAAGGGTGCAAGAAGATTCGGTCTTCAATTTTTCGTAAGGTACATCCAGGCACTGCAATCCTTGAGATTCTGCTGGTCGCGGCTTTGATTAGTGTTCTCGTGGCTATCGAACCAACCGGTTGGGATCTGTCGGTGTATCGTGAAGGCGCACTGACGCTGTTGCGTGAGCCCGAAGCTCTCTACGGTCCATTCGTCGGTCCAGCGAATGCGCCGGGTTTGCCATTTACCTACCCCACATTTGCGGCTATTTTGTTTCTGCCCATGGCGTTTTTCCCTTACTGGGTTTCGGTCTCGCTCACCATGGCCGCCTCGATCATTCTGACCTACCTTGTCGCAAAAGATCTCTCTGCCCGGGTTGTGCAGAAATGGCCGACCTTGGCTCCTGTTATCACGCCATTAACATTGACGTGCCTGATGCTGATGTCCGCTCCCTTCCGGGACACGGTGTGGTTTGGCCAGATCAACATCTTGATACTTGGCGCCTGTTATCTGACCTTCGTGCGCTACAAGTCATTGATGCCGTTCGTGATTGCGGTGGGTATCTGCGCCGGCATTAAGCTCACCCCTATTGCACTACTGATTCTGCCTTTCGCAATGCGCAAGTGGCGTGCGGTGCTGGTCGGGGTAGCAACATTTATTGGTACCCAGGTTGTTGGCTTGCTTTTTCAAACGCAGAACACCTTGGACTACTGGCTAGACGTGGTGCAGGATCCATCGCGTGTGGGCAATGTGGGCTACATCGACAATGTCTCGCTTCAGGGAATGCTTGAGCGACTCAATGCTCCGTCCTTGGTATGGCTCGTGCTGGCCCTGGGTGTGGGCCTTTCCTTCGTCATTTTGCTCTGGAAGTTGCATGAGAAGGTGGATCGGGTGGTCCTGCTCGGTGTGGCGTCGGCCTGTCCGTTGCTCGTCTCTCCGGTGAGCTGGTCCCACCACTGGGTGTGGTTGCCGGTGATGACGTTCGCCTGGACCGTCTTGGCCCTGCGCTTCGCCCCGGTGCTGCGTCGCACGATGCTGATTTCCATGGTGCTGTGCTACGTCGTGTTGTCGATTGGGGCCAAGAAGATCGTGGCGTTCGCTGGATATTTCCCGGATGGGGAATTGCCAGTTTGGTGCTACATACTTCCCGCGGTGCCCGTGCTGGTGCAACTCTTGTGTCTTGCTATTTCCTTGGTAAGCACGCGGCAAGCCAGCAAAGCGGAGCCCGCCAGTCTGCTTTCCTGAGCCGGGTAACTAGGGGTCGGCAAGCGCTGTACAATTCTTAGTATTCGAAAGTTTGTTCTAGCTAAGGGTGGTGTCTAGGTGAGCGATGCTGACTCGGTGATGCCCCCGGGGGCAACCCAAGGTCCGGTGCAGGCGGTCTCCGCCATGGGCTTCCCCTCGCCTGCGCGAGATTATTTTGACGGCGGGCTCGACCTGAACAGGTTGCTCGTCCATGACCGGGTTGCCACCTTCATCATGCGGGTAGCTGGCCACTCGATGCATTCGGCCGGAATCTACGACGGCGACGAAATTATCGTGGACCGCTCGCTGAGCGTGAAACACGGATCGGTGGTTGTGGTGAGCCTGAATGGGCAGATGCTGGTGCGGCGCTGGCAAGTTGACGGAGCGCATGTCAGCTTGCTCAGCGACGAGTCGCCGCTACCGGTAGTGCTCACGGAGGGCGATGAAGTTGAAGTCTTTGGCGTGATCACTAGGTGCCTGCACCATGTCCGCTGAGCCGGGAGCTTCTGAGCAGAGTGACCACGTGGCGCTGGTGGACGTGAACAACTTCTATGTCTCGTGCGAGCGCGCCTTCGACCACTCGCTGCGGAACCGACCGGTGGTCGTCCTATCAAACAATGACGGGTGCGTGGTAGCTCGGTCGCAAGAGGCCAAAGGCCTGGGGATAGCCACCGGTGAACCGTTCTTCAAAGTGCGTCGCTATATGCAAAGCCATAACCTCGCGGTTCGCTCTAGCAACTATGAACTTTACGGCGACATGTCTGCTCGCGTCATGGAACTGCTTGGCCGCTTCGGCACCTGGCATGAGGTGTATTCCATCGACGAGTCATTTGTCGGATTGAATGGAACCCTTGAACAGGTGCGGAGCACCGCCGCGCAGATCCGTGCGGCAATCGACCAGTCGATCGGCGTGCCGGTGTGCGTCGGCGTCGCTGCAACGAAGACACTTGCAAAATTCGCAAACCATATTGCCAAGCACAATCCACATATGCGCGGGTTGTGCATCGAAGGGCTGATGGAACCGGACCAAGTGGACAAGATCATGTCGCAGGTTCCCGCGACCGACGTCTGGGGTGTGGGGAAGAAATCCGGCGAGAAGTTGACCGGCATGGGAATCCAAAGCATCGCCCAGCTGCGCGCCGCTGATCCGCAAGTGATTCGCAAGAAGTTTTCGGTGGTGCTCCAACGCACCGTGCTGGAACTGAACGGGAAGCGCTGTATCGGGCCGATCGAAGAGCGATCGGACAAGGGCCAGGTGATGTTCACTCGTTCCTTCTCCACACCGGTTCGCACGCGCGAAGCGATGGCGGATGTCATGTCGATCTACGCGCAGAAGGCGGCAAGCCGCTTGGCACGCGAAGGACGCTATGCCAGCCTGCTGACAGTCACCGCCGGAACCAGTAGATTTGCGAACTCGGCGGCCTCGTTTCCCACCGCTCAGGTACGGCTGGCCCGGCCCACCAGAGACCCGATCACGCTGACCCGAATCGCGGTCGATGCGATGAGTGAGCTGATGGCACCCGGGATCGACTATGTACGTGGGGGAGTCATCCTCTCGGGGCTCAGCGACCACCCGGGGGCGGAAGAACTCGATTTGGGACTGCTCGATTCGCACAGTGCGCAGGAGTCCGAGAAGATCAACGTGAGCGACGTGGTGCAGCAGGTATCCCAACGCTTCGGGGCCAAGGCCATCGGTTTAGGACGGGCCGGTATTGCCAAGGATCCCGAATGGTCGATGAAGCGCGAACATATGTCACAGCGCTACACCACCGACTGGGACGAGCTGCTCATCGTGCAAGCGTGAAGTCTTCGGTGGCAGAATGTCGAATATGAATACTGCGCTTCGTCGAACTTTGGGACTGGGCCTGCTCGGCACCCTGCTGCTCAGCGGGTGCACGGCCCCCACTGGCACCGCCGACCGGCCCGAGCCCGGCAAATCAAGCAATCCGAATACCCAAACGCCGGGCTCTGCAGCACCCACGCCGAGTCCGACAGCAGCAGATCCACAGGAAGAACTGCGCGAGAAGGCCGAAGCGCTCGCCGACGAGATGAGCCTTGCCGAGCAGGCCGGCAGCCTCGTGATGGCTGGCGTATCGGCCGACGGGGCTTCTGCCGCGCAGATCCAGGCGCTCAAGCAGCAAGGGATCTCCAATGTGTTCCTGCGTGGCCGTTCGCAACTCTCGCATGCGCAGATTTCCAGCCACGTCGCGGAACTGCATGACTCATTGGCCGCAAATGTTCCAGCGGACCTGCCCGTCTGGGTTGCCACCGACCAGGAAGGCGGGTTCGTCCGGGTCCTTCAGGGGCAGGGCTTCTCCGAGCTGCCCACCGCATTGGAGCAGGGTGCTTGGGATGCGAAGAGGCTTGGTGCGGAAATCTCCGAGCTGGGCGGAGAGCTAGCCGACGCTGGAATCAACGTAAACCTCGCACCGGTTGCAGATGTGGTACCGGCAAGCCTGGGTACAGGCAACGCGCCCATTGGCAAGTTCGGGCGGCAATACGCCAACAATGCGGGGGATGCCGCGGCCGCCATGCTGATTGTTAATGAGGAGCTGGCCGAGGCCGGAGTGCAACCGGTGGTTAAGCACTTCCCGGGACTGGGCAGGGTCTCTCTGAATACGGATACCCATGCGCAGGTGACCGACGCAAAAGTCGGTGACGACAGCACCGACCTTGAACCTTTTGCGGCGGCGGTAGACCAGGACTTGGCCTGGGTGATGATTTCGAACGCCAGATACACCCGGCTCGATAAGGCAAACGACGCACCATTCTCGAAGAAGATCGTCACCGGTCTGCTGCGGGAGGACTTGGGCTACGAGCGGCTCATCATTTCCGATGACCTCTGCGACGCCAAACAGGTTTCCGCGGTTCCGGTGGGCCAGCGTGCGGTGAAGTTTGTTCGGGCCGGTGGCACCATGCCACTGTGCGTGAATGAAAGCAAGGCGCTGACCATGGCTGAAACGCTGGCCACGCAGTCCGGCGAAGACGAAGAGCTGGCGGGGCAGGTCCGCGAGGCGGCAATCTTGATTCTTGCCGAAAAGCTTCGCCTGCAGAGGTAATGATCGGCCCATTTTCCGGGCAGCAAAGCCTTTTGAGACAAGGGAAGACCCGGGCGAAACCCTACTCGCTAGGGAACGCCCGGGTCTAGATTGAAGGTCTGCGCGATCAAGCTCAGACGCTTAGCTCAGGTGAGGTTTAACCCTTGCCGTTTCCTTTCTTGCCACCCTTGGTGATTTCCAGGACCTGTGCACGGTCTCCGGTCTGGTTCTTCTTCTCGCCGAGCGTGCCGGTGCTGTTGTGCAGGTGCAGCAACAACGCCTTGGAAGCAACGGAAGGCTCTGCCACGGTGACCGGGAGCTTGGTGCCGTTCAGATCGGTGAATAGCGAACCCTGAGCCCCAAAATCAACCTGAGGTTCGGCAATATCGAACGTGACCCAGTCGGTCTGATCCACCGGGATCATCGCCCCCTGGTCATTGGTGTGGTACCAGGAGAAACTGGAGACGCTGTAGGAGATTTCGGTGGAATCCTCATCCAGGCCGAGCGCCGCAAGCGATACCGGCAAGACTGCCACATTGGTGTCGAAGCTGTTGGTGTCAACATCTCCAAGCACCCCGTTGACCGGCTGCAGATCCACCTGTTCGCCGGTCTTCAAATCGAAGGTGGCAGCGAGGTCAAGATCGATTCCGTCGAGCGCGGTCGTGAAGGTCACGAAGTCGGCTTCGCCGTCGCCATTGGTGTCGATGTTGACATCCAATTCGGTGCCGCCGGCTAGATGCGCCCAGTTCCCCCAGGTCGAGATGCCCACGTTGAGCAGGCCATCGGCCACGCCGGTTCCCGGTGCGGTGCTTGAAGCGCCAACGTGCTGCAGATCCATCGAGCGGGCCCCTGGAACGCTGTCCATGGTTTTCGGCCCGCGTTCGCTGGAAGCACCCAATTCAAATGCGCCGAGCAGCGAGACTACCTCGGTGGCGCCTTCGCCCGCGCGGACATCCTTGCCCTTGAGCTTCAGCTCGGTGGTGTTCTCGCCCTTCTTCAGCTTCTTGACCGAAGCGGACATATCGGCAGAGAGCTTTGGAGCTGCCTGAACCGGGACGCGCAAGGTTGGAGCCTCCGAGCTGGTGAGCTCGACGCGACCGCTGGCATCGGAAACCCATGCGCGGGCCAGACCCGACTGGGCGCTGTCCATGGTCGGATCCAGGGTCTTGGTCCATGTGGCTGGATCCACGCTCAGGGTGACCTCGATGTTCTGCGAGGTTCCCGGAGCCAGGGTGAGACTCTGGCGGTCCAGCGTGAAGCTGGTGCCCGGGATCTCGGTAGCTGGCACGTAGTCGACCTCGTAGGTCTGCGTCGTGTCGCTGGTGTTCTCCACGGTGATTGAACGTGAATCGGTAAACGTTTTCTTGCCGTCGATTTCAAGCACTCCGAAGACGACGCTTGTCAGATCCGCGGCCTCGGAATCGTAGGCGATGGCCGGGGTGGACAAGGCAGCTTCGGCCATGACGCGGCCCGAGCCTACACGGTTTGGACCATAGGCCTTGCCATTTGCCGCGAGGACATCGGCTGCCGCGGTGTTCATGATGGTGCTCTTGGCCTGCGCGGCGGTGAGCTCCTTATCCTGCATCACCAGGGCCGCCACACCGGCAACCATTGGGGTTGCCATGGAGGTGCCGGACATGACTGCCGGTCCGTTGCCGGTACCAACGCCTACCGAACCGATCTGCGTGCCGGGGGCCGCAACATCGGGCTTCACCACGCCGTTCGAACCATGTACGCCACGCGACGAGGAGGAGTTCAGGGTGTCCTTGACTCCGGAGTCGCCCGAAGCGGCACCCACAAACGAAGCATCCAAGGTGACCTGCAGCTCGCCAGCGTCGGCCGCTGGACGCAGCTTATTGGAGTAGTCCAGCGTGAACTGGGCGCCGGGGATGGTGGCGTTGCCGGCGATTCCGGCATCGAAGAGGTTGGTTTCAGCATCCAACAGGACGCCGGTGGCACCGGCGGCTTCGGCGTTGTTGAAGCGTGCGCCGGATCCACAAGGGAATTCGCCGTTCTCGCTCCACTGCAGCCAAACCCACTTGCCTTCCAGTGATCCTGGTTCAAAGGCCGAGCAGCCGAAAGCGTTATCGGCCGGAGCCATGGCCACTTCGCCGCTCAGGTCGGCCGGATCGGCCGCGGTGTAATTAAAGTTTGCCGAGTACTGGCCGGCGGCGGTTCCGGCAACGCCCTCGGGCGCATCGATCTGGATCTTATCCAGGGTGACCTGCGAGCCAACGGAGTTGGCGACGGTCAGCGAGGAACGCGAGTTGCCCGGCGAGCCGCCGACATCGGTCACGTCCCCGGCATTGCCCGAGGCGATGACGGAGAGAATTCCAGCCTCGGAGAGCGCATCGACAATGTCATTTTCCGGATCCTGGACGGGGGAGTGATCCGAGCCGAGGGACATGTTGACCACATCGGCGCGGTCTGCGAAGTCGCCGTCTCCGTTTGGATCAAGCACGTAGTCAAGAGCCTGGCCGACTACGGCGGAGGAACCGCCGCAACCGAAGACGCGAATGCCGATCAGTTGCGCCTCCGGGGCGGTGCCCGGGCCGACCTTCATCGTGGCTACCTCATCGGCGGTCAGCGAAGCGTAATCGCCGGTGAAGGTGGAACCTTCCGCGTTGACGCCATAACCGGCAGCCGAACCGGCCACGTGGGATCCGTGTCCTGCGGCTTCGCAGTCCAGCGGGTTAGGGTCGGGATTTGGAATCGGCTGGTAGTCCGGGGCGTCTGGGTTGGCGTTGTAGTCATCGCCGACCAGGTCCCAACCGCCAATGAACTTCTTTGAATCGATGAGGCCGGAATCCGCCGTCGGGAGTTCAGCTGAAGCCTGTGCTTGCTTATAAGCCTCGATGGTTCCGGGGCCGCCAAAGCCGGCGTGCGTGTAATCTACACCGGTATCCAGCACGGCGATTTTTACGCCTTCGCCGGTGGTGTCCAACGCGGTCCACGCGTCGATAGCCTCGGTATCGATGACGGCGCCGCGGTTAGTTGGAGATTTCGGCACGATGGCGCTGATTTTTGCGACATCTCCGCGTTCGGCCAGCGCGCGTAGCTCTTTGGCATCACCGGTAAGCGCGACACCCCGCAAGGCGTTGGACGTTGTGTAGATGACCTCGGACTTGGCTTCCTTGGCTAGCTCCTTACCCTTGGCTTTAACCTGGGATCGGACCGATTTGACCTTTGCCTTGTCTTTTTTCTTTCCGGACTTTTTGACCTCCTGGTAAGCGCCGTCTCCTTCGAGCTGGACGAATACCGACACCTCGCCGGAGGACTTCGCCAGCTGGCCGCTGACCTTCAGGTCTGCAAGAGTTTGGCTTTTAACTATTGGCAGGGAAGCTGCATTCTCTCCGTCAGATGGTTGCGGGATGTTGGCAGCTGATGCCGGACCTGTCATCGTGACAGCCAATGCTAAAGCGGTGGCTGATCCCAGAATGAGGCGCGGCAATCGTGGATTGCGCCGAGTGACCATGATTCTCCTAGCTGAACAGGAAGCGGGATGCTTCCGTGTGAAGATGCGACGGTTTCACTCGCGGCAGGTCGGTGCGCGTTGAGTGATGACCGGGGCCGACGTCCGCTGAAACGTCGAGTCTCCTACTGAGGAATCCTAAGTGACCCACGTCATATATCAAGGGGTTATTGAATAGTGATATTTTTCAGCTAAAAACATTTTGCATATGCTTCACACCCAAAACCCCGGATCACCAACCGAAACTCGACGTACTAAGCGCCTAGTGGTTCTCTATTTTTTAGAAATTATTAACCAAGTGTTACTCCCGGGTAGGGGATTTCATCACTCGGGTGAGATTAGTAGCCGTCGGAGTCCTTGGCGAAGCCCCAGCCCAAAACGAGCGGACGCAATGTGCTCATGCAGAGCCCGTTGCATCCGCCCGTGAAGCTGCGAAGCAGTTATGGGAAATGGACCTTAAACGCGGTCGACGAAGCTGTTGACCCGTTCCTCGAGCAACTTGATCCGTTCGGCCACTACCACCATCGGGTCCGGATAAATCGGGTTCTTTGGCGGGGGAATCCGCACGTTAGTCGAGCATTCGAAGTTTGCGCAGATCATGGTGCCCAAGGTATCGCCGTCGCGGCCCGGTTGCCCTGCCCGGCGGGTACTGAACATGCTCACGTAGCAAGGGATATTTACGTCCCGGCAGATATCGCACATGGCGACACTACTGCGTTTTCGCAGTCCATCGGCCGAGCGCAGCAACAGCGCCCGAATCTGGCCGGCTGGATTGCTGTGGATGAGATAACCGCGCTGCGGCATCTTGGGATCGCGCCACCCAAGGTACTCGAGATTTTCCCAGTCCAGCGCCGAGAAGTTTTCCGGCAAGGTCAGTTTCTTCGTCTCGCTGCGACTGGCGTTGAGGAAGGAGGAGCGAATGGTTTTTTCTGTCAATGGCTGCATTGCAGGTCCTTAAAGAGATCTGCGGGCGTACGGCGCGCGCAGAGAGTTGCGGGGAAAGGGCATGTCCCATCGGCAACAGAAAACAGGCAGAGCAACACAATTAAACGCCTGCAACGCCTATGGCGTTGGAGCGGTGTTTGGAAGCTACCCGTCCGTCGAGGGGACGAACGGGGAAGGCATCGAAGTGGCTTGCATAGCCGACCTCCCTACCGCGTGCCCTGAGCACGCAACGACTTTACAGTGTGGTCTCCAGGCTCAAGCTGGAGCCGCGATTTTCCAATCATAGCAAAGGCCACACCCGCAGATGTGGCCTTTGCCTGCTACGACGCAAGTGCTGTTAGCGTCGGCCGCCCTGCCAGAGCGCATCGAAGGGGGTGTTTCCGGCGACGCGGTTGCGGATGCCTTCGGTAACAAAAGCCTTGGCGGTGCGCGCCGCTTCCAGCGGTGTCGCACCCTTGGCCAGCTCGGCGGTCACCGCTGCAGCGAGCGAGCATCCTGCGCCGGAGACGGCAACCTCGCCGATCTTCTTTTCGCGCAGCACTTCGAGGGTGGTTCCGTCGTAGAAGACATCGATTGCGTCTTCGCCGGCAATGCGCACGCCGCCCTTGGCCAGGACTGCGGCACCGGAAATGGCATGGATCTGTTTGGCGGCCGCAACAAGGTCATCCTCGCTGTTGATGCTCAGTCCGGAGAGCTGCTCGGCTTCGAAGTGATTTGGGGTGACAAAGCTTGCCAGCGGCAGCAGGTTCGATTTCAGCGCTTCGTCGGTGTCCAGCGCGTGCCCTGGTTCCTGGCCCTTGCAGATCAGCACCGGATCCAACAGCACGTTGTTCCACTGCTGGGATTTCAGTGCGGTGGCAACGGTGTTGATCGTAGCTGGTGATCCCATCATGCCAAGCTTGACGGTGCCTAGTTGGCCCTCGTAGCAGGTTTGGATGGCTTCGAGCTGGTCGGCGATGACCTGCTGCTCTACCGGCACGAAACGGTGATTCCACGAGGCCTTCGGGTCGAATGACACAATGCAGGTCAGGGCAACAATTCCGTAGGTGCCTAGCTCTTGGAAGGTCTTCAAATCTGCCTGCGCTCCGGCGCCTCCGGTGGCTTCCGAACCGGCAATGGTCAAGGTCAGGGCTGGGCCTGGGGTGTTGATTGTAGTAGTCATAGTCCCAATTGAAGGTAGTACGGATTGAATAGGTGTTTAGCTTTGCTGCCAAATGCTGATTTTAGTGGCTTTGGACCAGCCTTCTGTCATCGCTTCGGAATGTTCCGCGGCGGCAACCAGAAGAATCCATGGCAAATCATGGCTGTAAGCGGCTCCGGCAAAATTTGCCAGTACTGCGCGCCGCGCCAAATCCGGGTTCGTTGGTGCGTACAGATCCGGGTCGGACAAGAGTCCAAAAGTTGAACCATAATGCATTCGTCCGCGCGCTACCGGGCGATCGAATTCGGCCACCTCAACTACGTCGTAGTTGTCCATGGGAGCTTCGAAGGCGGTCGATGTCTCGGCCAGCTTGACGACCTGCTCTACGTCCTCCGGTTTGGCTGCCAGGAGGTTCAGCGTTGCGGTTTCATGCCAACCGGCCGAACTGAGCGAAGAGGCAACTGCCGGATTCGGCGCCCCGAGCAGGATGACACGACGATACTCGTTGGCTGGAACCCAGTCGTTTCTGGGCCAATAACGTAAAAGTTCAGGATCGTCGCCGTTCAGATCAACCGAGCGCAACTGATCTGGGCCAGGGAATGAGGCGATGCGGTCGCGTAGGAGTGCGTAGCCTTCAGTCCACTCCGGCAGGGGAGTCGCAGTTCCGCTCATCGTGAGATTCGCTCCTAAGCATCTCGGAAGTAATTAGGTCGGTACTTCGACTTTACGCCTTAAAGGCGACGAGCACGGAACCATGAAGCGGAACCTGCGCCCCGCGATGCCACGGACCCAGCGGATCGAGCGCTTCCATGGAGGAAGGGGCGGCAACCGCCCAAATTACACCAAGGCCAGCTGCTACGAGGCCTTTGCCTTGGTGATGTTCGACTGGCGGCTTGTTTCGGTGGCGGTACTGCCACGTTCCGCATTTTGGTCACCGCTGGAATCCATCAGGGCGAGCACATCTTCGAAAAGGGAACGCACCACCGGCAGGCGGCAGAGGATTGCAAACTTGCCGACGACGGGAGCGACGTTGCGCATCAGCGCTCGCGAACGTCGCTGATCGGGTGAACTGTCGTAGGCCCAAGCGGAGAATACCTGTCTGGACAGCAGCCAGAGGAACCTTGGCAGCTCACGCCGAATACCTAGCGGGGGAAGTGGCCGCGCGCCAGCGACCGCGCGTTCCCACAGCGACATCTCAAGCTGAGCCAGTTCACTGTTTTCGGGATCGCGCGAGAGCAAGACCTTCAAGAATGCCGGCCCGAAATCGTGGTACTTCTCCATCACCTGCAGATTTGAGTTGAAGACCGTATGGATATTCGCTTCCAAGGTGTTGCCGTCGTCGAGTTGGCCATTGCATAGCGCGTATTGCTCCGCCCGCAAGGATAGGAGCAATTCGAGGACGATGTCTTCTTTGGAATGGAAGTAATAGTAGGCGTGCGACAGGGAAACTCCGGCCCGGTTGGCGATGGCGCGCATGCTCGCCGCTTGGTAGCCGTCTTCGGCGAAAGCCGCCAGAGCTGTGCGAAGCAATTTGGCCTTGGTCTGCTGGCCCTTGCCGGTACGCGGTTCTTTGAGCTGCGTTGGCTCGCGAATAATTTCCATACGGGTCAAGTGTATCCAAGTATTGAACGCGTTCAAAAATCAAGTCTGATTACGCTGAAGCGTGCGGAGCGAGTCACTGCCATTTTTGGTTCCTCAAATTCATATTTTGAAGAACACAAGGTGAGATAGCTGATTGAAAATTTCATGGATATCAAACTCCGGTTGCCGTGAAGCAGGTCACGGTGAGTTTGTGATGGCTCCGTGGGATACTGGCAAGGCAAGTGCTAATACAGCGGGACAGCGCTCCGGCACATAACCACAGATCAGCGAAGAGTTGCTGGTATCTGGGTGTCGGTCCACGCGGAGTCTTGGCGAACCACTTTTAACGAGGAACATTTTCATGGGCGAAACTAACGCCAAATCAGTAGCCGCGCGGCCTTCAAAAGCAATTTTTGCCGCCGCCGGATCTCCATACTTCTCCGCAGTGCTCGCGCTGATGGGAGCGGTCGTCATACTCTCCAATATTGGTGCGTCGAAGGGCGTGGCCATCGGCCCATTCATCACCGATGGCGGGTTCTTCCTTTTCCCATTGGCCTACATCATGGGCGATGTGATTTCAGAGGTCTATGGCCTCAAGGCCGCTCGCCGATCGATTCTCATCACCTTCGCCTTGGCCTTCTTCGCGGTGTTCGCCTTCTGGATTATGATCCAGCTGCCGGCGGCAGAATTCTACGACGGCCAAGAAGCCCTCGAACGCACCTTGGGGCCGATCTGGCAGATCGTGGTTGCCTCGGGCTTGGGCTTCCTGGTGGGGCAACTGGCCAACTCGTGGGTGCTAGTGCGGATGAAGCAGCGATTCGGGGAACGCGGGCTCATCGGACGGTTGATCGGCTCCAGCGGTGTCGGCGAATTCCTGGACACGCTGATCTTCTGCGCCATTGCGGCTCCGGTTATCGGAATCACCGATATGCCGAATTTCATCAACTATGTCGTGGTCGGGTTCGTTTACAAGACGGCGGTGGAGATCAGCTTCGTGCCAATCACCTCGCTGGTGATCCGCTGGTTCAAGAAGCGCGAACCTAGCTATGCGGCGCTGCTTGCCGCACGGTAAGACACGAACCCCATCAGCAGTTTGGACGATGCCCCGGAGGCAGGCCACTAGATACTGTTGAGAGATGAGCATAGGGAACGTGCAACTGGCAGTCGAGCACTTGGAAATCGGCTACGCCGGTCAGGCCCTTTGCGAACCGATCAACCTGTTGTTGACGCCCGGTGCCGGTCTGGGAATCATTGGGGCCAACGGCAGCGGGAAATCCAGCTTGATCCGCACGGTGCTGGGCTTGCAGCCGGCGATCTCCGGTACGGTCAGCTTTCATGGTGCAGCCCTCGACGAAGGCTCGGCACGCTTCCGCAAGGACGTCGCGGTCCAGGTGAGCGACGGCGTATTCTTTGAAGAACTCACGGTGGCAGAACACCTTGAAATGGTGGCGCGAGGCCATGGGGTGCAAGACTGGAATGACGCGGTCACCCGAGAACTTGAGTTTTTCGAGCTCCAACAGATTGCCAAGCAGCAGCCCCGGGAGTTATCTTCCGGGCAGCGGCGCAAATTGCTCCTAGCCGCGGCGCTGGTCCGCCCGGCAAGACTGTTGATCCTCGACGAACCCGAGCAGCGCCTCGACCAACGGATCAGGGTCCGGCTGTATCGCAGGCTGGCCCAGCTGCGCGAGCAATCCGTGAGCATCCTTGCGGTCACCCACGATCCGCTGATGGTCCGCGACTGCCTCGAAAGTGCGCTGATGCTGCACGGCGGCCAGGCGCGAACGGTGGACGCGCAGTCCGGGGCGCTGTGGCTTGAGCGCTAGCAAGCAAGCCGACGAACTGGGCGGCTACGACCCACGGGAAATGATCACCCGGATGCGCAAGCGACGGGATCATTCCGCGCGATTCGACGCATTCTCCGATGCTTATATCTGGGTGCTGTTGGCGGTCATTGCCCTCGCCTATCTCTTCAGCGTGCTCTCCGGGGTGATCTTTGCCCTGCAGGGCGGTGGCATAGCGGCGCTGGATCTGCCAAGCGCGGTCTGGAACCTGCAGGATCTGGCGATCGTACTGATCCCGGCACTATTGCTCTGTGTATTTCGTGGGCTGCTCTATCTCGGCCCATGCGGGCTTTCCCCGGACAAGGCCAGCTGGTGGCTGCCGCTGCCCATCAAGCTCAGCGCCGTCAGGCAGCGTGCTCTCGGCAGCGCCATCGCGCTTGGTGCACTGGCGAATATCTTCGTCGGAGTCCTGTGGTTTGTGTGCCTCTTTGCGCTGTCCGGAGGATTCACCGCAGAAGTGCTGCTGCTGGGAATTGCTGCCGCCGCAGCATCCGGGGCGCTCTTGGGTGCCTTGGCCGCGCTCGCGCAAATCGGCGCCCGGCAAAGAGCCGCGCTCCGGGTGTGCCGGACGCTCTGGTTACTGCTCTTGCTGGGACTGAGTATTTCCTGGAGCCTGCTGCTGTTCGGGAACCGCTGGCTTCAGGGAGTCTACGGGCGGCTCGGAGAGCTGGTCTTTGAACCGAGCCTCTGGGCCGTTGCCTGCTCCGGGTTGCTAGTGCTCGCAGCGGCCGCCACATGGTTGGCGTTCAGCCGGATCGAGCGCTTGGACGCGAATTCCATGCGGCAGGCCGGGCAGGTACAGAACCAGCTGGTCGGATCGATGATCCAGATGGACCTGGGAGGAGTCCTGCCGGTGCCGAACGCGGGGCGCAACGCACGGACCAGGTTGGCCCACAGTACGCTGCGCAGGTTGCCGGTGGTGCTTCAGATCTTGGTGCTGCGCTACCTGCGAGGCAGGTATTGGCATGGACCGCTGAGCCTGGTCCTCACGGCCCTGGCCTTGACGCTGGGAGTCCGCGGCATCGCCAACCCGCTTGCGCTGACCGGATTCCTGGTGCTTGCACTATGCCTGCTGACGGAGAACCTCTCCCAAATGAACCGGCCACTGGCCAGCCAACCGGGTCTAGCCCAGCTGCTGGGATTGCCGCGGAGCCGGCTGGTACGCCCCGCCCTGGGGTTCACCTTGGGTTTGGCGTTCGGTGGGCTGCTCATCTGTTCGGCGTTGCCGGCCGCGCTGGGAATGATCCCGAGCGCGAATATTTGGCCTTGGTGCGCCGGGCTGTTGGTGGCTGCCTGTGGCATCACGGCAGCGATGTGGGGCCGGGCCACGCGCGGGGAACGCGACTGGGAATCCTTGATCCTCGGATCAGCCAATGAGCTGCACACCGGTGCGTTGGCGCTCAAGGAATTTGGTCATTTCCTGCAGGCGTTGGCCTCGGGGCTGCCGATATTCTTCTTGCTTCTGGCGCCGGGGTCGCCGGTGCCGTGGGGAGTGTGGGCGCTGAGCACGCTATGCGCATACCCCGGCTATCTTGCCCTGCGCCGCGCCGGCGAACAGCAAACCGCAAGGATCAGCTAGCCGCCGAGGACAGCGCGATGGCGGGCTACCCGTGCTCGGCCTGAACCGTGGTGGGCAACCCGCCGCCGTTTTTAATGCTCCGCGCCGTTAGCCGCGCAGGCCCTGCGGGTCGGGTTCGCCTTTGTAGTACTCGCCCAGGACCTTTTCCTTCAGCGCAAAGAAGCTGCCATCCTCGATGGCTTCACGGACCGAGTCCACCAGAGATACGGTGAAGTGCTCGTTGTGGATCGAAATGAGCGTGTGGCTGAGCAGCTCCTTCGACTTGTGCAGGTGGTGGATGTAGGCACGGGTGAAGTTCTGGCAGGTATAGCACGAGCAGCCATCGACCAGCGGGGTGAAATCGCGCTTGTAGCGGGCCCCCGAGAGGTTGAAGCGTCCGTGCGGGGTGTAGAACGCGGAATTGCGGGCCACCCGGGTGGGGGAGACGCAGTCGAAGGTATCGGCGCCGTTCTCGATGGCGGTGAAGATATCGTCCGGCTCGGAAATCCCCAGCAGGTGCCGTGGCTTGTTTTCGGGCAGTTCCTCGGAGCACCAGCCGACGATGGTGCCAAGGTTCTCTTTTTCCAAGGCGCCGCCGATGCCGAAACCGTCGAAGGCCATCGCGCCAAGGTCCTGGCAGGCCTTGCGCCGAAGGTCTTCATACTGGGCGCCCTGAATGACGCCGAACAAGGCCTGGTAATCCTTGCCCGCACGTGAATCGGTCAGTGCGAAGTGCTCGGCGATGCAGCGCTGGGCCCACAAGCGGGTGCGTTCCAAGGACTCAACCTGGTAGCCGCGCGAGTTCTGCAAGGTGGTCAGCTCGTCGAAGGCGAACATGATGTCTGCACCGATCTGGTGCTGCACATTCATCGAAATTTCCGGCGAGAAGCGGTGCTTGCTGCCGTCGAGATGGGATTTGAACCAGACGCCGTCGTCGTCGACATTTGCCAGGCGTTCCTTGCCTGGGGCTACCGCGTCGTCCGGACCGGACTGATCCACCGACTTCATGTCGATGACCTTCTTGAAGCCCGAGCCGAGGCTCATGACCTGGAAGCCACCGGAGTCGGTGAAGGTCGGGCCTTGCCAGCTCATGAACTTGCCGAGGCCGCCAGCCTCATCGAGGATGTCGGCACCTGGCTGCAGGTAGAGGTGGTAGGCGTTGGCTAGTACCGCTTGGGCGCCAAGCTCCGCTACCTGAACCGGGGTGAGTGCCTTGACGGTGGCTTTGGTGCCCACCGCGATAAAAGCAGGAGTTTTGATTTGCCCGTGCGGGGTGTTGATGACGCCGGTGCGGCCCAACATCTCCGAGCCTTCGGGGGAAGTGAGGCGCGTGCCTACCTCGAAACCGAATTCGGCTTGGCGGGAATGCGGGGTGCTGGGGTTAAAGTTCTTCTCGGACACGTACCAAGTGTGCCGTATGTGTAGCCGGGTGAGGAAAACGACAACCCGAAAGTGAGCCAAAACCTAGCGGTCGACTTGGTTAAAGGCGAATAATGCAAGTAACTGCACTGTGGCGAATGCGACGAAAGGATCCAGTGAATCTCCAGAATCTCAAGGAATCCGCGCGATCGTTGATAACCCTCGGACCTGCTCGGAAAGACCACTGGATCGGACTACGTACTGCCGTTGGGGTCTTCGCGCCGCTGATCTTCTTGCTCCTGATCGACCGGTTGGACCTGATGGTGTTCGTGGTCTTCGGCGCCTTTACCGGCGTCTACGGGCGCGTGGATGGCTACTGGAACCGCTTGCGCATGCAGACCCGCTCCGGGCTGTTGTTCTTCGTGGTGATCGGGTTGGCGCTGCTGGCTTCGACCTTCTGGATCGACCATGACAATCCGGAACTCAAGGCTTGGCAGGTGGTGGGGGCGACAACCCTTGTCGCCGGCGTCTGCTCGGTAGTCACCGGGTATCTGCGGTTGCGTCCGGGCGGTTCGCTGTTCCACATCTTCGCCTTCGCGGCGATTGCCTCGATCGCCAAGCCCGCACCCTTTGGCGAAGCGATGTTCGCCGCCGCGGCGACGATCCTGCTGGCGCTGTTCATCGGGGCCAGCGGCGCCCTCGGCCAGTGGTCAAGCCTGTGGAAACGCACCCCGGTGCCGCCGTTGTCCGATAACGTGCGCAAGGCTATCTGGTGGGAAGGCCTGTTCTATGTGCTGACCGCCGGTGTGGCCGGTGCCCTGGCGAATATCGTTGGCAGCCAGGTCGAAGCGGGGCACAACTATTGGGCCATGGTGGCGGCCGTGGTTCCGCTCGCCGGGCACACCACCGCGTTGCGCGTGCGCCGTGGCGTGCACCGTGTACTTGGCACCTTGGCCGGCATGCTGCTCATCGCGGTGCTGATTCTGATCAACCCGGCCATGTGGATACTAGTTGCCTTCATCGGGCTGTTCCAGTTCTTGGCCGAGATGCTGGTGATGCGCAATTATTTCCTCGCGCAGGTTTTCATCACTCCGTTGGCCCTGGTGGGTACCACCCTGATCACCGGGCTGTCCACCGCGGTGATGTACGACCGTGTGGTCGAAACGATCATTGGTTCCGCGGTGGGCATCCTGGGCGTCTTGCTCGGCAGCTGGTTTGGAAACCAAATGCGGCGGCGACTTGGAATCACCGAGGCAAACGGATAGCAACCTGGCTAAATGTTTATTCCGACATGCGCTAATGCCTGACGGAGAATATTTCCGCGGCCCCCGGCAAACGCGCCCTGAATGTCTTCGCTCAGCGCTTCCGCCGGCGAAAGCCAGGTCAGTTCGAGCGCGTCTTGACGCGGGGTGGATTCACCACGCACCGGAACGATATAGCACATCGCCACGGCATGCTGGCGATCGTCGGTCAGCCCGGTCTCGCTGGGAGATGGGAAGTATTCGGCGACGGTGAAGGGGACCGGAGACGCCGGGAGCTGGGGGAGGACCATGGTGCCCAGATCCTTCTCAATGTGGCGGATCAGGGCGGCACGGATGGTCTCGCGGTACATGACTCTGCCCGAGACAAAGGTGCGCAGCATATGCCCCGTCTCGTCGCCGGTGAGCAGCAAACCCACCTCATTGACGTAGCCGAGCGGATCGAGGCGCACCGGAATGGCCTCGACGTAGAGCATGGGGAGGCGTTGGCGGGCTTCGTAGAGGTCCTCCTCGTTGAGCCAGCCTGGATAAGGGTCGGGCGTACGCACGTTCATAGAACCATCTTCATACATATTTGCTCGACCGTGGTGAACTTCCCGCTGTGTTGCGTAATTCACTGTCGATCAGAACTATTCACTCTGGTGCATTAAAAGGCCGAACTGTAGGATTAGTTGCACCGTTTCACCTTATTTTGGCGGTATTTTTCTCCTCGAACTTCTCTCGGAAGCAGTGTCCAGCCTTGACGAACGCCCCAGAGCGCTTGAGCAAAAAGAACTTCACCACGATTGCGGTGCTGATCGTATCCAGCTTCGTGGTAATCCTCAACGAGACCATCATGAACGTGGCGTTGCCCGTACTCATGATCGAATTCAATGTCACCGCCGACGCTATTCAATGGCTGGCTACGATCTTTATGCTCACCATGGCCGTCGTCATTCCAATGACCGGCTTCCTCTTGCAGAAGATGAGCACCCGCAAGGTCTTTTTGCTGGCCATGGGCATGTTTGCCCTGGGCACCACGCTGGCGGCCGTGGCCCCCGGCTTCGGAGTGCTGCTAGTAGCCCGCGTCATTCAGGCCTGCGGCACCGCGGTGATGATGCCATTGCTGATGACCACGATTCTCGATCTGGTCCCACCATCGCGTCGCGGCGTGCTTATGGGGAACGTATCGATCGTGATCTCGGTGGCTCCTGCCATCGGCCCGACACTCTCGGGATTGATTCTGCAGTACCTCTCGTGGCGCTTCATGTTCATCGTGATCATTCCGATTGCGATCCTTGCCTTGGTCATCGGCACTCCACGTCTGGGCAACGAACCGGGGCAGGCGAAGGCCCCGCTGTCCTTCGCTTCGATCCTGCTGGCAGTGCCCGGTTTCGGTGGTCTGGTCTACGGCCTCAGCCGCCTCTCGGCAGCCGGTGCGTCGCCGCTTAACCTTGGGATTCTCTTCGTCGCATTGCTCTGCTTGGTGGCGTTCGCCGTCTTGCAAAGCCGGCTGCAACGTGAAGATAAGGCACTGCTGGACCTGCGACCGCTGACCTATCGCGATTTCAGCCTTTCACTGGTACTGATGATGTTCGCGATGGTGGCGCTCTTCGGTGTGATCATCTTGCTGCCGATGTTCTTCACCAATGTGCTCGGCATGGAGACGCTGACTACGGGTCTGATTATGCTGCCCGGCGGCCTGCTAATGGGAATCCTGGCCCCATTCGTCGGTCGGCTGTATGACAAGGTCGGACCTCGACCATTGGTTGTTCCCGGTGCCTTGGTGCTCACCGCGGTGATGCTTGCCTATGCAATGATTCTGGATTCAACGACCCCGATCTGGCTTTTGGTCCTGTTGCATCTGGCGATGAGCCTGGGCCTGGCGCTGATCTTCACCCCTGCGTTCACCACCGCGCTGAACCCCTTGCCGCATCATTTGCACTCGCACGGTTCCGCCCTGCTCTCCACCTTGCAGCAGCTCGGCGGCGCCCTGGGCACCGCATTGGTGGTTGGCGTCGTTGCCGCTACCACCGCTTCGAAGCTTGCCGAGGGAACCGACGAATTAGTCGCAGCCGTCGAGGGCTTCGCCCCGGGCTTCCTCGTGGGAGCCGCCTGCTCCGTCGGCATCCTCATCATCGGTTTCCTGATGGGTGGCAAAAAACAGCTCGTGACGGAAGAGGCCGAGAGCACTTCTGCCGTGCACTAATTCGACACCGGACAAAACCCCCGCAGGTGAAAATCTGTGGGGGTT
Organism: Glutamicibacter sp. 363; assembly: GCF_052379505.1. Lineage (NCBI taxonomy): Bacteria > Bacillati > Actinomycetota > Actinomycetes > Micrococcales > Micrococcaceae > Glutamicibacter > Glutamicibacter sp. 363. The sequence goes on along the minus strand of NZ_JBQSYR010000009.1, from coordinate 107,209 downwards.
TTGCCGTTCCCAAATGCGAACTCTTCTCAAATCTTCTCGTGGCCGTTAGGCTAAATCCCAAGTCAACAACGCCAAAAAAGGGGATTCGATGGAACTGCAGGATACTGTCGCGCTAGTCACCGGAGGGCTATCCGGTCTGGGTCGAGCTACGGCACAAAGACTCGCCCAGAGCGCCACCCACGTGGTGGTGCTTGATCTTCCCCGTGAAGACGGAGACGAAATTGCGGGCCAGATTTCTGCAAACGTCCGTTACGTCCCCGCGGATGTCACCCGGGCCGAAGACGTGGCCATTGCGGTGCAACGCGCTTCCGAGTTGGGGCATCTGCGCGTCGTGGTGAACTGTGCCGGCGTGGCGACTCCGGGCAAGGTGCTCGGCCGCGAGGGAGTGCTCCCGCTGGAGAAGTTCGCCAAGGTCCTCGAAATCAATGTCACCGGCACCTTCAACGTGGTGCGTCTCGCCGCCGAAGCGATGGCGCACAGCGAGGCCGTGCTCGATGCGAAGGGCACCAGCGAGCGGGGAGTGATCATCAATACCGCATCGGTGGCAGCCTTTGACGGTCAGATCGGCCAGCCCGCCTACGCGGCATCCAAAGGCGCCGTGGCCGCCATGACCTTGCCGTTGGCCCGCGAGCTGGCGGCGCACCAGATTCGAGTGATGACCATCGCTCCGGGAATTTTCCACACCCCCATGATGGACTCGCTGCCGCAAGCGGCCCAGGATTCTTTGGGTACGCAGGTGCCGCACCCTTCACGGCTGGGACGTCCGGAAGAATATGCTGATCTTGTGGCGCACATTGTTTCCAACCCAATGCTCAACGGAGAAACCATCCGACTGGACGGTGCCATCCGCATGGCACCGCGTTAATCCTCGGCGCGCAACCCCCGCTGGTTGCGATGCTCGGCGTGGCTGATCTGGAACCGCCGGCTTTCGGCGCAGATGAACACGATTATTGCCATGAAAACCAGCAATGCTGCGAACCACAGCGGTGCGCTCTCCTGCCGCCAGGCCTGAAAGGCGGCGGCGAACATGCCAAAGCCATAACCGGTTGCCAGGGCGTGGCGGCCGCGTTCGGTCTGTGCAAATCCGGCGGCCAGGAGAGTTGTTAAAACGGTGGCGATGCTGATCGCCAGCAGGTGCTCCGGACGGTTCCAGCCGGCCGCGGCAATCCACAGCTGCAGGGTGAAGACCAGCGAAAAGCCGGTGAAAAAACTGACCGGCAAATCGGTTGCGATACGTTCGAGGTGATTGCGGGCGGTGTTCCGGTTCATTTGGAGCATGCCGTACATCCCGAAACCGGTCGCCAGTGTGGCCAGCAGGGCTCCTGGCCAGTGGAGGAACCCGGCGGTGAAGGTCAGCGCGCAGGCCATGAGCGCCACGGCGGATAGCACATAGACGGTGATGGCCCGCTGCCTGCGTGAAGATAGCTGGTGCGGCAGTACCGAGTATCCTGCACTGGCGATCATGATGATCGCGATGGCCGGCCACACAAAGGCAAGCACCGGTGAGGTATCGAGCAAGCCGCCCTGGGTGCTGGAACTGGTCCCCAAGGCGGAGTTCAGCGAAGTGACCAGCAGCAGGGCCGCGGCCAGGGCAAAGAGCGCTGCACGGACCTTGTCGAAGGTCTCCACCACAGGGTTGGGACGGCGATCCGGGGCTGCGTAGGGCAATTGCAGGCTCTGCTTCTGCGATGCCGCGGCGATCGCCTCTTGGGCCGAGTCCACTAGCGAACGTAAATTCTCGGTGGGCTGCGGCTCTGCCATCGGGGTACCGTCCTTGGGTAGGCACTTCTTCTTCTGCGGTATGAGTAACCGCCAGGTGTGTGCAACAGCCTAGGATAATCCAACGGATTTTAGAAGAGCCGCAGGCTAAGGCGCCTCGATTAAGCGTTGCCGCGAGCTGAAACTGCGCGGCTGCCCGGTTAGCGGGTCGATGAATGAAATCGTGTGCGCCAGCAGCTGCAGGGGGCGCGAATAATCATCCGGTGCCAGATCCCACAAGCGCGGGTAGAAGGCGTCGTTGATGATGCCCAACCCCAACGAGGCAAGGTGAACCCGAAGCTGGTGGGTTTTACCCGACAACGGATCCAGCTCCATCAGCGCGACCTGCAGGCCGGCATGATGCCCCTTGCTGATGCCGAGGGCACCGAGCGAGATCCGCGTTTGCGCATTGGGAATCCCGTCTTCGACGGTGGAACGCAACTGGCCTTTGACCTTGGCCATCCGGTTTTCGAAGACCAACGGCATGCTCTGCAGCAAACCATGAAGTTCTTCGGTGGTCCGTACGTTGGGGTGTTCCCCATTGGCTTCGAGCACGCGCCCGGTTTCCAATCCGTCACCCGGTTGCAGGGCCACGACCGCCTGGTATTTCTTGGAGATCTTTCGATTCTCGAAAAGCATCTGATAGGCGCCACGGGTCTGCGGGTTCGCCGCGAAGAGGATGACACCTGCGGTGGCGCGGTCCAAGCGGTGCATGGGAACCAGCTCGGGGTTGCCGGTCTGGTTGCGAAGTCGCACCAGCGCGGATTCTTGAATGAAACGGCCGCCCGGGGTGGAAGGCAAGAAATGCGGTTTGTCCACGGCGATCAGGTGCTCATCCTGATGCAGTATTTTTGCTTCGAAGGGGATGGGTGTCTCAACGGGCAAGGAGCGGTAGTACCAAATGAATTCATGCTCGCCCAGGGTGGTGCTGGCGCTGAGCGGCACCCCGCCCAGGCCCACGATTTCCTGCTCTTCGAAGCGGCGCATGAGCCCTTGCGGATCCACGTGCCCGAAGCGTTCGAGCAGGTACTCGGCCACGGTTTCCCACGGTCCGTTTTTCGGCACACGCAAGCGTGTTGCGTTGACGCCATTGCGAACCGGGAGTGGGGAGAGCATTGCCATGGGACCTATTCTTTCATTGCCTGGCAATTCGGGCAGTAATAGCAGTCTCGTTCCATCCCGGTTTTCTGCCCGGCAAGCTTGAATACCGCCACGCTCCTCCCGCAGCGCAGGCAAGGCTTCGCGGCGCGGCCGTAGACCCATAACGGTTCTCTGGTGCGTGGATCCCCGGTGGTGACACGGCGGCCGCGGTTCTTATTTAGCTGCAGGAGACGGTGGGACATCGAGATGACCGCGGACAGGTTCTCGACCTCGCCCACGGGGGCCAGCGGATGAACCCTGGTGAGGAACAGCACCTCGCAGCGGTAGATGTTCCCGATTCCGGCCAACAGGCGCTGGTCCAGCAGTGCCTCTCCGATGACCCGCTCGGGATCGGCGAGCAGGTTCCGGGCGGCAAGCTCGGGATCCCAGTTGTCCCCAAGCAGGTCCGGTCCGAGGTGGCCGACCAGCCCCTGCTCCTCGGCGGTGGGCACCAGCTGGAGCTGGGCGATATCAAACCCGACGGCCGTCCAGGGAACGGTATGCAGGGCTACACGGGCGGTATACGCGGGACGCTTCCAGCGTTCCGCCGGCGCGTAGAGATCCCACCGGCCATCCATCAGCAAATGGGAATGCAAGGTCAACGGTGCCTGGCCGCTGCCTTCGGGTGGGCTCAAGCGCATCAGCAGGTGCTTGCCGCGCGGCCGAACCTCGTGAACGGTGTAACCCGCCAGGTCGGTGGTGGCCAGCTGAGGCACCCGGAAGTCGCTGCGGATCAGCCGCTGGCCGGCCAACGCCTGGTGCAGCCGTGCGGTGGCACGGTATACCGAATCGCCTTCGGGCATGGGGCTCCTTCGTTTTATGGTCTACCGGCGGAACCGGATGCCCTGCGGAGTTGAATAGAATCCCGCCGCGAGCAGCGGTGCCGCCAACGGGTGGGATCCGACGGCCTGGCCATTGACCGTTGCGATGGCGATCTTGTCGATCTTCGCGGCCCGCAAGACCGCCACCAATTCGGTGGCGAGGAGCTGCCAGGCCGCTTCTTCGTGCTCCCCGAAGGTCAGGACCGTGCGGCCACCGCGTTCAAGGTAGAGGCTCAGCGATCCGTCGAGCAGGCCGACCACGGCTCCTGCCTTGCGCCCCGGGCGGTGCCCGGTGTCGCCGACCGGCCAGGGCAGTGCCGCGCCGTAGGGATTGGCTGGATCGGTCGAGGCCAGCACGGTTGCGGCTGGTTTGCGGCGTGGGTCCTCGGGCAAGGAGAAGCCGCGCAACCGGTCGATGGTGTTGGAGGTGGAGAATTGGGCGGCGCCGAGCTTTTCAACAAAGTAGCCGCGGCGGGCGTGGCCGGCTTCCTCCAACTTGGTCAGGACCCGGTAGAGCTGGCCGAAACCTCCGGGGACGGATTCGGCGGCGACCGAGCCACGGGTGAGCACCCCGTAGCGTTCGAGCAATACCTCGGCGGTGGCATGCGCGGTGATAGTCGGGTCGCTGACCGGGGCAGGGAGCAGGGACCATCTGGCCCCGCCGCGAATGGAGCGGGCAGACTGCCCTGCTTGCTCGCGGGCCAAGCGGTTCAGGCCCGAAAGTCTGTTCAGCCGGGCGGCGCGGGCTCGCGGAGCCGGTTTGGCGATCTTGTGCGCGGTGCTGCCGCCGGCAAGGTAGCCGCGCACCGGGGCGAGGGTGTCAGGCGAAATAAGCCCCGCCCAGAACAGGTTCCAGCAGGAGTCGGTGACTTCCTGGGGCGTCGGCGGAGTCTCGTCCTCCGACTCGATGCGCGCGGCGAGCTCCTCGGTGAAGTAGGCGCCGGTGCTTTGGAAAGAATCGAGTACCTTCAGATCCAGTGCGGTCAGGTCGCTGGGGTCCCCGCCGGAGAGGGTCAGTCCGGCATGTTCGGTGGTGTGCAAGGAGAGCCAACCATCCTTGCCGCCGGCGGCACCGGCACCGCAGATCAGCACGTCGCCGGAACTGGTCAGTTCGTCGAGCCAGGCGCTCTGGTAATCGCGCAGCCGGGCCGGGAGGATGAAGGATTCGAGGGCGGAGGCGGGCAGCTCGGAACCGGCCAGCTGGCCGATCACCTCGTAGAGCCCGTCGCTGCCCAACAGCTGGGAACCGACCTGTTGCCAGGCCGGCAGGAACCGCGCGTAGGTGGCTTGGTCGACGGGTTCCACCTCGGCGCGCAAGGCCGCCAGGGACCGGGTGCGGATGGTGTGCAGGACCGACACGTCGCTGAACTCGTCTCCGGAAATGCCTTCCGGGACCAGTTCCAGCGGTCGGAAGGCGCCGAGCGACAACCGTCCGGCGGCAACCAGCCTGTCCAGCACCGGACGCAGCAGGGCAGCTCCCAGGCCCAGCGTGGCTGCCAGCTCGGTGGCGGTGAATGGCGTGTGCGTGCGTGCGTAGCGCGAGACGAGGTCTTCGACCGGTTGCGCTGCGGGTTCCAGAAACACTGCCGGGATCCCGGTGGGCAAGGGCGTGCCCAAGGCGTCGCGAAGCTTTGCGGCGTCTTCGATGGCCGCATAGCTCAGCTCGCCACCCAAGCGCAGCGTGAAGGCGCGGCGGGTCGCGACCAGCGCTTCGGCGTGCGCTCGGGCGGCCGGCTCATCGAGCTGTTCAGCTTGGTTCTCCGGGTGGCGCAGGCGCCGGGCAAGTTCCGGTGCGGTGAGCGGGCCGAGCAAACGCAGCAGATCCGCGGCGCCCTCCAAGCCGGCGAACCGGCGGTTCTCCGCCAGATGCTGCAGTTGCTCACCGAGCTGCGCGATCACTTGGGCGTCGAGGACCTCGCGCACATCGTTGCGGCCAAGCAATTCGCCCAGCAGCACCGGGTCCAGGCTCAGCGCCGCGGCCCGGCGCTCGGCCAACGGAGCATCCGACTCGTAGAGGAATTGGGCCACATAGCCAAAGAGCAAGGATTGCGCGAACGGGGAAGGAAGCTCTGTCTGCACTTCAACCAGGCGGATGGCCCGCGAGGAGACCTGGGAGAGGATTTCGCTCAGCGCCGGCAGGTCATAAACATCATTCAGGCACTCGCGCACGGTCTCCAAGATAATCGGGAAGTCCGGGTAGCTGCGTGCCACATCCAGCAGCTGGCTCGCCCGCTGGCGCTGCTGCCACAGCGGGGTACGCTTGGTCGGGTTGATCCGCGGCAGCAGCAGCGCACGGGCGGCGCACTCGCGGAAGCGGGCGGCGAACAGCGCCGAGTTGGCTACCTGCGAGGTGACCACGTCGAGGATTTCATCCGCTTCGAAGGCAAAGAGCTCGGCTCCGGGAGGTTCGTCGTCCATCGCGGGGATGCGCAGCACGATCCCGTCGTCCGCGGCCATCGCGGAGGCATCCAACCCCCAGCGTTCACGCACCCGGGCCCCGATGGCCAAGGCCCACGGGGCATGGACCGAAAGCCCGAAGGGAGAATGCAGGATCACCCGCCAGTCGCCGAGCTCGTCGTGGAATCTTTCGATCACGAAGTTCTGGTGGTTGGGCACCTGGCCGGTGGCGCGGCGCTGCTCGCCCAGATAGTTCAGCAGGTTCTGCGCAGCGTAGGGATCCAGGCCTCCGGACTCTAGCCTTGCCGCGGCGCTGCCGCGTTCCTCGGCGAGCAGACCGGTAGTGAATTTTCCTAATTCGGCGCCGAGCTCAACGGGGCGTCCCAGCCCGTCTCCGTGCCAGAAAGGCAATTTGCCCGGCTGCCCGAAGGCGGGGGTGACCAGCACCCGGTCGTGGGTGATGTTCTCGATGCGCCAGCTGGTGGCACCGAGCGCAAAGACATCCCCGACGCGGGACTCGTAGACCATTTCCTCGTCGAGCTCACCCACGCGCTTGGGCGCCTTGTCATCCTCGGACCCTGCCAGAAATACCCCGAAGAGGCCCCGGTCCGGGATGGTTCCGCCCGAAATTACCGCAAGGCGTTGCGCACCGGGGCGGGCGGTGAGGGTACCGGCGTCGCGGTCCCAGATGAGCCTGGGTTTGAGCGTGGCGAACTCATCGGAGGGGTACTTGCCCGAGAGCATATCCAAGGTGGCCAGGTATACGCTGCGCGGAAGCTTCTGGTAGGGAGCCGCCCGGCGGACGGTATCGAACCAGGCCTCAACGCTCAGCTCCTCCATCGCCACCGCTGCCAGGGTTTGCTGGGCGAGCACATCCAGCGGGTTGGCGGGGATGGACATCTTCTCGATGGCGCCCGCGCGCATCCGCGTGACCACCAAGGCGGTGGAGAGCAGGTCCGCGCGGTGCTTCGGGAAGAAAATGCCTTTGGACACCGAACCGACCTGGTGCCCCGCGCGGCCTACCCGCTGCAGCCCGGAAGACACCGAATTGGGGGACTCCACCTGGATGACCAGGTCAACGAGTCCCATATCGATACCGAGTTCCAAGGAGCTGGTGGCGACGACCGCGCGCAGGCGGCCGAGCTTCAAATCCTCTTCGATTTGGGCGCGGGAATCCTTGGAGACCGAACCGTGGTGCGCCCGGGCCAAAAGCGGCGCCTGCGGGTCGCTGGGCGCGCTGGATCCGGCTTGGGCCATCATCGCCGCCGGGCTGGAGCTTGCGGTATTCTCGGCGGCGAAGCCTTCGCGTTCGGCGTAGATTTCGTTCAGCCGCCCGGTGAGCCTTTCGGCCAGCCGACGCGAGTTGGCGAAGATGATCGTCGAGTGGTTCGCCAAGACCAGATCCACCAGCTGGTTTTCCACATGCGGCCAGATGCTTGCGCCGGCCGTTGGCGAAGATCCGGGGCCCAAATCGTGGGCGCCCGCCGCCGAGGGCAGATCGGTCATATCCTCTACCGGGACTCGCACCGCCAGTTCCCATTTCTTGGTGGAAATGGGACGCACAATATTTGCCGGGGCCGAACCGGCCAGGAAGCGGGCTACCTCTTCGGCAGGTTCCACGGTGGCCGACAGCCCAATGCGTTGGGCCGGGGCGGGCAGCAGTGCATCGAGGCGTTCAAGGGACAACGCCAGATGGGTGCCGCGTTTGGAACTGGCGATGGCGTGGACCTCATCGATGATGATGGTGTGCACCGTGGCCAGGGTTTGCCTCGCCTGGCTGGTCAACATGAGGTACAGGGATTCGGGCGTGGTGATCAGGATATCCGGCGGGTTCTTCAGTAGCTGACGGCGCACATTGGGGGCAGTGTCTCCCGAGCGCACGCCCACCGAAACCGAGGGCTGGGAGATGCCCAGTTGATGGGCGGTGGCGCGGATTCCGGCTAGTGGGGAGCGCAGGTTGCGTTCGACGTCCACGCCCAGCGCCTTCAACGGGGATATGTAGAGCACCTTGGTGCCGCTGCCCGAGCCTTGGGTCTTCTCCGGCTCGAGACCCGGAAGGGCCGGTTTGGGGATTTCGGCCTGATGGAGCCGGTCCAGCGCCCAGAGGAAGGCTGCGAGGGTCTTGCCCGAACCGGTGGGGGCGATCACCAGCGTATGGTGCCCGCTGGAGATCGAATCCCAGGCGCCTTGCTGGGCCGCGGTTGGTTCGGTGAACACGTCAGTGAACCACTGGCGGGTCGCGGCACCGAACCGGGAAAGAATCTCACTCATATCTTCGATCTTAGGGGTGCGAACCGACTAAGCGAGGCCTTCTGGTATCCGAATTGAACTGAATCGGGCTGCTGCCAGGGGCGCTATTCACTCTGTCTGCCCCATAGCGTGACGCACATGCTCAGCTTCGACATATTAGGTTGCGTTTCTTCGCTGTTGGGAGAAGTAATAAAGCAGGACCGAAGAAACTTCGGTTCCACTTTAGGCGTGGCGCCACGTCCTGAATCAGTAGGGCAGGCATTTAGCTCTCGTTTACCGATGATGCTAAGCAACTCAGCACCGTCTCTAGGCTCAACTTATCTCTGTGGTGTCCGGTTCGTTCTGAAAATTTCGACACCCCGTACTTAAGTATGATTTACAAGTATTTCGGCATTGACTATGCTCAATATAGCAAATCGTCAGGAGTAAGCAGGTCTTCTGTTCGGTGAGCTTTCCCTTAGAGGGCACGGTACCCCTCGGTTTAGGCTACAGGCAACGCAGGAGAAAAATGCTGAAATTTTTTGGACTAACCAAGGATGACGCAGATGATGGAACATTGCCCATCTGGCAGGGTGCAAACAAGAAAAAACGGGTAATCTACTTTTCAGTTTCCCTAGTTCTGGCGATAGCTGTCTTTTTTGTAACGTCATGGTTGCTCGCAGAAGTGCAACCAAAAGACTTCACCAAATATATCCCCGGCATGTTTGCAACGGGACTGCTCTTGTTTTCTACCGTGGTATCTGAACGCTCACTGCTGCGTGCTAAAGAAGGGCCCGCGCGAAACGAAGACGAGCAGTAAATAGATAAGGCAACGTCCTTTTGTTTATATTTTGGAGAATGTGTGTCGATGTTTAAAAAGCGCGTTGTGATGCTTTGCTCGGGGGTTCTCGTAGGAACTCTTCTAGTAGCAGCACCAAGCAGTGCTCTTGCGGCTGAAAGCCCTAACGTACCTTCAGTCGCTGTCGGGCAGCCCAAGTCGGTGGCGCTCGATCTGACTTCAAACCGGTTCGAAGATTGCCCTACGACAAATATTGAGGCCCCGAAAGCTAGCAAGCTCGGCGATAATCTAGGTCCCGGAATCACGGAAGAATTTGATACGGCAACACTCGTGGTTATCAACAAGTCGCGGATCGCCGCGGGCGAACCGGCTTTCGGAGTAAATGTCAAAGCTATGCGTTATTTCGATTCTGGACGGATCGTAACCCTGAGCGCTAAAGGCACGATCATTGAGGAAGTCGCTCCTGCCTATTCCAATACTCAAAACCTTGTTTCTTCCACAATTGCCCAACCAGCCGGTTGGCTTCATCCTGAAGTCAAGCGAATAATCACCGCTTGTCTGGGTGTTGGCTCGCATGGTGCTGCAACTTTTGAGCTGTTCCTTCAAGAACTAGCTACTCCTAAAAACGCTGCAAAGTTCGTCATTCGTCGCCTTGGTGTGTTGGGAGCGATCAGCTGTGCCGGCGGCATTATTTGGGAATACCTATAAACCACTTAGGGTAAAAATTTCTTCCCTACCACTGAACAAAAGCCTGGAACACCTATGCTCATGGTGCTCCAGGCTTTTGCCTTGACTGCCTTAAGTGCAGCGTTAGTCCTCAGGCCAACCGCCCTGGACAGCTCGCGAAAAGAGCTGTCGTGCCGCTGGAGCCGCTCCAGCGCCCAGAGGAAGGCTGCGAGGGTCTCGCCCGAACCGGGAAAGAATCTCACTCAGATCTTCGATCTTAGGGGTGCGAACCGACTAAGCGAGGCCTTGCGGCCTCCAAAGCCGAACTGAATTGCGCTGCTGCCAGGGGCGCTATTCGCTCTGCCATCCTCTGCTGCCCGGCCGGCGGTTGACCTGACACCCAGTCGCAAACGCGGCTTGCTGCGCCAACTCGTTTGGCCCTAGCCATCGAATTTGAGGCTCACGTCGAGCCGCTTCGAGCGGTCGAATCCAATCGAATATTTGAACGTTAAAGAATGCGGTCGGCTGAGCTTTTGTCGGGTTTCCGTGTTGCGGGCCGCCGATTCCGGCCAAAAATCGGTGATTCTTGGCACATTCGAGTGCTTGGAATGAGAGCTGAATCGCTCCACCTTGTAGTGCCCATCACCCTGCTGCCCCCATGTTTCGGCACTTTAACTGTCGTTCTGCCTTCGGCACCGGCAACAGGCAGGCAAATTGGCGGTTCGAATTAGTTCCCTAGAATTTTCTCTGGCCGAGAATTTGCTGCTGATCAAGTGCAAGGGCCGAGCCGAATGAAAGAGGCAGCTCCGCAAAGCCGAACTGACCGAACGTATCCGCGACCCCGCGGCCAAGCTGAGCGAAGGAACAAGATGACCTGGAATGGAGCCGGACCCTGGTCCGGACGCGATGACGGTCCCGGGGTGCAGAACGCACGCTGGCACAACAGCATCAAGCCGTGGCAGGCAGGCGCGGGAGCCGGTGCCGCGCTGCTGGGCTTCGCCAGCGACGAGGGCGTGCGCCGCAACCAGGGCCGCACCGGGGCCAAGACCGGCCCCGCGGCGCTGCGCGCGGCGTTGTCTTCCATCTCTGTCCAGGAACCGGCCACGCTCTTCGACGCCGGCGACGTGGTGGTCGAAGGCCAAGAGCTTGAAGCGGGCCAGGAAGAATTCGCGGAAGCGCTGGCCGGCCTGTTGCGCGACGGCCAATTCACCGTGGGGCTGGGCGGCGGACACGAGATCACCTTCGCGTCCTATGCCGGCATCGCCAAGGCTCTGGGTGCCGCCGGTCCGTGGAGCCTGGGCTGCCTGAATATCGACGCGCACTTCGATTTGCGCGTCGCGCAGGCGGCTACCTCGGGCACCGGGTTTGCGCAGATCGCCGCGGCCGAGGCGGCCGCAGGCCGTCAATTCCGCTACGCCGCGGTGGGCATTTCCGAGGCGTCCAACACCAAGCTGCTCTTCGACCGCGCGCAGGACCTCGGTGTGCAGGTGCTGCTCGACACTGAATGCCATCTGGGCAATCTGGACGCGGTGCGGGAATTTGTAACCGGCTTCGCCGGCACGGTGGACCACCTGTACCTGACCATCGATCTGGACGCCTTGCCCGCGTCCGTGGCGCCGGGGGTGAGCGCGCCGGCCGGCTACGGCATAGGCCTGGAGGTAGTGCGTGCCATCGTGCTGGCGGCGGCGGCCAGCGGCAAGCTGCTTCACGCGGACATCGCCGAATTGAATCCCGACTTCGACATCGACCAGCGCACCGCCCGCACCGGTGCCCGCCTGGTCCACGACCTCATCATGAGCAAAGGCTAAAAGCTATATGGATATACAACTTGACCTGGTGCAGACCTCGGCTCTGGCAATGATCTTGCTGGCCGGCGGCGAATGGGCGCGGCGCAGGATTGGCTTCCTGCAGCGCTTCTGCATCCCGGCCCCCGTGGTCGGCGGCTTCTTGTTCGCGCTGCTGGTGCTAGCGCTGCGTCAGACCGACCTCGCGCAGATCCAGCTCGATACCACGCTGCAGACTCCCGCCATGGTCGCGTTCTTCACGACCATCGGCCTGGCCGGTTCGCTGGCCACCATCAAAAGGGGCGGCAAGCTGCTGCTCATCTACCTGGTGGCCTGCTGGTCGCTGGCGATCATGCAGAACGTGATCGGGATAGGGATGGCCAAAGCCGTCGGTATCGAGCCGATGCTCGGCATCATGGCCGGGGCGGTAGGCCTCGAGGGCGGGCACGGCAACGCCGCGGCCTTCGGCCCGACCGCCGAGGCCATGGGTTTCGAGGGTGCGACCACGGTGGCGATTGCCTCGGCAACCTTCGGCCTGGTGGCCGGCAGCATGCTCGGCGGCATGACCGCCAGCTTCCTGGTGGCTCGGCATAACGTGCAGATCCCCGAAAAGGCCGAACTGCTGGGCAAGATGGCGGTAGCCGGGGCCGTGGCCAAGAACATGGTGACCGGTGCCAATGCCGCCGGAGGCAAGGATGGCGCGGCTGCGGTGGCCACCGACCGGCGGACCGAGGACGCCAACGCCCAGGGCGAAGGATTCCAATACAACCGGCTGCTGACCGTCCTGGTGGTCATTGCCGCACTCATGGTTGCCGGCACGGTGCTCGGCGGCTGGCTTTCGGAGATCACCGGCCTGACCCTTCCCGCCTATGTGGGCGCGATGATTGTTGCGGTGATCTTCCGCAACGTCAATGACAAGCTGGGCTGGTTCAAGATCAGCGACGAAGCGGTCGAGCTGGTCGCGAAGTTCACCCTCGGTTTCTTCCTGACCCTGGCGATGATGAGCCTGAAGATGTGGGAGCTCGCCTCGCTGGCCGGCCCCCTGCTGCTCATCCTGGTGGTGCAGGTGCTGTTCATTCTGGTGTTCGCCGTCTTGGTGGTCTTCCGGATGCTCGGCAAGGACTACGACGCGGCCACCATGGTCGCCGGCTTCATCGGCCACGGCATGGGCGCCGCACCCAACGCGCTGGCCAATATGGATGCCTTCAACTCCAAGTTCGGCGTCCGCTCCGAGCGGGCGTTCCTGATCGTGCCGCTGGCCGGCGCCGTGCTGATCGATATGGTGGCGCTGCCCTGGATCGTGTGGTGCATGAACCTGGTCGGCTAGCCGAGCCCGGGGAGCCAACCCGCCGGTCACCGACCGGCGGGTTGCGGTCTTTGCGTCCCGAGAAAACGATCTCCGTTGCCGGTTTTGCCCGGTCTTGCCCCAGGGACTGCTGGCCGCCCGGAATCTTGCGGCAACCGTTGGGGCTGCCCCAGCTAGAGGTGTTCCAACTCTAGGTCCCGTGGACTATCACCGGTTTATACGTGGTGGTACTTGCCTCCGGCGAGGATGTCTTGGGCGCGGTAGAGCTGTTCGGTGAGGATCAGCCGCACCAGCTGGTGGGGGAAGACCAGCTTGGACAGCGACCAGGCGAAGTTCGCGCGCTGGTGGACCGAGGTGTCCACTCCGTAGGCGCCGCCGATGATGATGACGACATTGCGCGAGGAATCGATCGGAGCGCGAAGCGTGTCCGCCAGCGTGGGGGAGTCCACGTTCTTGCCGCGTTCATCCAGGAGCACCACGAAGTCATCGGCGGAGATCTTCGCCAGGATCCGTGCCGATTCCTCGGTGCGTGCCGCGTCGTTCTCGCGTGATGAATGGTTCAGCAGCTGCCAGGACAAATCGAAGGGCTTCTTCAGGCGTTTTGCGTAGCGGGAGATTCCCTCGTCCACCCAGGACTCGTGCTTCTTGCCAATGGCTAAAACCTTGATCGTCATGTGACTATTCTTCCGCATGAGCCGGCATCGCCGGTGTGCCCGGCTGGCCACTACGATGGAAGTCATGAGATCTTCCTGGTATTTCCGTCAAGGCCAACGGCCCCGCGGCACGCAGATCCTGTGGATCATCTTTGGCCTCGTGGTTGCCATGTTCTACTTCACTCGTCGGGTGCTGGTCTCGCTGCATGTGGGAGGCTGGGCCAAAGACTTGGATGAGCCGGCATACCGCTGGGCCTTGGAGCATCAGGTCCCCGCGTGGCAGTCCCTCGCCGAGCTGCTGTACTTCTGGGGTTCCACCCCGGGAATGACGCTGATCATGCTGGTGCTGACCGGGCTGCTGTGCTGGTTCACGCGCAGCGTTTGGCCGTTGGCGGCGGTCGCCTTCACGGCGCTGGTCTCGGTGCTGCTGACGGTGCTGCTGAAGGCGAATCTTCGGGTGCCGCGCCCGCAAGGGATCCCAGGCGGACCCGCGCCGCCCGAATCATTCTCGTTTCCCAGCGGGCATACGCTGAACGCGATGGCGTTGATCGGCATCGCCAGCTATCTGGCCATCGTCTACGGACTGCGCCGCTACGCCTACCTGATCGCTATCCTGGCCGGACTGTTTATTCTCGCCATGGGTGCCTCGCGCATCTACCTCGGGCATCATTGGGTTTCGGACGTGGTGGTGGGGCTGCTCATCGGGGCGGCCTGGGCTGCGGTGGTAGCGATCCTGCATTTCTACTTCGTGCCCCGCCGGCCGGTGGTTAGCCGCCCATCACGCGGATCGGCGAACCCTTAGCCCAGGCGCGGATGTTCTCCACCGAGTCCCGGTAGAACATTTCGAACTGTTCGGCGGTCACGTAGCCGATATGCGGGGTGGCGATCAGCCCGCGCGTGCGGGTGAGCTGGTCAAGCACCGGCAACGGTTCCACATCGAATACGTCCACGGCCGCCAGCCGCAGCAGCTGGTTCTCCAAGGCGGCGATCAGCGCCGGGGTTTCTACAATGCGGCTGCGCGAGGTATTCACCAAGATCGCTTCGGGCTTCATCCAGGACAGCTGCTTGGCGGAGACGACCCCGGTGCTGCGCGCGGAGAGCTTCAAGTGGATGGTGAGCACGTCGCTGGTGGCGAAGAGCTCGGCTTCGGAGACCAGCTCGACGCCCACCTCGGTGGCCCGGGCCTTGGTCAGATTCTGGCTGTAGGCGATCACCCGCATGCCGAAGGCCAAGCCGACCTTGGCCACCCGCGAGCCGAGATTCCCCAAGCCGTACACGCCCAGGGTTTTGCCGGCCAGCCCGATGCCGAAGGACGACTGCCAGGGCGCGGATTCGGTGCGCGGCGAGTCGGTGGAGAACAGCTCCACGTCGAGCCGGCGGGCGGCGGCGAGAATCAGCGCCCAGGTGTGCTCCACCGCGTCGGTCGGAACGTACCCGGTATGGGTAACGAGAACATCGTGCGCCGCGGCAGCATCCAGGTCGATCGATCCATTGCGCCGGCCGGTGGAAACCAGCAGCTTCAGGTTGGGCAGCCGCTGGAAGCGGGCATCGGTGAAGGGTGTGCGCTCGCGCATCGCCACGATGGCATCAAAGGGTTCCAAAGCCGTGCAGACGGCGCTGTCCTCGTGGCCTAGGTGCTCGTTGAATACGGTCAATTCGGCGTTCAGCTCGGCCGCGAGCTCGTCGAATTCCGCGAAGTCGCGAGCCGCGTTCTGATAGTCGTCCAAGATAGCAATGCGCATGCCTTCATCATATGCGTGGGCGGGCTTTGGCACCGCAGCTTTGAGCCAATGAGTCGGCCGCGCGGGACCGGCGGGGCAGGCGAAGACACAAAGAAGGTGGCGCCCGCATTGGATTATGCGGACGCCACCAGAAGCTGCTGCAGACTACTCGGTGACCTCGAAGGTGAGTTCCTCGGTGAAGGAGCGGCCGTGGACATCGGTAGCGGTGACCGCGGCGGTGTGTTCTCCCACCGGCAATCCCGTGGGCAGTTCAAGACGCCACAGGTGGGTGGTCTTCTCGGCCAGCCCGCCACCGTGGACGAACTGTTCGGCGATGGCCACCGGATCGGAGTATTCGGCGCCCACCAGTGGACGTTCCCCCGCCATCTGCTGGGTGCGGGTGGCCGGCGAAGCTTCTCCGCCATCCAGGGTGACCTCCACGCTCGAACCGGTGCTGCCCATCCAGAAGTTCGTGGTCAGCCAGGTCTCTGCGGAGAGCTCGGCGCGGCTCACGGACAGGGGATTTTCAAGTGGGTCCACCGTGCCGCGTGGCTGGTCGAGGTATTGTGCGTACCATTCGCGGTAGGCCGGGGTGTTCAGGCCCAAGGCCATCTGCTTGGTCTCGTCGCCGCCGGTGACGGTGAAGCGTTCGGTGATGACGTCATTCTTGATATCGAGGGTCAGTACACCCGGAGGGGTGCCATCACGCTGAATGGACGTGGGGTATCCGCTGTCGGTGACTCGGCCCGCGTACCACTGCCCGGAGACCGCCGGGACCGTCAGGTGGGTGAAGGGCAGTCCCTCCGCCCCAACCTCGTCACGCCATCCGTCCAGCAGATCCCCGGCACGCAGGTTCTCGGACATGTGGGTGTGCCCGCCCAGCGACACGACTTCGCGGCCCTCAAGGATCTCGTAGATTTCCTTGACCTGCTTGGTGGTGTGCGAATCGCTGTAGAAGAATTCCAGCAGCGGGCTGTGCCCGGCCAGCACGATGGCCTTGTTCTTGGGAACCTTGGCGATATCCGCGCGCAGCCATTGGAGCTGCCGCTCGCCCAGATCATAGGTGTAGTCGCTCTTCTTGGCGGGAACTTTCGTGGGGTACGCGATGGTGCTCAGCGCGACCACGTGCGCCTTGCCAGCGTCATAGGAGTAGTACTCCGGACCGAATTGGGCGCGGTAGCTGTCGAATTCGTGCTCGCCGTCCAGGGCGTCAAAGTCCATGTCGTGGTTGCCCGGAAGGAAGCGTGCCGGCCCGTTGAGCATGGAGGTCAGCTCTCGGGTCTGTGCGAACAAGGACAGGTCATCTTCGACCAAGTCGCCAATGAACAGCGCCCCGCATCCGGTGTAATCGGTGCGCTCGGCCAGATCGGTGAAGACGCCGTTGCGGGCGAATTCAACTTCTTCCTGGTCGTAGGTCTGCACGTCCGCGCCGATGAGGCAGCTCTGCTCCGGGGACTGGGTGGCGGAGCTGCGGGTCAGCGGGAAGTTGACGGCTTGCGGCAGCGGGCCGGTGGGCTCGATTCCGCCGTATTTCAACTCCGGTGAACCTTCCGAAAGGTGGGTGTAGGAGAACTGGGCGACGTTGTTTTCATCAACCGGCACCTGGTAGCCGCGCGGTTGGGTGACGAACATGGTCATATTCTCGAAGGACGGCAATTCGTAGCGTCCCTGGCCGTCCGTGGTGGTCACCTCGCGTCCGTTGGAGACGGCGACCCCTGGCCTGCCCGGCTCGTTGGAGTCATGCTTGGAGTTTTGGTTGCTGTCCTCGAACACCACACCATTGATGGTGTTCGGGGTTACAGCCTGGTCTTGGGTGGGGGTGGGAATCGTTTCGACGGTGCCGCGGTAGGCGCTGGATTCCCAGGTGGCGCCGGATGTATTAGCCGGTTCAGGAATAGGGGAGGAATTCGCTGCGGTAAGGGCAACCGAGGTTGCAACGACGACCAGAGCGCCTGCGGTGAGTCGTACGGGGGTGATGCGATTGGTTTTGCCGGGTCGAGCGAATGATTTCACGAACGTTCCTCCGGGGTGGTGACCATCTGCCGGACCTTTGGCCGGCCAGAGCCAACGTTGCCAGCCGGAGGTAAATAGCAAGCCCTGCTGAGGTAATCTCGAATAATCGATCTCGTTAAAACTAACTCGGTGTCTTGGGCTTATTTAACGTGTTCATGCGTCGAATACTAGGAGTCAGAAGTGGATTTAGCGCATGCCCTGCTGGCCGGACGGCGCGGGCGACGCCTGCTGTGGGAATTTGCGCTGGCCGGCGAAGAGCAGACGCTGCCTGCCTTTGATGAGCATCCGCTGCGTTCGGGAATGTTCCATGCCGCTTATCAGGTAGAAGCATGCCGCGGTGATTCCGTGGTCATGTTCGGGCCGGGAGCCGAGGTGGGACGCGGGATCAAAGTCGGTTTGGAAGAGCTTGCCGAACTCTTGAATGCCACCGAGCTAGTTGCGGTGACCGACATGCTCCTGAAGGCGGCGCTGGAACGCTCAGTCGATGCTGCCAGATACTGGCAGGAACCGGATGGCGAAGACACGCTGTTGGCCGCGCCGGTGCTCGCGGAGCCGCTGCAACGAATCGCTGGACACATTGCGGACTCCGGCAATGCGCAATGGTGGTGTGCGCCCGTTGATCTGCGCTCACAGTTTCACGTGGAATTTGATCAACTAGATCCCAGCGCTTCGGTGACACTCGCAGACTGCAGCGTGGCCAACGAACTCAAGCGCTGGAAGGAACTGCTGATCTTGACCGAGGAGCGTTCTGCCGCCGAAGAGCCGACACCGGCCAGCGCAAACCTCAGCGGCGATTGGTGGTCCATGCCCAGCATGAACCTCGTGGCCACCAGCGGAATTTTCGCCGACAGACAGCCTGTGGGCTTGAGCTGCGTCGAAGACGGTTTCGGCTGGGAACAAGCGGTGACCCGAGCGGCGAGCGTGCCGCCCTCGGCGCGGATCCTGGAGCTCTCTCATGGTGCCGATTGGGTTCGGCTGTGCCGCAAATACGGCATCGAGGTCACCGCGGGCAAACGCCACGACTGGTATCGAACCACCGGCCGCGACGGCTCCTGGGTGATGCCCGACTGGTCGCTGGTCGCGCAGCACTACGACGGCGTGCATCTGAGCGTGGCCGGATATCTGGGCCTTGCCGGAGAATGCCTTGAAGTAGACGAAAATTTCGCCAGCGCGATCGCCGGATGGGACCCGGATAAGACCTATTGGTTCACCGATGAAATCAGATTCTATGCGGAACCCGTGAATTGGAGCTGCCTGGATGCAAACAGCGAGGCGCGCCGTTGGGTTTGCACGACGGGACAATAGAATTCATGAGCAGGTCACGGGCGCAGCTGAACGGCCGGAAATCTGGTGCAATGGAAGCTATGACTGAAGCGAAATCCGAAAACCTGGCCGCTGCTACCGAGATCCTGCTGCAATTGCGCTGGTCGGATCAGGACGCATTGGGGCATGTGAACAATGCCCGCATCGTCACGCTGATGGAAGAGGCACGCATTCGCTGGACTCGTGAAGACGGCAAAACCGGCCGCTTCGAATTCGGCACGGTCGTCGCCTCGATCCAGGTCGACTACCTGCGCCCGCTCTACTACCAGCCGGAAATGCTGATCCGCATGGGGATTACCCGCATCGGGACCAAATCCTTCAGCGTACGCGGGATCGGCTATCAGGAGGGTCATCCGGTCTTCGACTCGACAACGGTGATGGTGCCTTTGGCCGCGGATGGCAAGTCCTCCAGGGCCCTGAGCGAATTCGAACGGGTTTGGCTTGAAAACTCAGTGATTGACTCGCACGCCTAAGCCCTACCCAGCGTAAATGAGCAGTGGCCCCAAGTGAATCTACTGATTCTCTTGGGGCCACTGGCCGGTGTTGGCGCGAACCGCTACTTTGCGGGGTCCTGCGCGGCGTACTCATCCAAGACCTTCTTGCCAATCTTGAACGCGACATTCGCTGCCGGGACCGAACAGTAGATGGCGCACTGCAGGAAGACTTCCTTGATTTCCTCGGAAGTCATTCCGTTGCGCAGGGCGGCATGCACATGCATTTCAAGCTCTTCCCAGTAACCGCCGGCAATCATGGCGGTCAGCGTGATGGCGCTGCGCGTGGTGCGCGGCAGGCCGTCACGGGTCCAGATGGTGCCCCAGGCGTAGCGGGTGATCATTTCCTGGAATTCGTCGGTGAACTCGTTCGAATTCTGGGTGGAGCGGTCCACGTGCTCGTTGCCGAGTACTTCGCGGCGAACCTCCATTCCCGCGTCGTAGGCATCGCCGGGCAGTCGTTGTGAATCAGGCATATCAGCGGCTCTCTTAATTAATTGGCCAAGAAGAACTCAGCCAGCAAGGCTGCGGTCTCTTCGGGTGCTTCGGCCGGGGCCATGTGACCTGCGGAATCGATGACCGCCATGGTTCCGTGGGGTGCATTTTCGGCGATGAACTGAGCGTCCGCTGGAGGGCAGACCTGGTCCTGTGCGCCGTTGACGGCGATGATCGGATCGGTGGTTGCGATCAGCTGTTCGCGCACGTCGAAACCGGCCAGCGCGCCGCAGGCGTGTGCGTAGGCAAAGCGGTCCGCGTCCTGCAGGCTGTGCAGCAGGTCGGTGGAGATCACCGGCTCCTTCTCGATGAATCCGGGTGCGAACCAGCGTTCGGCGGACCCGGCGACCATGGTCGGGGTTCCGGCTTTGGCCACCAGTTCGGCACGTTCGGTCCAGCCCTCGGGGGTGCCGATCTTCGCTGCGGAGCAGATGGAAGACAGTGCGTTGAAGTAACCCGGGTAGTCCACGGCCAGTTGCAGCGCGGTGGCGCCGCCGAGTGACACACCGGCGTAGTACAGCTTGCTGCCTTCGGCGATAATGCCATCGGCACGCAGTGCTTCGACTACCTTGGTGACACCGGTGGCCAGCTCAGACAGGGAGAATGCTTCGGTGGATGGCTTGCTTTCGCCATGCCCCGGAAGGTCCCAGGCGATGACCTGGAACTTTTCCTTGAGGTAAGGCAATGCCGGGGCCCACAGCGGCAGGACGGCGGTGCCCAGCGACGGGCCAACGATGAGGGTGGGAAGTTCCTTGTTGGTGTGCAACAGGGAGGGGGTTAATTGTGGGACTGCCATAGTTCCTTCCGTGCCGAGTATTCGGCGAGTACGGTTTCGGTGAAACGATCCGCGGCACCGAGGTAGCCGGCGGGATCTAGTAATTCGAAGAGGTCTTGGTCGCTCAGATCATGCATTGGTATTTCCAAGCGCAATAGCTCGCGCAGGGAAATATCATCCTCCAGGCTGCGGCGCACCAGCGCCTGGATGGCGGGCTTGCCGCCGGAGACCAACGGAGCCAGAACGGTAGCGAGGCGTTCGGAGAGCACCGCATCCCCGCCCAGGGCGAGGTTCCGCTCGATGGCTGGAAGATTTACGATGAGCCCGTTGGCGAGGGAAGACCCATGGAACGCTGCGCCCGAAGCCAACCGGGCCAGTTCGCGCAGTGCGTTCCATTCGGAGTGCCAGCCGCCATCCGGACGTTCATCTACGGCGGTGCCGGCAGCGGTGAACAGCGTGGAGAGCAAACCGGGGGAGCTGAACGCAGCATTGCGCAGCAGTATCGAACGTACCGGATTCTGCTTTTGCGGCATGGCCGAGGACCCGCCCTTGCCGGCTTCGCGTGGTTCGGACAGCTCGCCGATTTCCGGCCGGGAGGCGGTAAGCACATCTGCGCCGAAGGTCCCCAGCGCGGCAATGGTTGCGGCCAGTGCTGAACCGATCTGCACAATGGGCATCCGGTTGGTGTGCCACGGGGTGCCCGGATCAGACAAGCCCATCAAGCGCGCCAAATCCGTGCCCAGTTGCTGGCTGGTCGCTGGTGCCCCGGTTCGGCTCGACAGGAACTGCTCGAGGGAAGCGAGGGTTCCCACTGCGCCGCCCCACTGCAGGGACAGCTGCTTCGATGCGGATTCCAGCTGCTGCTCGGCGCTGAGCACTGCCGACAACCAGCTGGCCGCCTTCCAGCCGAAGGTGGTTGGCAGCGCGTGCTGGGTCAGCGAGCGGGCAATGCAGATAGTCCCGCGATTGGCCTGCGCCAGGTGAGCCAGTCCCTGCGCGGCACGGCGCAAATCTGCCAACGTCTGGCCGGCAGTCTTGGACAGAACCAGCATCAAGGCGGTGTCGATGATGTCTTGGCTGGTGGCCCCGCGGTGCAATGAGGCACTTGCAGATTTTGGCGCACCATCGGCGTGGAGCAACTCGCGCATCATGCCCAAGAGCGGGATCAAGGCATTGGCTCCATCAGGAGTTTTGGAAGCCAGCAAGGCCAGATCGTAGCGCTCTACCTTGGATACCGCCCGAACGGCCTGCGCGTCTTGGCCGGTGCACAGGCCTGCTTCAGCCTGGACTTGCACCCAACCGGCCTCAACATCCAGCATGGCCTGGACGAAAGCGGCATCGCTGGCCAGTGCCGCCACTGCGGTCCCGGCCCATGCGGGGGAGAGCACGCCGTAATCTGCGCCGTCCATTCGTTTCCTCGCTTCTTCTCTGCAAGGGCGCCTGCCCCTGCTCTAGAACTCTAGTGCCCTGCAACGGGCAAAACCCCGCGGGGTGCCCCGGCGCCCGTAACACTTCGGGCGCCGGGGCGAACCAGCGGGGTGTCGGCTAAGCCTTAGTTTTCGCGCGGGTAGGAGAGGAACACCGTTTCCAGATCTCCTTGCAGGCGAATATCAAAACGTAACGAACCATCTTCTTCGCGGGTTGCGATCAGCGTCTGGCGCTGTTCGTCATCCAGCGCGGCGAGCAGCGGATCGCTGGCCAGCGCCGCGGTGTCCTCGGGCAGGTAGATGCGGGTGAACAACCGGTTCAGCAGGCCGCGGGCGAAAACCGTGAGCACGATGAACGGCGCCTTGCCGGCCTCGGTGGCGCCCGGGTTCAGCGTGGTGAAGGTGTAGTGTCCGACGTTGTCCACCGCGGTGCGGCCCCAGCCGGTGAAAGTGTAGCCGTCGCGAACCAGCGAGCCGTCCTTGGAGACCACGTTTCCGTGCTCATCGGCCTGCCAGATTTCCAGCAGTGCGTCCGGGATGACCTCGCCCTTGCCGTCGGTGATGACCCCGTGCAAGCGGACGGAATTCGGGTTGGCCTGGTTGACCAGCTCGTTGTCGTTTTCGTATTGAAGCGCGTAGCCGTAGAACGGGCCGATGGTCTGTCCCGGGGTGGGGGCTAGCTTGAGTTCTGGTGCTTGAGACATTTAGTGATCTCCCTCTTCGTCTTCCATCCAGGTCCGGTTGGACCCGGTGAGCACGATGTCCCAGTTGTATCCGGTGGCCCATTCGTGGCTGGTGATCGAGTGGTCGTAGCTGGCGACCAGGCGGTCGCGGGCGTCCTTGTCCGTGATGGCCTGGTAGATCGGGTCCAGGCTGAAGAGCGGATCGCCCGGGAAGTACATCTGCGTGATCATGCGCTGGGTGAAGTCGGTGCCGAAGAGCGAGAAGTGGATGTGCGCCGGGCGCCAGGCATTGTGGTGGTTCTTCCACGGGTACGGTGCCGGCTTGATGGTGGTGAAGGAGTATTCGCCATTGGGTCCGGTGATCGCCCGGCCCACGCCGGTGAAGTTCGGGTCGATCGGGGCAGGGTGCTGGTCGCGCTTGTGGATGTAGCGTCCGGCGGCGTTGGCCTGCCAGATCTCCACCAGCTGGCCCGCGACCGGGCGGCCGTCGCCGTCGAGCACGCGGCCGGCCACCACGATGCGCTCGCCGATAGGCTCGCCGTTGTGCTGGATGGTCAGATCCGATTCCAGGGCGTGCACGTCGCGCTCGCCGAAGGCAGGGGAGTACAGCTCGATGGTCTCGGGATCCACGTGGTGCAGGTTCTTCGTGGGGTGGCGCAGCAGCGAGGAGCGGTAGGGGGCGAAGTCGATGCGCGGCTGCGTCTCGGCCTTCTTGCCCTCGACCACCGACTGGCGGTAGGCCGCATGGATGTCGGTGATTTCCTGGCTGATGGCTTCCTGCGAGAGTGTCGTGGCTGCGGGGTCCAGCACGTGCGAATCGTTGAACGTCTCGTTCGCTGTGGTTTCTGTGCTCACTGCGTGCTCCTTTCGATGGGGCGTAATGGTGTGGTGGAGAAAAAGCGGGGTGCAGGCTAGGCGTGGGGCCAGCCGGTATAGGACTCGGCCAGGTATTGCTGTCCGTAGCGCGAGGAGGTGACGGTTTCCAGCTCGCCCAAGGCGCGCCGGGCCATGAACGGGTCGCCGCCAACCGGGGTGTGCAGCATGGAGGTCATCCAGTAGGAGAAGTTCTGCGCCTTCCAGACGCGTTTGAGCGCCAGCTCCGAATAGCCGCCCAGCAACTTGTCGCTGCCGGTGGAGAAGTAGGAATCCAGCGCTTCGAAGAGGACCTTCACATCGGCAAAGGCGAGGTTCAAGCCCTTGGCCCCGGTGGGCGGCACGGTATGTCCTGCGTCGCCGATCAAGAACATGCGGCCGTGGGAGAGCGGTTCGCGCACGAAGGAGCGGAACTTCAGCACGGTTTTGTCGAAGATGTTCCCGGTCTTAAGAGTGAACCCGTCCGGCCCATCGACGCGGCGCTGCAGCTCGGACCAGATCCGGTCATCGCTCCAGGTGTTGACGTCCTCGTTGGGATCGCACTGGAAGTACATGCGCTGGACGGTCTCGGACCGTTGGGAGATCAGCGCGAAGCCATGCGGGGAGTTGGCATAGATGAGCTCCGGTGCGCTCTTGGGGGCCTCGGTGAGGATGCCGAACCAGGCGAAGGGGTATTCGACCTTGAAGTCCTTGCGCACAGTTTCCGGCATCTGGCGCCGGGCGAAGGAGCGTGAGCCGTCGGCCCCGACGATCACCTCCGCATGCACCTCGAAGAGGCTGCCCTGCGCATCGGTGAAGCGGAACTTCGGGGTGGAGGTCTCCACATCCAGGATCTCGGTGACTTCGCAGGAGTACCGCACGTCTCCGGCGTCGCGCTGGCGGGCCGCAGCGAGGTCAACAAAGACCTCGTTCTGCGCATACAGGGTGACGGTGGCATCGACCAGGTCGCGGAAGTCCAGCGGGTGGGATTCGCCGTTGAAGCGCAGGTCGATGCCGGCGTGCTCGTCGCCGTGGGTGAGCACGCGTCCATCCACGCCGGACTCGGTGAGCATCTTGACCGCTTGGGCTTCGAGGATGCCGGCGCGGTGGGTGTTGCGGATGGTCTCGTGGTCGCGCATTTCCACGACGAGGTTGTCGATGCCCGACTTGGAAAGCAGGTGCGAAAGCATCAGGCCTGCGGGGCCGCCGCCGATAATGCCGACCTTGGTCTTGATGATCCTACGACTCTGAACCATGGGAACCTGCCTATCTGTGCGGGACCATCGGCATCGAATTTCGGCGGCGCTGCCGGAATCCCTGTGCGTGGTCGAGGAGGTGGAACTTCCTCAAGGATGCGGTGGAATCTTCCGGCCAAGCATCAGTCGTCTCATTGAACGAGAAAACTTGGTCTTTGGTTACGCCGGCTCATTTCGAGATTGCCACGAACGGCTTTGCGCCTCGGCAAGACGGTTGGGCCGGCAACGGCGCGCATCGCCGAGATAGCCTAGGGCGGGGTCGAAGAATCCCGGGTAGGTGGCACTTGTATTCACCATCCGTGGTCCGTGAATTATTCTGTCCCCGGCCCCAAGGCGCGGGAAATGCCGCGTGCCGCGGTCCGCAGCGCCATGACGGCCGAGGGCAGCAGATCGGAGCCCCTCGGAACCACCACGGAGAGCACGGCCAGTGCGTGGCCACGGGCATCGAGGATCGGTGCGGCGGCGCCGGTGGACTCGGGGTCGATGAACCCGTCGAAGGTTGCGAACCCATTGCGCCGGATCTCCGCCAGCTCGTGGCGCAGCTTCGGGTGCCGGGACAGCATGGCCTCTGAGTGGCGTTCCAGATAGCTCTCCAGCACATCTGCGGGGGAGTAGGCCAGTAACGCCATGCCCATGGAGGTCAGATGCACCGGCATCCGCCCGGCCACATTGGCCTGGTTGACCACGGAGCCGGGTCGGGAGAGCCGCTCGATCACCAGAACGTCATCCTCGTGCAGTACCGCCAGCTGGGTATTCTGTCCCACCAGCTGGTTGATGTCCTCCATGAAGGGCAGGGCCGCTTGGCGCAGGGTCAGCGTGGAAGCGCTGCGGTTAGCCAGCTCCCAGAGCCGCAGCCCCAGGCGCACTTGGCCGTCAGGGTCGCGGGCCAGCAGGCCATGGGTGACCATATTTTCCAGCAACCGGTAGGTGGTTGCCCGGGGCACATCCGCCCGGCGGGCCAGCGCGTTGACGGTCAGCGTCGGATTTTGCGCGTCAAAGGAATCGAGGATCCGCACCAAACGGTCCAACATTGAATCCCCGCTGGGCGAATTGGCCATGGATCTACTCTAAACCAGCGGTCCGCGCGGTGCTTCGCGATGACCCGACAGTCCGCTAGGTCATGGCCCGGCGCTGCCGGCAATCTCCGAAGCCTGCGCAGGGTCAGCGAGATCTTGCTCGGCGTGAAATGCGTGCCAGCTGTTGGCGGCATGCCGCAATGAATGCCGAATGAACAAAATGTTCACTATTCAGCCATCGTTCCCGTTGGGGCGCTACCGTATCGGGGACAGAGATCCCAAGCGCGGCGGCGAATACCAGGCCGTATCCTGCGAGCATTTCGCGGAGCGCCGGGTGGCTATGGCCTACGACGAGCATGGCGAGTTTGCGGGATCGGTCGGCAATATCGCCGTGCCTCATGCTGAAATTGATAAGTCGGCCGGCTAGCACTCGATCGGAGTGGAGTTCAGCGCCCAGTAAAGGCTACGCGGGCCTGGGTCGGTATGCTCGACGCTAGTGCAAGCAGCTATGCAAACGGGGGCTCTGCTCCACTAGTGGGACCGAGATTTGCGGCCCCCTCGGCCCGATTTTCTGCCGGCGCCGGGCCGGATGTCTATTGAAATGACTCTTGAATGGGACTTCGGCAACTGCTAAAGTTCATACTACGAACAGAAGTTCACAGTGTGAACAAAGCGCAGCGATGGAGCAGTGGATACATGCAGCAGGCATACCTTTACGACGCAATCCGTACCCCGTTCGGCAAGATCGACGGAGCCCTTTCCTCCCACCGCCCGGACGATCTCGCGGCGCACGTGGTGCGCGAATTGGTGGCCCGTGCCCCAAAGCTTGATACCAACTCCATCGACGAGACGATCTTCGGCAACGCCAACGGCGCCGGCGAAGAAAACCGCAACGTGGCGCGCATGGCCACCCTGCTTGCCGGTCTGCCCACCTCGCTGCCCGGCACCACGATGAACCGCCTGTGCGGCTCCTCCCTGGATGCCTCGATCGCCGCGTCCCGCCAGATCGCCACCGGCGATGCTGACCTCGTGCTGCTCGGCGGCGTCGAGTCGATGAGCCGTGCGCCTTGGGTACTTCCAAAGACCGAGCGTCCCTTCCCGATGAGCAATCTCGAGCTGGCGAACACCACCTTGGGCTGGCGCCTGGTCAATCCGGCCATGCCGGGGCAATGGACCGTCTCGCTGGGTGAAGCCACCGAGCAGCTGCGCGAAAAGCACAGCATCACCCGCGAGGACCAGGATGAATTCTCCGCCCTCTCGCACCAGCAAGCGGCAGCGGCCTGGGACGCTGGCAAGTACGATAATCTGGTCGTTTCGGTGCCGCCGGCGAACAAGCGCGGGACCGAGTTCACCCGTGATGAGACCATTCGCGCGGATTCCACCGCCGAGACCCTGGCCAAGCTGCGCACCGTCTTCCGCACCGGCGAGAACGCCACGGTCACCGCAGGCAACGCCTCGCCGATGAGCGATGGCGCCTCGGCGGCCTTCATCGGCTCGGCGCGCGGCGGCGAGCTGCTGGGCGCCGCCCCGCTGGCCCGCATCGTTTCCAACGGAGCTTCCGCGCTGGATCCGCAGTTCTTCGGCTTCGCGCCGGTGGAGGCCGCGAACAAGGCCCTGGCCAAGGCCGGGCTGAAGTGGTCGGATATCGCCGCCGTGGAGCTGAATGAAGCGTTCGCGGCGCAGTCGCTTGCCTGCATCCGCGCCTGGGATATCGACCCAACCATCGTCAACGCCTGGGGCGGCGCAATCTCCATTGGCCACCCATTGGGCGCCTCGGGTCTGCGCATTCTGGGCACCGTGGCACGTCGCCTGCAGGAAACTGGTGAACGCTATGGCGTGGCAGCGATCTGCATCGGTGTCGGCCAGGGCCTGGCAGTAGTCATCGAGAACGAAAACGCTACCAAGTAGTCCAACTGCTTCGGTCCACGAATCTCTAGAAAGGCAGAATTATGGCACCACGTATAGCCAGCTCGGCGGCGGACGCCGTCGCCGAAATCAAGGACGGCTCCACTGTCCTGATCGGCGGCTTCGGCAACGCCGGCCAGCCGATGGAACTGATCGATGCACTCATGGAGTGCGGCGCCAAGGACTTGACCGTCGTGAACAACAACGCCGGGCAGGCTGACGCGGGCCTCGCGTTGTTGATCAAGGAGCGCCGGGTCAAGAAGATCATCTGTTCCTTCCCGCGCCAGTCGGATTCGTGGCACTTTGATGAGGCTTACCGGGCCGGCGAGATCGAGCTCGAACTGGTTCCGCAAGGCAACCTGGCCGAGCGTATCCGCGCCGCAGGCGCCGGCATCGGTGGTTTCTTCACTCCGACCGGTTACGGCACGCTGCTGGCCGAAGGCAAGGAAACCCGGGTCATCGAGGGCAAGGGCTATGTCCTGGAACCCCCGATCAATGCGGACTTCGCGCTGATCAAGGCGCTGAAGGCCGATACGCAAGGCAACCTGGTGTACCGCAAGACCGCGCGGAACTTCGGCCCAATCATGGCCACCGCGGCCAAGCAGGCCATTGTGCAGGTGGACGAGGTTGTCCAAGCTGGCGACTTGGATCCGGAGAACGTCATCACGCCGGGCATCTATGTGGATACCGTTGTGGCACTTGGAGGGAACAAATAATGAGCAACTACTCCAGCACGCAAGAAAAACTCAGCCGCGACGAAATGGCTCAGAAGGTTGCCGCAGATATTCCGTCCGGCGCCTTTGTGAACCTCGGCATCGGCCAGCCGACCAACGTGTCCAACTTCCTGACCAGTGAGCAGGGCGTGACCCTGCACACCGAAAACGGCATGCTGGGTATGGGTCCGGTAGCTACCGGGGATGATATCGATGATGATCTGATCAATGCGGGCAAGATCCCGGTGACCGAACTTCCTGGAGCTTCTTTCTTCCATCACGCAGATTCCTTCTCCATGATGCGCGGCGGACACTTGGATGTCTGCGTACTTGGAGCCTTCCAAGTTTCCGAATCCGGCGATCTGGCCAACTGGCACACCGGTGCCGAGGGCGCGATCCCTGCCGTCGGTGGCGCCATGGATCTGGCTATCGGTGCGAAGCAGACCTGGGTGATGATGAGCCTGTTCACCAAGACGGGTGAATCAAAGCTTGTCGAAGCACTGAGCTACCCGGTGACCGGTCTAGGATGCGTCTCGCGGATCTACACCGAAGTGGCAATTTTTGAATTGCGCGACGGGAAGGTCTTCGTACGTTCCTCGCACGGAATCAGCTTCGATGATCTGCAGTCCAAGGTGCCGGTAGAACTGACCAAAGCCTAAAACACAGTAGATTAGTGGGGGTGCTTCCGAGTTTTTTTCGGGGCACCCCCAATTTTCATAACCTGCGCGCCGCACGGTGAGGCGCGCGCAAGGAGCACGGTGAGCGAGCAGGCAGCAAGTAGTACGTCGGTCCAGTCCCTGGCGCGGGGCCTTCAGGTGATCAGCAGCTTCGACGCTGAGCATCCGTCGATGACGCTCTCCGAGGTCGCGGTGCGCACCTCGCTATCACGCGCCACCGCACGCCGTTTTCTGCTGACCCTGCAAGATCTGGGTTATGTCCGTTCTGATGGCAAGCATTTCGAGTTGACCTCCAAGGTTTTGCAGCTGGGCTACTCCTATTTGTCCAGCGCCACGTTGCCGCAGCTGATCGAGCCGGTACTGGAAGAGCTCTCGGCGACGGTCCATGAGTCGGCCTCGGCCTCGGTGCTGGACGGAACCGAAATTGTCTATATCGCCCGCGTACATACCCGCTCGATCATGCGGGTCGGCATCTCGGTGGGCACCCGCTTCCCCGCAGTGAATACCTCGATGGGCCGGGTGCTCCTGGCCTACCAGCCCGAAGCGGTGCGCGAATCCGTGCTGGCTGCCGGGGTGCATGCGACCACAGGGCTGGGCATCGACAGCGCGGATCAGCTGCGCGTGGAGCTGGAGCGGATCCGCGCACAGGGGTTCGCCGTGGTGGACCAGGAGCTGGAAATCGGGTTGCGCTCGGTGGCGGTCCCGGTTTTCAATTCGGAGACAAGCGTGGCGGCCGCGATGAATGTGTCGATGAGCGTGCACCCGAATTCGGCATTAAGCGCCGAGCAGGCGGCGGAAGCCGTTCTGCCCGAATTGCTGAAGGCCGCCGAGCAGGTGCGCGAAGCCCTGGCCGCGAGCCGCTGAACAGCTACAGCTCACGCGCATCGCGCCGGATTGGATGGCGCTCGGGAACCTGTACCAGCACGATGCGGGTCCCGTCGGGATCCTGGATCCATCCTTCGATGAGACCCCATGGCTCCGTGAGCGCTTCGCGGAGGATGGGCACTCCCTGGCCAGCCAGCAGCTCCAGCTGGGCCCCCACATCGCGGACCTGGATCCACAGCACCAGGGACGAGGTAGCCTCGGGGGCGCGTTGTCCGGAGACCTCCAGCAGTCCGTTGCCGAGGAAAAACACCACGCCGCGGTGCTCGGGCGGCCCGAACTCGCGGGACACCGCCAACTGCAGCACGTCGCGGTAGAAGCTCTGGGTTTCGGCCAGGTTCACGGGCCGCAGCAGCACTCGGCTTGAAAGGATTTCCATGGGAACCAATCTATCCGGCGGCCGTTGTGCAACCTAGCTCCGCGGAGGGGGAGACCTCCGGCGGGGAAAATTAAGGTTCTCAAAGAATTTGTTGTAACTTCAACTAAATCCTGTAAAATTGTCGTAGCGGAGTCCTTCGCCGCTCCAAGGCGGCAACGGAAACCCAGCCATCGCCGGGCCCGGCCCGGAAGCAAATCACAAGGAGTTGACCCGCCATGACCCAGATACTGAGCGACATCCGTTCGGCAGATTGGAACCGCGCCGCCGAATCCGGCGCGGTAATCCTGTTTTTGCACGGCTTCGGCTCCAACGAAAACGATCTGAGCTCGCTGGCGGAGCCGCTCGGATTCAAACTGCCCTGGGCATCGCTTCGCGCCCCGCTGGAACTCGGCAACGGCGGCGCCGCCTGGTTCCAGATCACCACCCCGGGAGTGCCCGACGCGGCACCCGTCGAGGCGGCCACCGCGGCCATCTGGGCCTGGATCGATGAAAACCTCGATGCCGGCACGAAGATCATCCCCATCGGCTTCTCGCAGGGCGGGCTGATGGCCAGCCAGCTGCTGCGCACCCGTCCGGAGCGCGTACTAGCCACCACGATCCTCGGCGGATTTGTGCTCGGCGGCGAGCAGCCGGCCGATGCCCGGCTCGCCGCTCAGCGTCCGGCGGTGTTCTGGGGCCGCGGCACCGAGGACCGGGTGATCGCCCCAGTGGCGATCGCACGCACCACCGGCTTCCTGCCCCAGCACTCGTCGCTGACCGAGGCACCTACCCGGGGCTGGCCCACGGGATCAACCTCGATGAACTGGACGACGTGCGCAGCCACGTCACCGAGCAGCTGGCCGCCTTGCCGGTCGGCAAAGACTGAGCCCGCGGGCACCTTGTGAGATCGGGATCTCCGGTTTCGGTGAACCGAGCAGAGGCGCCCAGGGTCAGTCGCTGGAGCGGTAGCACTGGTGGTCAAGGGTAATCTTGGTTCATGGCCAGGGTAGAACGAACGTTGATTGAAATCCGCGCGGCAATCGCGAAGTTGCATCGCGCCGCGGCACACGATCGGGATCCGCAGCGTGCCCACGCGGCGCACTGGCTCGACGGGCTCTTTGAAAACGTTGAATCCCGTGCACAATTGCGCGAGGCGTCCAGACAGGCCTTGGAGCTCTACCGGGGAGGAATGGGTTCTTTCCAAGACGTGGGTACCGCGGTCATGGCTGAGGCCGTGGACGGACTGCGCCATGCGCTAAGCGCAGCCCGCTCGTGGTTGCTGCGGGACTAATCGCGGCTCGTTGGGCCCGCCGGAAGAACCCGGCAAATCGACCGGCTGGCCCGCAGATTTTTTATTCGACGGTGAACGATACTCAAGCACGAGGCTGCAGAAGCTAGGCGATCCGGTTGAAGCGTGGCCCGCGATAGCCCTCGCGCTCTATCACTTCCTCGAACATTGCCTGCGGGCGGGCCCAAAAGCTGTAGTCATCATAGAGCTTGCGGTAGAACACCAGCGGCTCCTCGGTTTCACTGTGCCTGCCCACGGCCAGCACCTCATAGCGCTGTCCCTTAAAATGTTCGTAAATGCCTGCTTCAACGCTCAATGGGTGGCCTTTCCTGCCAGAAGATGCAAATTAGCGTGGACCATGTTCGCGAGCACCGCTGCGCTGGTCCAAGAGGTGATCCAGGATCGGGTCCAGCACGGCCAGACCATCGGCCACGCCGCCGGTGGATCCGGGCAGGGTCAGCACAAAGCTGTTCCCGGCGAACCCTGCGACGCCACGGGTCATGATTGCCATCGGGGTCATCGCTTCGCCGCGCCGGCGGATGGCCTCGATGATCCCGGGCAACTGCACATCCAGCAGCGGGGCGACCATCTCCGGTGACTGATCATCCGGGGAAACTCCGGTTCCTCCGGTGACAACCACCACGCGGGCTCCGGCGGCAAGCTGCTCTTCCACGGCAACGCGCACCGGTAGTCCATCGGCGGCCACCAGCGGCTGGGCGGCAGCAAAGCCGCGTTCGACGAGCCACCGGGCAATGACCGGGCCGGTCTTGTCCGTGGCGGTTCCGGCCGCGCAGCTGGTGGAAGCAACAATGACCGCGGCTCGGTCGCCGCCTGCCTTACCGCTGATTGTCACGAGTCCAGTCCCCGCTCTTTCCGCCGGACTTCGACAGCACCTTGATGCCGGTGACTTCGGCGTGCTTGTCTACCGCCTTGGTCATGTCGTACAGGGTCAGGGCCGCGACGCTGGCAGCGGTTAGTGCTTCCATCTCCACACCGGTGACCCCCTTCGTGGTGACCTGTGCGGTGATGCGCACGGTGTCTGCCTCGGCCGCGAAGTCCACCGAGACCTTGGAGATCGGCAACGGGTGGCATAGCGGCACCAGTTCCCAGGTGCGCTTTGCCGCCATGATGCCGGCCACGCGGGCGGTGCCCAGCGCCTCGCCTTTGGGCAGGTTGCCGCTCATCAGCTGCTCGATGACATCGGGGCGGGTAACGAACAGCGCCTCGGCGGTGGCCACCCGCTTAGTGACGGTCTTATCGCTGACATCAACCATGTGGGACGTGCCATCGGCGCGCAGGTGGGTGAGGCGTTGGTTCTCAGACATTAAAGCTCCAGGTTTCAATTTCTGCGCCGGCGGGCAAATGGGTCAGCCCCACCGGTAGATGGACTAGCGCATCGGCTCGGGCAAGATCATGGATCAGGTGCGAGCCCGGAGCGAGCACGGTGACCTGCCCATCTGCCAGCATCGCGCGGCGCACCTGATGTTTGGATCCGGGGGAGCTGACCTCATGGGCAAGCACTCCGCGCGTTGCCTGCGGCTGTGGAAGAGCTGCGAAAGCGCGCAGCAACGGGGCGAGGAAGAGCTCGGCGGAAAGCAGCGCGCTGACCGGGTTGCCGGGGAAGCAGAGGACCGGGGTGCGCGAACCATCTGGGTTTTCCAAGCGCGCATGTCCCTGGGGCCCGCCGGGTTGCATCGCCACATGATGGAAGTCGCCGCCCAGGGGTTCGAGTACCTGGCGAACCACCTCGAATGCCCCGGCACTGATCCCGCCAACGGTGAGCAGCAAGTCAGCCTGCGCGGCATGCTTCAAGAGATGTTCGGAGAAAGCCTGCGGATCATCGGGCAAGCGCGCCACCGAGACCTCGGCACCGTAGTTCCGCAAGAGGGCGGCGAGCATCGGGCTATTGGCATCCGGGATGCGCGCAGCCGCGACCTCGGATCCGGGAGCGGCCAGCTCGTCGCCGGTGGTGCACAGCAGCACCTGTGGTCGTGCCTGTACCGGAACTTGATGCACGCCGCTGGCTGCCAGCGCGCCGATCAAGGTGGGGGTCAGCAGCTCGCCGGCTTCGGCCACGACCGCGCCGCCGGCCAGTTGTTCGCCGGCCTCGCGGATGAAACGCCCCGCGCCGCTTGGCCCGGTAAAGGTGGCCGTGCCGCTCGGCGTGCCTGCACCGACCCGAACCAGCGCAGGAAAAGCTGCAGAAACCGTCTCCTCGATGGGAACCACGGTGTCTGCCCCGGAGGGGATGGGAGCGCCGGTCATCACCGGGATGACGGTACCGGGTTCAAGGGTCAATCGCGGGTCGCCGGCCGCGGCGGTGAAACCAAGCGGGAAGGTCAGCGGGGATTGCCTACTGGCCGCGGCGAGCTGCTGCGAGTGAAGGGCGTAGCCGTCCATCTGCGAATTGGTAAAGGCGGGGATCGGCAGGGTGGCGGTCATTTGCGCGGCGGTGACCCGACCGGCGAGCGCAGGGTGGCCGACGCTCAAGAGTTCCGGCGCTTCGCCGCGAAGGCGCTGCAGCATTGGCGCCAGCAGATCGCGCACATGGACGCGGTGGGATTCGAGAGTGCAACTCATGAAGGGTGGTTACCCGCCGGCGAAGGGTGGAAGCACATCAACGGTCAGCGGTTTGCCGTCTGTTTCATCCCCGGCGGTGCGCAGCGCACCGGTATCGCGGCGGACCGTGCCGTTGACCAAGAAACTTCCGGCGTTGAGCACTTTTGCCATCTCTTGGCCGTACTTTTCCTGGAGTCCGGCGCGTAATTCCGCGAGCGTTGTCACGGTTGGCCAATGCTCCTCTTCGGTGCCGGCGGCCTGGGCGGCGGCGGCGAAGTAACGGATCAGGATCGAGGTCATATCTCCATGCTATCTTGTGCGTAGCGGGCAGGTAAGTCGATAAACGCGTAGGATCCCAGTATGAATCAAAGCGTATCTCCGGGTGGTGCCACGCCTCCTGCCGCGGTGCAGGTGGGCGCGGAACTCAACGACGAACAGCGCGCTCGTGCCCAGCGGCAGCTCTCACTGCCCGGCTTCGGTTTTGAGTCCCAGCGCAGGCTCGCCCACGCGCGGGTCTTGGTCATCGGCGCCGGTGGACTCGGGTGCGCGAGCGTGCCGTATCTGGTCGGGGCCGGGGTGGGGACCATCGGGCTGGTTGATGATGATGTGGTCGAACTTTCGAATCTGCATCGGCAGGTTGCGCACACCACGGCGAACCTCGGCGTGGCCAAGACCTCGTCTTTGGCGCAGGCGGCCAGGGCGCTGGACCCGAGCATTACGGTTGTTGAACACAACCTGCGGTTGACCGCCGAGAACGCCTTGGAGATCTTTGCCGGCTACGACCTGGTAGTTGATGGGAGCGATAATTTCCCCACCCGCTATCTGGTTAATGATGCGGCTCAGCTCAGCGGGATTCCGTTGATCTGGGGATCCATCCTCGCCCATCATGGGCAAGTCAGCGTGGCTTGGCATGAGTACGGCCCGGGCTACCGGGATCTGTTCCCGAGTCCGCCGGAACCGGGCACCGTGGTGAACTGTGCCGTCGGCGGGGTGCTGCCGGGGCTCTGCGGAACGGTTGGTTCCTTGCTGGCCACCGAAACCTTGAAGGTGATCACCGGACTAGGCGACCTGCTCATTGGCCGGGTGCTGATCTATGACGCGCTCGCCGGCCGCACCAGGGAAATCGCCTACGGCCGTGACCCGCAAGGAAATCCGGTGAGCGAATTGATCGACTACGAACTATTCTGCGCCGGCGCGGAACCGCAGCCCGAGGCGATCTCGGCCTCCGAGCTCGCGGGAATGATGCGTTCCGGTGATGCCCCGCGCTTGCTTGATGTGCGGACCTTGGCAGAACGCGAACAGCTGCGCATCGCCGGATCCCAGTTTGTGCCGTTGGATGAGCTTGAAGCGGCTTCCCAAGCGGAGCAGGCATTGTTCCTGCCCGGTAGCGGCGAGCTGATTGTCTATTGCGCCCGTGACCCCCGGTCCATCCGTGCCGCACAGCTATTAGCCAAGCGCGGGGTGCCGGTGCGCTACCTTTCAGGTGGTATCCACGAGTTCGCCCCGCTTGCCCCGGAATTCACCGCGACGGATGCCGCGATGGCATCAACAGACAGCTTGAAGGAGAACTCATGACCGAGTTGAACAATTCACTTGCCCGCATCAGCACTGAGGCCATCGATGAGACCGCGGTTCGAGCGGCGGTGGACGGACCGGACGCCGGAGCGGTGGTGATGTTCCATGGCATCGTACGCAACCATGACGGCGGCGAAAAGGTCATGGGACTGGACTACTCAAGCCACCCGCAGGCCGAAGAGTTCCTGGCCAAGATCCTGGCCGAAGAGCAGGAACGCTCCGGGGTGCGTATGGCGGCGGTGCACCGCGTGGGGGAACTGAAAATTGGCGACGCTGCCTTGGTCGCGGCGTCTGCTGCCGCGCACCGTGGCGAGGCCTTCGCCGCCATCGAAGCGCTGGTTGAGCGCATCAAGCACGAGGTGCCGATCTGGAAGCGTCAGCATTTCGAAGCGGGAACCAGTCAATGGGTGGGACTCTAAGCACGGAGACATTAGCCACCGGTTTCAGTCATCTCGGCGCGGCTGAGGTGACAGCAAAGCTAGATCTGCCGCAAACGACGAGGGATATTCGCTTAGACCGGTGGTTTTCTGGCTTGGCGCACAGCGACAGCAACCCATAGGGCAGCAAGCGCCAGCATCGCACCGCCTGGCCAAACCGTGCCGGTTGTCATCTGCCAAACACCCACGATCAGGAAAAGCGCCGCGAGAACCGAGGCAGTTGTGGGTGAAACCGTGGAATTCTTCATGTCACCAATTTCCGCTTAGTCCCAGATCCAGAGCGCTTCGAAAACGCCTGATTTTGCCAATCCCGGTAAACCGCCCGCGGCAGTAGCAAATCACATGATATCTCTAGCTGCGGCACATTTCCGTGTCCGGGTCAGCCACCGCCGCGGGTGTCGGCGAGGCCCGGCGATACGGAGGCTGCCGCCATCGTGCGAGAGCCTGAAAACGTATATGCCAGCTCGCCACTCAGAAGCTGCCGTTCGAGGGGTTGTAACTCAGATGGCGCCGCCGGCGGGATGGCCGCACCTCGGCTTAGCGCCACGCGGCCGCAGACCGTGCCGGCATCCTCGGACGAGCGGCTGTGATGGATCGTGAAGTCGGCGCGGAAATAACTCGTGACGCGCGTGACATCGGCGGTAGCATGGCAAAGTACCGTTTTTGAAGGAGCCGAGCATGCAACTACGCCCAACGCTGGCGTTAGCTGGATTCCTAATTCTGGCTCTGAGCTCTTGCGCAGCAAATGACGGGATGGAAAACGCCGCGCAGCCGCAGACCCAAATCAACATTTCGGCAGCAACCTCTTTGCATGAGCCCTTCGAACAATTGGCTCAGGAATTCCGGGAGCAGCACCCAGATATTCTGCTCTCCGATATTAGCTATGACGGTTCCGCAACGCTCGCCACCCAGATCATCGCCGGAGCGCCCGCAGATGTCTTTGCCTCGGCAGATGAACGCAACATGGACGCGTTGCAGGAGGCCGGCTTGGTGGCCACCCCGAGCATCTTCGCTACCAACACGCTGGTGATTGCCCTTCCCCAGGGGAACCCGGGCAACATCAGTGAGCTGGCGGACCTTGCAGAGGCCACCACGGTGCTCTGCGCTCCCGAAGTGCCCTGTGGTTCCGCGGCCAAAAAATTGCTAGATCTTGCCGGCGTGCAGGTCGAAGCCGCAAGTCTGGAACAGAATGTAGGCACCGTACTGGTCAAGGTTGCCACCGGGGAAGCGGACGCGGGACTGGTATACCGCACGGAAATGGCCAATGAGCCGACCGCGGAAAGCATTATTCCTCCCGAGGCACAGAAGGTCGTCAACTCGTATCCCATCTCGGTAGTCGCCAATGCAAGCGGGGACAAACAAGAAGTGGCCAAGCGCGAGGCTGCCGAAGAGTTCGTGGACTATGTTCTGAGCGAGCATGGACAACAGGTGATGCGCGAATATGGCTTCGGAAGCCCGATGTCCTCCGCCCAGTTGAAGTCCGGGCAGAAATGACCGCCCAAGTAGATGTCGGCACCCGGGCGCCGAGCCTGGTGCTGCTGCCCGCAGTATTGGCTGTGGCCTTGCTCGTCCTTCCGCTGTTTGCCTTGTTGACGCAAGCCTCCTGGGGTACCTTGTGGGCGGATGTGACCAGCCCCCAGGCCTTGCAGGCGCTTGGCCTATCGCTGCGCACCGCGCTGCTGGCTACCGTGCTGTGCACGCTGCTCGGAGTGCCGCTGGCACTGCTCATTGCCCGTAGCTCCCCGCACGTTGCACAGGTTCTCCGTGCATTGGTGGCGGTGCCCCTGGTACTCCCGCCTATGGTCGGCGGTGTCGCGCTGCTGCTGCTCTTCGGCCGGACTAGCGGCATTGGCCAGCTGCTGGAACAGTTCTGGGGGTTCACCCTCCCGTTTTCCACCGCCGCGGTGGTGATGGCGCAAATGTTTGTCGCACTGCCTTTTCTGGTGCTCACCGTCGAAGGGACCCTGCGTACCAGCGGGGCGGCCTATGAGCAGACCGCGGCCACGCTTGGCGCCGGACGCTGGATGGTGCTGACCCGAATCAGCCTGCCCTTGGCCGCACCGGGGCTGTTTGCCGGGATGATCCTCTGCTTCGCCAGGGCTCTGGGCGAGTTTGGGGCTACCGCGCTTTTTGCCGGCAATGCGCCAGGACGCACCCAGACCATGCCACTGGCAATCTATACGGCTTTCAACGGGGCAGGCGCCGGACGAGAATCAGCCGTTGCGCTTTCATTGTTGTTACTCGCGGCCGCAGTACTGGTCCTGGTTTGCCTGCGTGCCTGGCGTCCAGGGGCGTTGAAATGACCACCGGGCTTCTGGCTGAAATCCGTGTGGCGCGCCCAAACTTCGAAATCGACGTGCAACTGGACCTTGAACCCCGCAAGACCCTCGTATTAATGGGACCCAACGGAGCTGGCAAGTCCACGATTGTGCATGCAATAGCTGGAATTCAGCACCTTGCAGCCGGGCAGATTTCCCTGAACGGTACGGTGCTCTCCGGTCCCGGAGTGCACCTGCCGCCACACCGCCGAGCGATCGGACTGCTCGGGCAGCAGCCCAGGCTCTTCCCGCATTTTGACGCCGCGGAAAATATCGCCTTCGCGGCCCGCGCGGCTGGCCTGAGCAAACGTGCCGCCCGACAGGTGGCGCACGACTGGCTTGAACGCTTAGGGCTCACGGCATTCGCGACGCAACGACCCGCCGCGCTTTCCGGCGGGCAGCAGCAGCGCATCGCGCTGGCTCGTGCCTTGTCCGCGGGACCGAAGCTGTTGCTGGTTGATGAACCCTTCTCCGCACTTGATGTCCAAGCGGCGGTGGAGATGCGCGAGCTGGTCCGGGAAGAACTATCGCGCACCGGAACCACCGCGGTTGTCGTCTCGCATTCGGGGGCGGATGCGCTGGCCCTGGCAGAGCGATTATTGGTGATCGAACGCGGCGTTGTCGTTCAACAGGGATACACGCGCCAAGTGCTTGCGCAGCCGGGTACGGAGTTTGTGCGGGCCGTGGCCAATAGCGTTCCGGCGGGCTACGAGAGCGAACCGGAGAAGAGATGTTCCTCTTAGCAATGAAGCCAAAGATTTCTTCGTCCGGCACCTTTCGATTATTGCTTGTTTCCGGGCCTAAACAACTTTTGATGGTTATGAAGGATGAGGAGCGATGGGGATAAGCCCTGCAGAACACCTGGCATGGATTCTTGACCGAGTCACCCCGGTAGCCACCAGCACGGTTGGCTTGGCCGAGGCGCGCGGTACGGTCCTTGCCGAGGATGTGTTCGCCGCGCATCCGCTGCCGTTGTGGGAGAACTCGGCCATGGACGGCTACGCGGTGCGCAGCTGCGATACGTCGAACGCCAGCGAGCAGCAGCCGATCGTCTTGAACGTGATGGGCGAAGTGGCCGCGGGAAGTTCGTGGGATGCGCCGCTGGAGCCTGGCCAGGCGGTGCGCATCATGACCGGTGCACCCATCCCCACGAGTTCCGACGCTGTGGTGCGCGTCGAATCGACCATTGGCGATCAAGGCGAGAGCACCTGGGCCGAAGAACTCGTGCGAGTATTCAAACCGGTTCAGCCCGGCCAGGAGATCCGCGCCCGGGGAGAAGACCTGGCCCGAGGTGCATTGGTGGCCCGCGCCGGAGATCAGCTGACCGCGGTGCGCCTCTCGGCATTGGCCGCGGCCGGAATAGCCAAGGTACTGGTTCGGCGGGCGCCGCGAGTTGCGGTGCTGGTCACGGGTGCCGAACTGCAACCACTCGGCGCGACGCTGACCCGCGGGCAGATCCCGGAATCAAACTCCTTGCTCATTGGCGGACTCTTGGCCGAGGCGGGCATCGTCGAGGTCAGCGTGCAGCATTGCCCCGATGAGGTAGCCGAGGTGACCCAAAGGCTGGCCGAACTGGGTTCGAGCTACGACGCCATCGTGAGCACCGGCGGGGTGGGCCCGGGCACACGGGACGTGATGCGGTTGGCACTGGCAGATGAGGCAGAAGTTCGTGCCGTGAGGCTTGATGCCCGCCCCGGACAGCCGCAATGCACCGGGCGATTGGCCGCCGGCGCGTTTGTCTTCGCGCTGCCGGGCAATCCGGTCAGCGCGGCCGTCGGCTTTGAACTGTTCGTAGTCCCGGCGCTGCGTGCCATGCAGGGCCATGAAATACCCCAGCGGCCGAGACTGACCGCTACGGCCGGGACCGGATGGCGCGGTTTCACCGGGAAGCTGCAGGTGCTCCCAGTTGAGTTCGAATATGGGCCGTCTTTGCGCTGCTATCCGGTGGTGCACACCAAGCGGGTGTCGCATTCCGTCGGTGGTTTCGGTGCGGCCCAAGGCTACGCCCTGGTCGAACCCGAACGCGGGGACATCGCCGAAGGCGATAGCGTGCAAGTCATCCGGATGCTTCCATGATGGCCGCCGACGCTTTGATTCTTGCCGGTGGCTGTGGGTCCCGGCTCGGTGGCCTGGATAAGGCCGAACTGCTCCTTGGCGGGCAGCGGCTGGTGGACCGCGTGGTGCGCGCTTGCCGGGAAAGCATCAGTGGCCAGGTGATCGTTGTGGGTCCCGAAACTGCTGGAACCCAAGCGGACGCGGTACTGCGCGAAGAACCTGAATTCGCCGGACCGTTAGCCGCAGTTGCGGTGGGGCTTCGCGCGGTGAAGGCTGACTGGGTAGTGGTTCTGTCTTGCGACTTGGAATATCCGGCCGCGGTCTGCCAGGCGCTTTCTGCGGCCATGGAGACTCCTGGGGCGGATGGCGTGGTGCTGGTAGACGACAACGAACGGACCCAATGGCTCGCGGGTTGCTACCGCACCGAGCCGCTGCGCGAAGCCTGCGAGGCGCTGGGCGCCGGCGTCGTCAATGCACCGGTCAGGCGGGCTTTCAACAACCTTCGGCTGAACAGGGCCAAGATTTCGGGGGAGAAATCGGCGGATATTGATACCCCCGAAGCGTTGGAAGAGGCCCGTCTGCGGCAAAAGAATTCAACTCAATCGACGAAGCCAACCAAGACTTAGCGAGCAAAGGAAAATAATCATGGCACAGCATCTCCCACCCGAGGCACTCATTCCGTGGCTGGAGGCCGCGGCCGAGGAACTCGGCTTGGACGCCAACGAGGTATCTATAGGCACGCTGCTCGACGTGGCCAAGCACGTTGCCCACGACGTCGCGCGGCCAGCTGCCCCATTGAGCACCTTTCTCTTGGGCTTGGCTCTTGGCCGCGCGGAACCGGGCACCGAGCTGTCAGCGCTCGCCGAGAAGCTCAACGCACGGGCCGCGCGTTGGGCGGCCGAGCAACAGTAAGCCCGAGCTGCTGAAGTTCCACCACGTGTCTCAGCTCAACGCGTTGTAGCCACCCAATGGCGAGGTAGGCATCTCCGGCTTCAGCGGGCTGAGCATTGCCGTGTGCCGCCTCCGGGCGCACAATCGGGAGATGACTAAATATCTGATCTCGTTTCCGAGCCGGGCCATGGTGATTGCGGACGAAGAGCTGCCGCGTGTCGCCGCCGATGCCCGTGCCGTGATTTCCGAGGCCAAAGCGGCAGGTGTCTATGTCTTCGGTGGTGGCATCGAGGAACGCGTGGGTCCGGTACTGGTATCGGCAGATGGTTCGGTGAGTGACGAAATCTATTCGGGCTCGGAGCTCAAAGGCGGATTTACCGTGCTGGAGGTGCCAACCCGTGAAGAAGCGCTGGGCTGGGCTCGAAAGATCGCGGTGGCCTGTCGTTGCGCACAAGAGCTGCGCGAATTCGCCTATGACTCGGCGAGCTAGCCCCGCACCACTGTAGACTCGTGTCTTATGGCAATCGGCGCGACAATACAAACTTTTGAAGTCCAACTGGCTGATGTGGATCGCGGTGTTTACGAAGATCTCTCACTGCGTGTGGCACAGCAAGCCTCGGAGACCGACGCCTATCTGGTGACCCGGGTTCTCGCCTACTGCCTCGAAGCGGAGGAAGGCATCGCATTTTCTGCCGGAGGGGTATCCACGGGGGAGGAACCGGCGGTGCTGGTCAAGGACCTCACCGGAAGCATCCTGGCCTGGATTGAGGTAGGCGCCCCGGATGCCCAGCGCCTTCACCAGGGAAGTAAGCGCGCAGAGCGTGCCGCCGTTTACACCCACCGAGAGCCTGCGAAGTTGTTGGCCTCGTGGAAGGGCAAGACCATCTACCAAGCCGATGAGATTGTTGTCCGTTCCTTTGACCCCGGCTTCATCGATTTGGCAGCCAAG
This sequence comes from Glutamicibacter sp. 363, assembly GCF_052379505.1. Taxonomy (NCBI): domain Bacteria; kingdom Bacillati; phylum Actinomycetota; class Actinomycetes; order Micrococcales; family Micrococcaceae; genus Glutamicibacter; species Glutamicibacter sp. 363. The sequence goes on along the minus strand of NZ_JBQSYR010000009.1, from coordinate 64,997 downwards.
GCCCTCACCCGGCGCAACACCATGTCGGTCTCGGTGACCGAGGGGCAGATCTATCTCGAACTCAACGGCAGCAATTTTGAGACTCAAATACACGAGCATCACATCGAGTAGTGGCCGCAGGCGGTAAAGCACGCCTCCAGCGTGAATATCATTATTGAACGGATGATTTTGCCTGCAAAGGCACCCGGAATTGCTATTAGTTTCCGGTCCAATCCAAAAGGCCGATTGCCTCCGTTTTATAAGGTATTAGTCCGTGGCTTCACGGGAAAGCGGTGCTGGCCGTGCGACCTGGATCGCTCTTTCGCGGCTCTCCTCATCTTGCATACCTGTGAGTCTGCTTTCCCAGCTTTACTCTCCGGGCCCCGGGGCGAGGTTTGCCGACCATGAGTCAAGCAGTGAGCGCAGTTCCTCCGGTTGCACATCGCTGACCTTCGCCTCGCTCAACGCAAGGCCGAAGGCAGCCCAAGGTAGGTTGGCGTTCTCGGTGCGCACCATGGCGCTGTCCTCATCAAGCGGCTGGATCTCGAACCACCGGCCGATGCGCGGTGCCAGCTCCTCTGCGCTGGCATGCACCCGCGCGCTGATCTGTTGCTGACCGGCTCCGCGCAGCCCTTCGCGGACAAACTGGGCTGCATCGCCGCCGGGAATCTCCCGCGGGACAAAGCGCAGTGCCCGCGCCGCGGCGTTTTCAGCTCGATCCACGCGAAAGCTGCGCCAATCCGCGCGATCCAGATCATAGGCCACCAGATAGTAGCGGTTGCCCACATTGACCAGTTTAGCCGGTTCCACCCGCCTTGAACTGGCGGTTCCCTTAGCATCGCGGTAGTCGAAGGCCACCCGTTCGCGGTCGCGGCATCCCTGGGCGAACACCACCAGCACCTGGGGGTCCACCGGTTCTGGAACAGCGTGCTGCGAGTTCAACGGGACGGTGCTGGCAGTCAATGCCTGGGCCCGCTGCCGCAACCTGGCCGGCAGCACCGGAACGACCTTGGACAGCGCGCGCAATGCGGCTTCGGCTAACGCGGAAGAGCCGCCATGCACCGTAGATTGCAGCCCGATGACCAGCGCCACGGCTTCCTCATCGCCGAGTACCAGTGGAGGCAGGGCAGTGCCGGAGGCCAGCTGGTAGCCGCCACCCACCCCGCGGTCAGCCTGCACCGGGTAGCCCAGATCGCGCAGCCGGTCGATGTCCCGGCGCACGGTGCGCAAACTGACTTCCAGCCGTTCGGCCAGCTCGTCGCCGGACCAGTAGCGGCGGGTTTGCAGCAAGGAGAGCAAACGCAAGAATCTGGTGCTGGTACTCATGCAATTAGTCTGCCTTAATTTAGGACAAAAACTGGCGCTTATTGCTTCTACGCTGGTAATTATCAGCTGGAAATACCGGCTGAAGCTGATGCCAGGAGGCAACAATGAGCACCATGGCCACCACCGAAACCACCCTGACCGGGGAACGCGCCGACCTATTCCAGGCGTTAGCCAACGCCCGGCACTTCCTGCGCTTCACCGTCCGTGGACTCAGTGATTCGCAGGCAGCACAGCGCACCACCGACAGCGAATTGACCCCCGGCGGACTAATCAAGCATGTGACCGCAGTGGAAAAGCAGTGGCAGGAATTCATGGTCAAGGGACGGGCCGCCATGGCCTGGGACGGGGCAGACTTCAGCAAGATGCCACCCGAAGCAGTGGAGGCTTTCCAGAATGAATTCCGCATGTCGCGCGAAGAGTGCTTGGATGAGCTGCTGGAAAACTACGCGCGGGTCGCAGCCCACACCGATGACTTTCTGGCAGAGTTAGACATGGATACCGTCCACGAATTGCCCAAGGCACCCTGGTTTGTCGATACCCATTGGACGGTGCGCCGCACGTTGCTGCACATCATCGCCGAAACCACCCAGCATGCCGGGCATGCCGACATCATCCGCGAATCCTTGGACGGACAAAAAACCATGGGCTAACCACCGAAGCCGGGCGTCGCGATATTGGTGGCAAAGAAGGATGCGCTCCTGGGGATAATCAGGCGACCCCGAATGCTGGCCACTGTTAGTGGCGACAAAATAAGCTTCTCAGCCAGCACGGACATTTTAAGGCAATGAAAAACCCCGAGAATTCAATGATTCTCGGGGTTTTCGCTGGCGGTGACGGTGGGATTTGAACCCACGGTACGGGGTTACCGTACACAACATTTCGAGTGTTGCACCTTCGGCCGCTCGGACACGTCACCAGACCTGATAACTCTATAACGAACCTTTCGAGAACACCAAAACGAACGAGGCGAAAATCCCGGTAAGTGGTTCGAAACACATATGGGTGTTCGCTCAGCCGCGTTTGGATCGGAAGAAATCGCGCAGCAGGTCTGCGCACTCGTTTTCTTTGACCCGCGGGTATACCTCGACCCAGTGGTTCAAGCGGGGTTCGCGGACGATGTCGAAGACCGAGCCGCAGGCTCCGGCCTTCTCATCCCAAGCGCCGAAGACCAGTCGGGGGATGCGCGAAAGCACGATGGCTCCGGCGCACATGGCGCAGGGCTCCAGCGTGACGACCAGCGTGCAGTCTTCTAGTCGCCATCCGTCGGCGTTGTCCTTAACCTGTAGCGCTTTGACTGCGTTGCGGATGGCCACCACTTCGGCGTGAGCCGTCGGATCAAAGTGCGCCTCGCGCTCATTGCGTCCGGTGGAAAGGAGCTTGCCTTCGGGGGAGATGACGACCGCGCCGATTGGAACATCATCGGTGTCCAATGCGGCTCGGGCCTCTGCGAGGGCGAGGTCCATCCAAGTCTCGTGTACGTGCGCCATAGTGCCTTTACCTTACGTGTTTTAGCCTCGTCAGTGCATGCGCTTGGGGACTAGCACTCCGCAAAACACCGATATGCCTTTGCCGTGGGGACCGCAATCCCGCTGATTCCTGTTTAGTTGGGCACATCATGGAGTGATTACACCGGGATTTCGCACTTTTATCTCGTTTGCTTCATTGGTGGGCTGATAGATTTCTACTTATGCGCGTACAGGTAGTCGACCACCCATTGGTGGCACATAAGGTTTCAGTTCTTCGAGACAAAGATACTCCGTCCCCGATTTTCCGCCAGCTGACCGACGAACTGGTCACCCTGCTGGCCTACGAAGCAACCCGCGAGGTGCGCACCGAAGAAGTCGAGGTAGTCACCCCGGTAGCCACCACCACCGGAATCACCTTCGCCAAGCCAACCCCTTTGGTGGTGCCGATTCTTCGCGCGGGTCTGGGCATGCTTGAAGGCATGACCCGCTTGGTGCCCACCGCCGAGGTCGGCTTCCTGGGCATGGCCCGCAACGAAGAAACCCTGGACATCATCACCTACGCCGACCGCGTGCCAAACGATCTGTCCGGCCGTCAGGTTTTCGTGCTGGATCCGATGCTGGCCACCGGCGGCACCCTGGCCGAAGCGATCAAGTTCATCTTCGAGCGCGGCGCCGAATCGGTCACCTGCATCTGCCTGATCGCGGCTCCGGAGGGCGTGGAACGCCTGAAGGAAATCCACGGTGCCGACGAGCGCGTCCACATCGTGCTTGCCGCGATGGACGAACGACTGGACGAGAAGTCCTACATCATCCCCGGACTCGGAGATGCCGGGGACCGTCTGTACGGCGTCACCCCACCGATCGTCTAGACGGCCCTCGCTTAGCCTGCGGTTTCGTCGCTGGCGGGCATTTCGCCCGCCAGCGGCAGCCGCACCTCGAAGAGCGTATGACCAGGCTCTGAGGTCACCGAAATGGTGCCCCGGTGGGCCTCGACAATGCTCTTGGCAATAGGCAGCCCGAGGCCGGTGGTGCCGTCCATTCCGGAGCGGGCCTTGTCGGCGCGGGTGAATCTTTCGAAGACCTTCGGCAGGAACTCTTCGGAGATCCCTTCGCCGGTGTCATGCACCTGCAGCACCGCCTCGCCGCTTTCGAGATCTTGCCCCACGCTGACGGTTACGGAGTTGCTAGCCGAGGTGTGCTTACGCGCGTTGGCCAGCAAATTGGTAATCACTCGGCGCAGGGAGGGCGAATCGGCGTTGACCGTTGTCCCCGGTGCCTGGCAGACAAATTCCCAGAGATGGTCATCCGCGGTGGCCTTGAAATCCTCGGTGATATCTGAAGTTAATGCGCATAAATCCAGGCGCTTCATGGTGAACGAAGTCTCCTCGTCCAGCCGGGCCAAGAGCAACAAATTTTCCACCAGCGAACCCATGCGGTTGCTTTGCTGCAGTACTCGATCCACCGAACGCCTGCCGTCGGGGGAGAAATGCTCGGTTGCCGACAGCAATTCGGTGTAGCCGCGAATCGCCGATAGCGGAGTGCGCAACTCATGCGAAGCATCCGCCACGAATTGACGCATCTGGTCCTGAGATTTTTCACGTGCCGTCAGCGCGGTAGATACGTTGTCGAGCATGGCGTTCAAGGCGCGTCCCACGTTGCCAACTTCGGTGCCGGGAACGGCATCTTCGGAAGCGACTCGCTGGGTCAGCTCGACCTTTCCCGATTCAAGTTCTTCGGCAGCTACCGAGGAGGCCACCGCCGCGACGCGTTTGAGCGGGGCGAATGACCGGCTAATGAGCCAGGTTCCCACCAAACCGGTGCCGATCACCAAGCTGATCGCGATGAACAGCGTCAGCCACGCCATTTCGAGCAGTGTTTGATCCGTGGAATCCAGCGGCAAGCCAACGATCAGCACGCCTCCGGAGCCAGGATCTGGAACCGCCGAGAGCAGATAGTCGCCCACGGACAACGTGCGTCGTACAGGTTCCGCGTTGATGTCGATGGTCACCAGATGGATGGCGTCATCCTGGGAGAGCATGACTCGTTCGCCATGCTGGTCAAGCACGTCTCCGGAGAAAACATAGCGATCCACGAAGCGCGCGGTCAGAGTGCCCGCGGCCTGTCCGGGCGCATAGAGGCGCTGATCCGGGCGGGCTAGCCCTACCGAGTAGCTACTGGCTCGTTCCACCGAGGCCTTGAGCTGTTCGTCCAGCTGGTCCATCAGCGTTTGGCGCATGCCGGCGTTGTAGAGCAGCCCGAGCAAGACGCAGACTGCGGTCAGCGAGCCCAGCAGGATCATTAGCAGTTTGCGCTGCAGCGCGTGTGGCGAACTTGGCCGGAGGCCGGTGGGAAATGAACTCATGCAGCGGGCTTGAGGACGTAGCCCACACCACGCACCGTGTGGATCATTGATTCGGCGTCGACATCGATCTTTTTGCGCAGGTAAGAGATGTAGAGCTCGACAATATTTGCTTGACCGTCGAAGTCGTAATGCCAGACGTTGTCGAGGATTTGCGACTTGGAGACCACTCGCCGGGCGTTATTCATCAAGTAGCTGAGCAGATCAAACTCTGTTGCGGTCAGCGAGATCGAGCGTCCGGCGCGGGAGACATCGTGTGAATCCAGATTCAGCACCAGATCGCCAACTACAAGTTCTGCGGAGTCCGCGGTCGAGGCACCGGAGCGTTCAACCAGACGGTGTAGGCGAATGAGTACTTCTTCGAGGCTGAACGGTTTCGCCACGTAATCATCGGCGCCGGCACCCAACCCTTCGATCCGGTCCTCGACCGCATCCTTCGCGGTGAGAAATAGTACGGGGACTTCTGGCAGGTAACTGCGTACCTTGCGCAGTACCTCGGGGCCGTCGAAGCCGGGGAGCATCCAGTCCAGAACCAAAACATCCGGGGAGAGTGAGCGCGCGGTGGCTACGGCTTCCGGACCATCGTGGGCCATCGTTGCTTCCCAGCCAAGCATGCGAGTACCCATGGCCACCAGTTCCGCCAATGACGGTTCATCATCGACGACCAGGACCTTGATGGGTGTGCCATCTGGATGGGTCAGCCGGGGTAATTGTGCGGGAGAAAAACGTGAATCGCTCATGTTAACCAGCTTCTCCTATTGTCATTGGGCTACTTTATGTTTCAGCTGTGCAACAGCTATGACTGTATGTCGAGTTTATGCGGGAATATTCCGTTCGGGTAGCGGTTAATTTGGTCAAATGCCGCAATGCACGAATGTTTGACCTATGGACCACCCATGAGCCTGAATGAATATTCATGACCGTGAATGGCATGGTCATTCTGCATATTTTTGGCCTCGATATTGGTCATTCCGATTAGTTAAGCGCTTAGATACCTGAGATTTGCCCAAGGTGCTCTCCGTCACTTTTGGACACATCTGTCTCACATACTGAACAGTGGTGACCTTTGTTACTTGCAAGTTTCGAATGTTACGGGGAATACTTGGTGTGTGAGTACGGCGCAGATCAACAACAGCAATCAGGGTAGAGGCCCTGAGGGTACGCTTGCGTGCTGTTGTCGAATGCTCGGCGTCGGTGAAATTGGATCGATCGGCTGAAGTAACAAGCGGCCGAGTCCAGAGACACCGACGGGAAACCCAACTGCTGTTCGTGAAAGAAGGTCGCGGGCGGCGCAAGCAAAACCCGAAGCATTAACGCCAAATCACTTGGCCTTCGCACGAAAAGGAAGTCATCATGTCGGCTGGATCCGGATACGTACACGTTTCAATTCGCAACGCTCAGAATCGCGCGGCGGCAGCACAGCGCGCCGCTGCTGGTAGCGGAAGCTATGCTCCGGCCGGCTATCGCCCGCTGCGTGCGGTCAACAACGTTCATGAAACGCGTGAACCGATGACTCAAGCTATCGCCACACCAGTACAGTCCTCTGGCACGCCTAGCGCGGACACCAGCGCTCGTGGTTTCGTGCTGTATGTCGGACTGGATGAAGCTGCCGCCCAGGCTCAGGGAACCTCGTTGGGAAAGTTGGCAACCCAGGTTCGCGCATTCCTGGCGACCTTGTCGCCGCAGGCGCAGACCCATGCTGCAGTAGCGCTGGCGCCAACCAGCGCGCAAGGCGAGCCAATTGACGTCGTTCGTCAGGCGCTGGGGGATCCCACCCTGTCACGTCGCCCGCGTGCCGAAGCTCGTCCAAGCGCGCCACGCCCATCCGGCGTGCTGATCGATCTGTCCCGCCGAGAGGTTTACCTCGATGGTGAAACGCTGAACCTGACCTTCAAGGAATTCGAACTGCTGAATTTCTTGGTGGAGAACGGCACCCGCACCGTGGGCCGTGAAGAATTGCTGGAAAACCTGTGGCGCAATGCCGAGGAGATCCCGAATGAGCGAACCATCGACGTGCACATCCGTCGCTTGCGCTCGAAGCTGGGTCGCTTGGCGAACACCGTGCGCACCGTGCGTGGACAGGGCTACCGCTTCTACGAGCACCCAGAGGTAGTCGTCTGGGCCGCTCCGGAATACTCCATCTAAGCAGAACGCTTTTTTCGCTGAGGCGAGCAAACCACTCAGGTTTGTTCGCCTCAGTTTTTTAGGTCCCGCGCGTCTAAGCTTGGACTATGAATACTATGCAGCGCCGTCGGCTGATTCTCATGCGCCATGGAAAGTCTGACTACCCGCTGGGAGTGAGTGATCATGACCGCCCGCTGGCCGCTCGCGGCAACCGCGAAGCGCCGGCCGCCGGTGCCTGGCTGGTAGAGAATGACCTGATACCGGATTACATCATCTGCTCCGACGCGTTGCGCGCTAGGGCAACCTGCGCCTGGGTGCTCTCGGAGCTCGGCGAAAAAGGTCCAACCCCGTACGTCGACTCGCGCGTTTACGGCGCAGGGGCCACCGCCTTATGCTCAATCATCAACGAGGTCCCTGATACCGTCTCCACCTTGCTGGTCATCGGGCACCAGCCGACGCTCCAGGACCTCGCACTGCGTCTGGCCTCGGCGCAATCCGATGAGGAAGCAGTCTACGAACTGGCGATGAACTATCCGACGTTGGGCACTACGGTGCTAGAAACAGATCATTCCTACTCACTTTTGGATGCGCGCGATGCGCGGGTCACGCATTTCATCGTCCCGCGGCCTGAATGAGAAGATTCTCATGAGGAATTTTTAAAGACCCTTGTCAGTCTCGTAATACGAGCTGTGTTGGCTTTATGAGGCGTGCATGAGAACGCCCTCATCATTTTCTTCCCAAGGCCTCAGGATTGATTCATCTTCGGTTCATCTTCGCTCGCTTGACTGATATTCATCGAGCCAAACGGCCGACTGAAGATGACGGTTTTCCGCTTCTGCGGGAACCGAAGTGAGAAAGGCCGAAGCCATGGGCATCATTGCAGAGATCATCCCGAACGAAAGCACCGAAACCTGCACCATCAAAGAAGCCCGGATTGCGATCGACGCCCTCCGCGCCAGCACCATCAAGGCGGCCTACACCACGCGCTTTGTCGCAGCCGAACTCTCCCGCAATCCACAGGACTTCCAGATTGTCTCCAGCTCGGGCATGGCTCCGCGCTCCGGTGATGTGGTGATCGCCAAGGTTTCCGAGCTGGGCAAGCACAAGGGCCTGCAGTCGCCGCACGCGCGCCGCCAAAAGCTCTTTGTCGGCCAGGAAATCATGGTGGCCTACGGCCACCGCTACGCACCGGACCAGTTCCTTTCCCACGTACCAACCGATCTTGGGCCATGCGAGCTGGTCGCCGGTGGCGGGCTGGCCTCGCGCGTGGAGCAACAGCACGCCTCGATTGACAAGGCCACCGAAATTGAACCGGTCGGTCTGCTGATGCGCGGCGGCATGGTCGTCACGCTCAGCGACTTCGCCCCGCTAAGCGTCCAGAACCCTTCGGTTAATGTCACCTCCCGCATCGCAGGCCAGCGTCCACCGGTGATCGCGGTGCTCGGAACCTCGATGAACTCCGGAAAATCCACCACCCTCGGTTGCCTGGTCAATGGGTTGAGCAACGCGGGACTGCGGGTCGCCGCAGGTAAGGCGACCGGAACCGGTGCGGGGAACGACCCGAACCTGTTCACCGACGCCGGTGCCTTCAGCGTCTGCGACTTCACCGATTTCGGTTACCCCACCACCTACCGGTTGGACTATGAAACCGTTCGCGCGCTGCTGGTCTCGATGATCAATGAGCAGAGCGCCTCCGGCGCCGACGCGGTCATCATCGAGATCGCCGACGGCTTGTTCCAGGGCGAGACCTCGCGACTGCTCCGGGACCCGGTATTCAAGGAACACGTCGACCGTGTGCTGTTCAGCGCCCAGGATGCGCTCGGGGCAAAGGCGGGAGAAAAAATTCTCCTGGACGCAGGACTCGACCTCGCCGCGGTTTCCGGGGTGCTCACCGCATCCCCGCTGGCGGCCTCGGAAGCGCGATCCCACATGGACACCGAAATCATCGACACTTATGACCTGTGCGACCCACAGGTGGCCAGCGCACTGCTGCCGACACGCTAGGAGGCCCGATGACCGGCTCGCAGCCTGTAGATCCACCCACTATCAAGGAACCTTCGCTCCCGGCGTTGCTGGCGCCGGGGCGACGCGGGCTGCTGGCTGCCCTGCTGGCGCTGGCGCTGGGCGTGGGGGCGCTGTCCATCGCCATCGCTTGGCAGGTAGGCCAGTTGGCAACGGCCTTCGGCCTCGGAGCGCTGACCTGGGTTATCGTCCTGTCCCTGGCGTTTTTCTGTGCGAAGTTTATCGAACGGGTGCTGGCCGAAAGGCTTGGCCAGCACTATGTGGCTCAGCTGCGCGGATCATTGATATCGCATGCCCTCAAAGCTCGCCGGGGACCCTCGGTGGGGATCACCGTGGCGCGATCAAGCAATGACCTGTCTTCCATCCGCAATTGGGTCACCCAAGGAATCGTGCCCTTGCTCGCGGGCATCCCGCTGATCGTTTTCGCCGCGCTCGGGTTGGGAGCTCTGCACCCATTGCTGGCTGCGGCGCTGGTAGTTCCGGTCCTGCTGGAAGTTGGGTTGCTCGCGTTCTTGGCCCGAGGTGCCTTGCGCACCGCGCGCGTGCTGCGCAGGCACCGGGGGAATCTTGCGGCACGGATCGCCGACACGGTCACCGCGGCCACCACCATCGCCGCGGCCGGAGGCGTGCGCCGCGAGGTCGAACGAGTCGACCGAAGCTCGCAGAAAGTCGTTCAGGCCGCCGTGGATCGCGCAAAGTATGCCGGCGCCTTGCGGGCCGGATCGCTGACGGTGCCGTTGTTGGGCACCGCGCTGGTGGTGGCTGCCGGTTCCTGGGCGGGCCTTGGCGCGGGGACCTTGGCCAGCGCCTTGACGTTGATGGGGATCTGTGCCGGGACCATGGGCGAATGGGGGCGAATTGTTGAGTACCGGCAAAACTATCGAGCCGGCCGACGGATTATTGCTCCGCTGCTGCACGCAGTGAAATCCTGGAGCATCGCGGAGCAGAAAATGATCTCCACCCGAGAGTTGAAGGACCTGAACCGCAAAGAAATCACCGTGCGGATCCGTCCCACGGCACCGGGCTTGGAGAACTGGCCGGTGCTTCGAGCGCACGCAGGGCAACGGATCCAGGTGGTGGGGCCCGGGGCAGAATCCGGAGCGCTGCTCGAATCTTTGGCCACCGGCAGGATCTCCGCTCACGGCGATTCGCTCGGTGGGTTGTGGATCGCCGAGGGGCGCAGCGAGGACCTTCCGGCTACCGAACGACGTAAGCTGATAGGCGCAGCGTTGAGTTCCATGGTTCCCGAACGGGGCACCATCATCCGTGCGCTGACCTACCGGCATCCGGGGTCTTCGGTGAAACGCGCGCTGCGCGTGGCCGCCGACTGCGGGCTAGAGCTCGGCCCGCTCCCCGCCGCGGAGCGCACCATGTTGCGTCGTGGGGGAGAACCTCTGGACTCCGCACAGCGCGCCTGCCTGATCATGGCACGCGCCCTGCTGAGACAGCCGCCGGTATTGATCCTCGACCCGGTGCTCAACCGCCTGCCGAGCGCCGCCCGCGAAGCGGTGATTCGAAAACTCAACGAATATCCCGGAGTGGTGATTTTCCAAGGAGAAATTCCGGGGCTCGAAGCAACCGGCACGTGGCAGGCACCGCTGCGCGTCGGAGCCCATGCCGAGAACCCGGCCCCGCTGGAAGACGCGGAATAGCCAAGCCGAGGATGCTCGCCTAGGACGCCACATGCTGGTGGGTGGCAAGCAAACCGTCAACGCTGTACAGCACCGCGTTGAGGGTGGTTTCGCGGTCGGCTACGTTGTCAGAAACGGTGCGCATACGTGCGGAGAACAAGGCCGCGCCGAAGATCGCCGTCGCCGCTGGCTGCTTTTCCTCGGGAGCCAAGATGACCAGGCGATCCAAGACTTCAACGAGGGTCGAGGTGACCCGTGAATACACCGGGGTAATTTGGTCGCCCCAGTCGCTTTCGGGCCGCAGCTGCTCGCTGATCCAGATTTGCGCGAATGACGGGTATTTCTCGACGAATTCAACGGCGATAGTGGCCATTGCCCGCAAAGCCTCGCGGGGCTTGGGATTCGCCGCGGCCTGATCCAGCTCGGCGACCAGCATATCGGCACCGAATTCCAGAACCTGGCCGATCATCTCGTCCTTGGAACCAAAGTTGTAATACACGGTTCCCTTGGAGACACCTGCCATTTGCGCGATCTCGTCCACCGATACGGCGTTGGGGCCGCGGGCGCCGAGCAGCTGCATCGAGGCCGCGAACAGACGCTTCTTGGAGGCGGTGGCCCGCACACGGGGCCGCGCGCTTGGTGGTGTAGTCATACCGTCAGCTCCGGTTGTAGCGTCTTCAAAGTCCAGGTCTTGTGCTTGCGCACCGCCAGGAAGCTCAGCAGCAGACCCAGCAGCGTGTAACCGATGACTGGGAGGATGGTGGCGACGAGCATTCCCAAGTCTGCACCATACATCACATGTCGCAATGCCACCACGACATTGCTCATCGGCAGAACCTGGTGCAATATCTGCAATGGTGCCGGCAACGTTTCCCAAGGGAAGGTGCCGCCAGCGGTCACCAGCTGCAGGACCATCAGCAATAGCACCACAAACTTACCTGCGGCACCCAGCAAGGCGCAGATTCCCTGGATCAATGCGCTGAAGCATAGTGCGGCGAGTAGGAACAAGCCCAAGGTCAACCATGGGTGTGCGGGTTCCAGCCCGACGGCGAACACCACCACCGCGTACAGCGCGGTGCACTGGATGAGTGAAATGAAAGCAAAGGGAAGCCACGCGCCCAACGCGATCTTCCAGCTGCTGCCGTTGGAAGCCAACGCACGGTTGTTGACCGGGCGCATCACCTGGGTGAGGATGAAGGTGCCGATCCAGGTAGCGAGGGTCATGAAGAACGGTGCGAGTCCCGCACCATAGGCACTGGCCTCGGATTGCGCATGGGAGTTCACCCGCAGCGGGTCACCGATCACGTCGGCTAGCTGTGCGGAAGTTGGCGAGTCGGGGTTCGGCACCTGGCCCACACCGCTGTCCAGGCCTTCGGAAAGATCGCCCGAGCCGTCTTGCAATTCGCTTGCGCCATCGCCGAGTTCGCCGACTCCTTGGTCCAGCGTGACCAGTGAATCGTGCAAGGTGGTGGTTCCGGCTGCCAGGTCCTTGGCTCCGGCATCGAGTTTATTGCTGCCTTGGGCCGCGTCTTTGGTACCTGCCAGTGCGGATTTCTGGCCTTCTGCAAGGGTGGAGCTTCCCGAAGCGAGCTTTGCGGCTCCGTCGGCGAGTTTGCTGCCGCCGTTCGCGGCGGATGAGATGCCATCGGCAAGGGCGGGAACGGCATCGTTGAGCTTGTCGGTGCCTTGGGCCAGGGTGTGCAGTCCGGTGGCCAGCTGCTTATTGCCGTCGGCAACCTGTTCGGAGCCTTCGGCGAGTTTATCCAGGTCGTTTTGCGCCGAGGTGAGTTTCACGTTGACGTCTTTGACCTTGGAGTTCAACTGCTCGGTGAGCGTGGAGTTTTCCACGGTGGATTGCAGCTGTGCGTTGATTTGCTCAGCCTGTTCCTGGGTGAGCGTTCCGGATTCGACCTGCCGTGCAAGGAACGCGTTGGTGTTTTGCTGCACCTGGTCCAGCCGGAATTCGGCATCCGCCTGCAGATCCCGGATGACCGCAATTGCCTCGTCGGCCGTGGCGCTGAGCTCGGCGTTTCCATTGGCTACCTGACGCGATCCGGCGGCTAGTTGATCTGCCGAGGCAGCGGCCTGTTGGGCTCCGTCGTTGAGCTTGGAAACCGAGCTGGGCAGGGGGGCCGTCTTTGACTCCAGGGTGTCTAGCCCGCTGCTGAGCGTTTTCGCCCCGGAATTGAGCTCGGCGCTGCCACTGGCCAAGTCATCTGTGCCAGCTACGAGCTTGCCTTGCCCGTCAACGAGTTTCTTGAGGCCGCCGGATAGCTGGCCGGTGCCGTCATGCAGGGTTTGTGCGCCAGCTTCAAGTTCGGCGCCGCCGGTCACGAGCTGCGTGGTGCCGTCTTGGAGGGTGAGGACCCCATCCGAAAGAGAAATCGTGCCGTCGTAGAGTTTCTTCGCGCCATCGGCCGCCTCGTCCATCGAATCGTGGATGTCGACAAAGCCGGCAATCATCCCTTCGGCGGTTTCGGTGCCGACTTCTTTGGAGACCGAATCACGCACTTCATTGGCCAGGGTCTTTGCGAAATTGCCAGCCATGAAATTATTGGCGTCATTGGTAGTTAGCTCCAGATTTGCCGCATTCGCGCTTTTCAGCTCCGCCGGGGAAGTCAACGAGGCGGAAAAGTCTTTCGGAATGGTCATCGCGAATGCGTAGTCACCGTGCGCAACTCCGTCCAAGGCGGCTTCTTGCGAGTCGACTACCTCCCAGCCGAAGGTGGAGTCTTCGAGCAGGGAATCAACAACTTCGTCGCCGACATTTGTGGCTTCACCCTCGCGTTCGGCGCCTTCATCGAGGTTCACCAGAGCTGTTTTGACGCCATCCAGATTCGACTGCGGATCCCAATTGCCATAGAGGTAGAGGGCTCCGTAGAGCAGCGGTACGCAGGTGACCGCGATCAGTGCCAGCTTTGGCAAGGTTCCACGGGTCATGCGCTTGAGCTCGGAGAGAGCTAGGCCCAGAGTCGTCATGAGTTAGTCCTTAGTCGTGGGTGGTTCAAGTGGAAGCTCGGCTTCCTGGGAAGGCAGAGCTACTCGCGCTTCGGCGGCCACGGTTTCCCCCTCCGGGGCTTGGCCTTGCTCGGCCGGAGCTTCGTCGGAAGAGGATTCGTTCGAAGTATTTTCCGCCGGGTCTGCCGCCGGCAGCTCCGCCATCTCGGTGTTGGGTTCAGGGTGCTGCGCGAGCGGCGCCCGGCTAGTTTCCGCGTCTTCAGCCTCAGACCCGGTAGCGGAATCGTGCACCGGTAGTGCTGAATCCAGCTGTGGAACTTCGTCGGTAAACGAAGCGTTTTCTGGCATGTCTTGGGTTTGCCCGATGACGGCCACCGGCCCATCCCAGCAATCTGGAATGCGTGAGACCACGGCAATAACCGCGAGGTTCCGGCGAGTTCGGGTAAACCGCTCGAGGGTTTCCAACCAGCTGGTTTCTTCGATGCCATGGCGGTCGGGGGAGTCGAAGACCAGGGCATCAACGTCATGGTTCTCTAATGCCAAGCGCGTGAGCAAGTTGATGCGAGTCAGCGCATCGACCGCGTCGATCCAGCTGCTGGCGATGTCTTCGAAACCATGCCGAGCCAACCATTTCTTGCTCCGGGCGCGGCGCCAAAGGGGTGCAGGCACCAAGGAGAGGTCTTCGCTGACAACATCGCGAACCTTCAGATGGGCCTCTGGTTCATTGATCTGGGGTGCGTCGAGTAGCGCGCTGTGTGAGCGTATTTCCTTGAGTCGCGAAGCGCCATCCCAACTCAACTCACCTGCGCTGGGCTTCATGCGGCCGGAGAGCATCAACGCGGTGGCGGTGCGCGCGCTCTGCGAGTCTGCGACGACGAGCAGCAGCGAACCGCGGTTGGCTGTCAGCGAGGTGGCATCGACAAGTTGGCTGTGGCGCCCTTGGAAGCTCATTGAATTAGCAATTAACACACTTCCACACTAATTGAACTGACCGGTCAGTTCAATTAGTGTGCTAGTTTCTTTGCTCACCTCTGGACGTGACGTGGCTCATGGACTTGGATAGTTCGTGGACCAACAACCGGTCGCTGTTTATGAATTCACCAAGAGTTCATAACTGGCTGATTGAATCGTTTGCGGGTCGACCGCGCGCTACCGCGCTGCGGTACTTACAACGAATTAGGACAATCCATGAAGAAGCGCGCTACAACAGCGTTCGCGGCTACCTGTTTGGGTGCCGCGCTGGTGACCGGAACGATGGCTCCAGCCTCCGCCGTCGAGCCCGAAGTCGAGTTGACGTCCATCGAAGAAATCCAGGGCACCGAAGATGCTACCGGCATGGCTGGCCAGCAGGTCAACGTCCGAGGAGTAGTAACCGGCGCCTACCCCGAAGGCGGCATTCGCGGTTTCTATGTGCAAACTGCAGGCTCGGGAAGCGAAATTTCCCCGGCCGGAAGCTCTGCAATCTTCGTATATTCTCCCGGCGGCGTGGGCAAGGTAGCCGTAGGTGATCACGTTCAGGTCTCCGGCGAGGTCAGCGAATACTACGGCATGACCCAAATCAGTGCCTCGGACCAAGCGGTCGAGGTGCTGGTCGAACCAGCCGAAGCCATCAAGCCTTTGGCCATCGACATCCCGGCAGCCGATGCCGAGCGCGAGCGTTTCGAGGGGATGTTGATCGACCCGCAGGGGCAATGGACCGTGGCCGATAACTACCGGCTGAACCAGTACGGTGAAGTAACCCTTGCCGAGGGAACCAGCTCAATTATCGAGGGCGAGCGCACCTTGCGCCAGGCCACCGACGTCTTCGCTCCTGGAAGCGACGAAGCCCAGGCGCTGGAGGCCGAGAACCAGGCCCGTGAGCTGGTCTTGGATGACGGGGCCACATTGAATTTCCTGGGGGCGAAGGCGAACAAGCTCGTCGAGCTGCCGTATATCTCCGCGGATCAGCATGTCACCGTGGGCAGGCAGGTGAGCTTCACCGGCCCGGTAATCATGGATTACCGCTATGATTTGTGGCGCCTGCAGCCGCAGGGGCAAATTGTCGGTGCCGAGGACCCGGATATCCCGGTGAGTTTTGAGCAGGTCACGCAGGATGCCCCGGCAGCCGTCGGCGGCAACGTGAGCGTGGGCAGCTTCAACGTGCTGAACTACTTCACCACCACCGGCGACCAGCTTGATGGGTGCAATTACTATACCGATCGCGAAGGAAACCCGATTTCGGTACGAAGCGGCTGCGATGCTCGCGGTGCGGCCAGCGCCGAAAGCCTCGAGCGCCAGCAGTCCAAGATCGTCACGGCGCTGAACAAATTTGATGCCGACGTCGTCGTGCTGGAGGAAATCGAGAACTCCGCCCGCTTCGCTCAGGACCGCGACGCGGCGCTGAAGATCCTGGTAGCTGCCTTGAATGAGGCGGCAGGGCAGGAGCGTTGGAGCTTCGCGCCAAGCCCCGAAGAACTGCCAGCCGATGAAGACGTCATTCGAACCGCAATGATCTATCAGCGCGACGCGGTCAAGCTGATCGACGAGTCGGTGGTCTTGGACGATGCGGCCTTCGACAACGCGCGTGATCCACTGGCCCAGGCATTCCAGCGCGTGGGCGGCAATTCGAAGACTCGCTTCCTCGTGGTCGCCAACCACTTCAAGTCCAAGGGGTCCGATCCAAAAGACGGTTCGGCCAATGCCGACCAGGGCGACGGCGCCGGAGCATGGAACGCAGCGCGCGTGGAGCAGGCTCACGCGGTAGTGCGTTTCGCCGAAGGGCTGAAGGATTCGCGCAACACCGACAAGGTGCTGCTGGCCGGCGACTTCAACTCCTACTCGGCCGAGGATCCCATCAAGGTGATGACCGATGCCGGCTACGTTAATCTGGGTGCCGAAGCGAGCACTCAAAGCTACCTCTTCGGCGGTCGCACCGGTTCGCTTGACCATGTTCTGGGTTCGGCCGAAATTGCCGACAAGGTCACCGGAGAAACGATTTGGAACATCAATGCCACCGAATCGGTCGCCTTTGAGTACAGCCGCTACAACAACAACGTCGCCCAGCTGTTCTCGCCTGACCAGTTCCGCTCCTCGGATCATGATCCGGTGCTCGTGGGGCTGCAGCTGAACAAGAAGTAGGCCTTGAAAATCCGGCGGGCCCACTTGGCTCGCCGGATTCTCTTTGCACTGATTTATTTTCGCGACAGCGTGCCGCCATGTTCTTCAAATCCTAATTTGACCTGTGGTCTTTGCTGGGGCCGATGGCACCATGGAACGTCCGGGGTGACGGGCTCTGGCGGTGGGATGCAAATTCGTTCTTGACATCGCCTCGCAATCGGGCAGAATAATGGAAGATGATTTGTGAGAGCGCTCACACGGGTTCGATTCAAGCGCTTTTATACTTCATGGCACGGATGGAAACTCGCAAGAGTTGGACACTTGTTTTATTTTGAGAGCGCTCTCATTTTGAATGTGCACGAGTCTCTCGAAACCCGCACTCACACCTGGAGACCCCATGAAAACCTCGCGCAAATCGAAGCTCGCGCAGTCGGCAGCCCTGCTCGGCACCATTGCCCTGCTGGCCACCGGATGCGGCGGAGCAGATAACGCGGCCGATGCCGAGCCTGCCTCGGTGGATAATCCGGTCACCCTGACCGTGACCACTTTCGGCACCATGGGCCTGGAAGCCCTGTACGAGAAATACGAAAAGGAAAATCCTGGCGTCAGCATCGAGGCGACGAATATCGATACCGGTGGAAACGCCCTGGTTGATTGGAAGACTAAACAAGCCTCGGGTGCGGGCCTGCCCGACCTCCAGGCCGTTGAAGAAGGCTGGCTCGGGCAGGTAATGGCCGTTTCCGATTCCTTCACCGACCTGCGCGACTACGGCATAGAAGATCTCAAGTCACAGTGGGTCGATTGGAAGGTCGAACAGGCCACCGACGCCGAAGGGCGGATCATCGGCTACGGCACGGATATCGGTCCAGAAGGACTCTGCTACAACACCAAGCTGCTAGAACAGGCAGATATGCCGGCAGATCGCACCGAATTCGCGGAACTCATCGGTGGTGAGGATGCCAGCTGGGAGGACTACTTCGCAGCCGGCAAAAAATATGAGGAAAAAACCGGCAAAGCCTGGTTCGACCAGTCCGGGTTCGTCTGGAATGCCATGGTCAACCAACTCGATGAGGGCTATTACAAGTCAGATGGTTCGCTGAATATCCAGGGCAACGCAGAATTGAGCGAACGCTGGAAGCAGCTGGCAGGGGCCACCGAAGCAGGGCTCTCGTCGGGGCAGACCCAGTGGGACTGGGGTAAAGGCCAGGCTTTCCTGGACGGCTCTTTCGCCACTATGCCCTGCCCAGGCTGGATGTTAGGAGTAGTCAAGGGACAGGTTGAAGGTGCTGGTGGAGATGCATCTTCTGGTTGGGACTTTGCAGATGTCTTCCCTGGCGGTCCGGCAAACTGGGGCGGAACCTTCTTGACCATTCCCGCCACCTCGAAGAATCCAGCCGAAGCGGCCAAACTCGCCACCTGGCTGACCGATGCGCAGTCGCAGGCAGCCGCCTTTGAAACTGCCGGGACATTCCCCAGCAACCTCGAGGCTCAGGGTTCCGAACAGGTCACCGGAAGCAACGAGCTGACTAAGTTCTTCAACGATGCTCCCATCGGCCAGCTCCTGGCAAACCGGGCCGAGGGCGTGAAGGCACAGTTCAAGGGGGCAGATGATTCGGTCATCCAGGAGCAGGTCTTTGGCCCGGCAACTATCGCGTTGGATAGCGGCAAGGACGGCCAAGCCGCGTGGGATGAGGCCATGTCGACGCTGACGAACTTGGACATCAAGTAATCACCACCTGTAGGCCGGCCGGCAATGCGGCCGGCCTATGCGGAAAGAGAATCCGATAAATGAGCATCATGACCAACAACGCTTCGGGCACCTCAGGTGCCTCGGGGCCGCCGGGGGAACAGCCCCCAGGCGAAAAGCGCCGCAAGGTTGATCCGGCAGCCGGGAAGAAAACGCGCCGGCGTCACCGCTGGGGACGGTTGGATTTCAAATACTCCCCATATCTTTACGTCTCACCTTTCTTCATTCTCTTCGCCCTTGTGGGACTGTTCCCATTGATCTACACCTTCGTGGTGTCAATCAATGACTGGGACCTACTCGGGGGAGCAGGGGAATGGGTCGGACTGGAGAACTACGCCGCGGAACTTAGCTCACCACTGTTCTGGAATTCGCTGTTCAACACGTTCAGCATCTTCCTGCTCTCGGCGATTCCCCAGCTGCTGGTGGCCACCTTCATCGCAGCCATGCTGGACCAGAATATTCGAGCCAAGACGTTCTGGCGGATGAGCGTGCTGATTCCCTATGTGGTGACCCCGGTGGCCGTGACGCTGATCTTCTCCTCGGCCTTCGATGAGAAATATGGACTCATCAACAACCTGCTCCAGGTGGTCCACATCGATCCGGTGGCATGGAAGAGCGAGGTGCTTCCCTCGCACCTAGCCATTGCCACCATGGTGAATTGGCGGTGGACCGGTTATAACGCGCTGATCCTGCTGGCTGCCATGCAGGCCGTACCGCGCGAACTGCACGAGTCCGCGGCTCTGGACGGAGCCGGGTCGATGCGCCGGTTCTTCTCGATCACCCTGCCAAGCATTCGCCCCACGATGATCTTCGTGATCATCACCGCGACCATCGGTGGCCTGCAGATCTTCACCGAACCGAAACTGTTCAACGCCAGCAGCTCGGTGCCCGGCGGGCCAGAGCGTGAATACCAAACCACGGTGCTCTACCTCTGGGATCTGGCCTTCAACCGCGGCGACTTCGGTCGCGCATCTGCGGTCGCCTGGATGCTGTTCTTGATCATTATCGTGATCGGCCTGATCAACTTCGTTCTTTCCGGTTCCATTGCCTCAGCTAGCGAAGGGGGAAGCCGCAAGCGGCGCCGAGCGCAACGGCTGGCGCACCGAAACGCCGTGCAGCTGGCAAAAGCCAAAGTCGCCTCGAAGGGCGAAAGTTTAACAGACGCAGCATTGAGCCCGAAGGAGGGGGATTCCCATGACTAGCACCGCCTTGGACAATGCTGTGGAAGCCGGGAAACCTGCAGCCAAACGCAAAAACTTCTCCATGGATCGCCGCCCAGGCTTTCTCACTTACGGGTTGCTGATCGCGTTCTTCCTCGGGAGCACCTACCCGCTGTGGTATTCGATGGTGATTGGTTCGAATACCGGGGCGGTATTCGCCTCGACGTACCCACCGCTACTTCCCGGAGGCTCGTTCTGGACGAATGCCGCCGAAGTTTTCAACACCATCGATTTCTGGGGCGCACTGGGAAACAGTATCCTCGTCTCCTCGGTCATCACGATCTCGGTGGTGACCTTCTCGACACTGGCCGGTTATGCGTTCGCAAAATTGCGCTTCCGCGGACGCCAGGGGCTGCTGGTCTTCGTGATCGCTACCCTGGCGGTGCCGACCCAGCTGGGGATCATCCCGTTGTTCATGGTGATGAAGGAATTTGGCTGGACCGGATCGCTCGGCGCAGTCATGGTGCCCACCCTGGTCACCGCGTTCGGAGTGTTCTTCATGCGCCAGTATCTGGTGGACGTCGTGCCAGATGAATTGATCGAGGCCGCCCGAATCGACGGCGCCAGCATGATCGGTACCTTCTGGCATGTGGGAGTTCCCGCGGCCCGACCGGCGATGGCCATCTTGGCACTCTTTACCTTCATGACCGCATGGACCGACTATCTCTGGCCAATGCTGGTCGCACCCCAAAACCCCACCTTGCAGGTGGCGTTGAGCCAGCTGCAATCCGCACGCTATGTGGACTACACGATCGTGATGTCCGGTGCGCTGATGGCAACCATCCCGCTGCTGCTGCTTTTCATAGTGGCGGGTAAACAACTTGTATCCGGAATTATGGCAGGAGCTGTAAAGGGCTAATGACAACCCACTTATCTGAGAATTTCGCCTGGCCCAGAGAATTCCTCTGGGGCTCGGCCACCGCGGCGGCGCAAATCGAAGGCGCCAGCCACGCCTACGGTAAAGAAGACTCCGTCTGGGACGCATTCGCGCGCAAGCAGGGGGTGATCGCCGGCGGCGACAACCTGGAGACTGCGGTAGACCACTACCACCGGTACCGAGAGGATGTCGGGTTAATGCGTGAGCTCGGCCTTGATTCCTACCGCTTCTCCACCAGCTGGGCGCGAGTGGTTCCCGGCGGGCGCACCGTCAACCCCGAGGGCCTGGATTTCTATTCGAGGCTTGTCGACGAGCTGTTGGAACAGGGAATTCTGCCCTGGCTGACGCTGTACCACTGGGATTTGCCGCAGGCCCTCGAAGCCCAAGGCGGCTGGGCCAACCGTGACACCGCCTATAAATTCGCTGAGTATGCCGAGCTGGTTTATGCAAAGCTCGGGGACCGAGTCAAACACTGGACGACCTTTAACGAGCCGCTGTGTTCCTCGCTGATAGGTTACGCAGCCGGGGAGCATGCACCGGGACGCCAAGATCCGGCGGCGGCTTTGGCGGCCGTGCACCACCAGCATCTGGGACATGGCCTGGCGACACAGCGTTTGCGTGAACTCGGCGCCCAAGAGCTTGGTATCACTCTGAATCTGACCAACGCGGTGCCAAACGATCCAATCGACCCGGTGGATCTGGAAGCGGCCCGTCGTATCGATGCGCTGTGGAACCGGATGTTCCTGGATCCCTTGCTGCGCGGTTCCTATCCCGAAGACCTGCTCGTAGACGTGGAGGGTTTAGGGCTGGCCGAGGTTATTGTGCCAGGGGACCTAGAGATCATTCATCAGCCCATCGATTTTCTCGGGGTGAACCATTATCACGATGACAACGTGTCGGGGCATCCGCTTGGCGAAGGCGAGCCGGCGGCGGTTGTACCAACCGAGGCGCCGAAGTCCTCGCCTTTTGTGGGCAGCGAATATGTCAGCTTTCCGAGCCGAGACCTGCCGCGTACTGCGATGGGTTGGGAAGTTAACCCGCAGGGCTTGCGGGTACTGCTGAACCGGCTACGGGACGAGTACGAGGGTCTTCCGGCCTTGTACATCACCGAGAACGGAGCCTCGTATGCCGACGAACTGTCAGCGGACGGAGTCGTGGCCGATGTCGAACGACGTGAATACGTTTTTAGCCACCTGGATGCTGTTGCCGGTGCCATCCAGGACGGAGTGGACGTGCGTGGCTACTTCCTCTGGTCCTTGCTCGATAATTTCGAATGGGCCTGGGGCTACCAGAAGCGATTCGGCATCATTTACGTCGACTATGAAACACAGGAACGCATTGTTAAGGACAGCGGCAGGGCCTACGCGGGACTAATTGCCGCCAACCGTACAATGGCATAGCACTGGTGCGTGGCGCTTAGCCAAGCGCCACGCACCACACGATAGTCATAAGGACCCGCCCAGCTACCGCAAAGAAGTAACGATGCCCGAACCACGCAAACAACAGCCGACGCTGGAACTCGTTGCCGAACGTGCAGGAGTTTCCAGAGCCACGGTGTCGCGCGTGGTCAACGGGTCGGACAAGGTCAAGGCCGATGCGGTGCGGGCAGTGGAAAAGGCCATCGCGGAACTGAACTACGTCCCGAATCGGGCGGCCCGTTCCCTCGCGCAGGGTCGTACCAATTCCATCGCCCTAGTCATCCCCGAAAGCACCGCGAAGTTCTTCGCAGACCCATATTTCGCTGCGGTAATACAGGGAGCTGCGATGTACCTGAGCACCACAGAATTTACGCTGTCCCTGTTGATCGCCACCGAGTCTGACCCCGCGAAAACCAGCCGCTACCTACGCGGCGGAAACGTTGATGGGGCGTTGATCCTTTCGCACCACGCGGATGACAGCTCATACAGCGAACTGGCCGGAGCGTTGCCGTTGGTCTTCGGCGGCCGCCCCATGAGCAACGAAGACGGCGACGTGTTCGTCGTTGACGTAGATAACGCGGCCGCGGCACGGGAAGCAACTGAAGCCATGCTCAAAGCGGGTCGCAAATACCCGGCGGCGATCTCGGGACCGCAGAACATGGGTGCGGCCCTCGACCGCCAATTGGGTTTCGAACAGGCGGTGCACGCCGCCGGTCTTGGCGTTGCCGCGGTTGCGGTGGGCGATTTCACCCCGGGCAGCGGAGAAACCGCCATGCGCGATTTGCTGGCCAGCGGCATAAAAATCGACTCGTTGTTTGCCGCCAGCGCGCAAATGGCCTTTGGCGCGATGAAGGTGATCGCTGAGGCGGGGCTTTCCGTGCCCAGAGACATCGCCATCACCACCATCGATGATGATTCATTTGCGCGCAATGCCTCGCCTGCGTTGACTACCGTGGCGCAGAATGCGGAAGAGCAAGGAGCCAAAATGGCGGAGGTTGTGGTGCAGCGCATTAATGGTGAAATGGTGCCCGAACGAATCATCATGCCAACAAAGCTGATTTTGCGCGGGTCCCACGGCGGCTAAATAAGTGCTTGGAGTTAAGCAAACAGTTAACCAAAAAATTCCCACTCCGGAGAGTGGGAATTTCAATTTGTGCGCCCAGAGGGATTCGAACCCCCGGCCTCCTGTTCCGTAGACAGGCGCTCTATCCAGCTGAGCTATGGGCGCATATTTAGTTGTTTTTCGCCTTGACGACTCCAATGACTTTACACCAGATTATCCGAAGGGCAAAAGCCGGAGAGGCCAAAGTGTGGCGTTTCACATCGGCCGTGGTGAATGTCGCCTGGGTCCGTCAAAACTGCCTTGGGTATGCAACCAGTGGAGCGTGCTTGAGTGCTGAAATGACACAATAGCTGGTGTGAATACTTGGACTGCATGGACTGGTGAAATTAAACCGTTACCTGGCGGGCGCCTCGGTCGTTTTGTCCCGCTGGCGCTTGCGCTGTTCATGTACGCGGGTGATGTGTGGCTGGGGACAGCCGGCTACCTCGCAGAACTTGGCGTGTTGTACCTGGCTTTTCCGTACCTGCCCCTGGCGGCTTTGTCGCTTGGGGTCCTGCCAAGCATTGCCGCATGGTTTGTGGGGTTGCTGCTTATCGCGGCGGTCGGTATGCCCGGGGTCTTATTGGCCAGCATGGTTTTTCCCTCGGTATTTGTCATTGTGCTCTCCTGCTATTTGCTGCCGTGGCGGGCGGCACTCGCTTTTCCCTCCGCAGCCATGGGCATGTTGTTCCTGCTGTATCTACTCTTGCCGGAGGTGGAGCTCCTGGCGGTCATGTTGCTGTGCGGTTTCGGCGTCATGTCGGCCGTGGCCGGGTTGAGCCTGAATGTCTATCGCCGGAAGAATGAAACGAGCGCCAAACGAATCAGGGATCTGGAAGTCGAGCAGGCGAGAATTCGCTCCGAGGAACGAACGCAGCTCGCTCATGAGCTGCACGACATTGTTGCCCACGATGTCACGATCATGGCTATGCAAGCCCGTCGGGCCGAGTTCGTCAACGACCCGAAGAAGACTGCGGAAATCCTCGCTGGAATTGGCAATGCCGCGCAGCAAACCCTGCAGGATCTTCGCAGCCTTGTCGTCTTGCTGAAAACGGAAGCCAACGAAAATGAATTTCAGAGTCCCTCGGGGCTGGAAGCAGAAGAAGGCCAACAGATCTTGGAGTCCGATGAACTTTCCGGGGAGACCACTACCGCGGTAGGGCTGGTACATGATTTGGACAAGGTCATGCAAGCGCTCAAACGGGCCGGATTCGACGTGGCCTTCGCGCTAGAAGGCGAAGTAGCGCGTATTCCGGCGAGTTTGCGCCAAGCCCTTCGGCGAACCATCCGGGAACTGGGAACCAATATCCTCAAGCACGCGAATCCTGACGGAGCAGTGGAACTCCAGCTCCGTATCCGGCCAGACCGCGTATTGCTCAGCTCGACAAATGATATTGGACAGGGCACTCCCATCATGTCGTCGCAGACAGGTTTGGAAGCGATGCGCGCACGCTGCGAGGTATTTGGCGGCACCGTGGAGACCAGCGATTCCACCGGCCGCTGGTCGATCGGCGTAACTATCCCGCTTGAAGGCTTGCCCGCTACCGGATAACGACGGCAACCATGCAAAAATAGTGACCAGATGCGCTATCACCGTACGCGCATGAGAACCAAGTGCGTGGACTACCGCCAAGCGAGGAGTTATCAGTGACAACAGTGCTGCTTGTGGATGACGAGGCCTTGACCCGGGAAATTTTGCGAGATTATCTCTCCTCAGACCCCACCATTGAAATCGTCGGCGAAGCATCCAATGGGAAATCCGCCGTAGTCCAGGCGGCCTCGTTGCAGCCCGAGGTCATCTTGATGGATATGCAAATGCCGGTCATGGACGGCGTTGCGGCAACAGCCCAGATCCACCAGAGCAACCCTGAGATCGCGATTCTCGGTTTGAGCACTTTCGCCACCGACCGATATGTGGTGGACCTGCTGCGTGCTGGTGCCTCGGGCTACATCGTCAAGGATGCTAAGCCCCAGGAAATCACCGATGCGATTAATAAAGTGGCAGCCGGTGAGTCCATTCTGTCGCCGCAAGTGGCTCGACATGTGGTCAGCGGGCTGGCGAACTCAATCCCAGCCGAAGTCGAAGCCGATGCAGAACTGATCGATGCCCTGACCGACAAGGAACTGGAAGTCATCAAGCTTCTCGGGCGGGGCATGAGCAACAAGGAGATGGCCACGGAACTTTTTGTCACCGAGTCAACTATCAAAGCTCGCTTCGTGAAGGTTATGGAGAAATTTGGTGTGCGGGACCGCGTGCAGATTCTAGTCAAGGCCGTGGAACATGGGCTTCTGGACATGAAGCCGGGGTCACGCGCACGCTAGGCGCAACTCCGGTAGCTTAGGATTTGCCGAGCACCGCACGCGGGGAGCGCAACAAGCCTTCCAATGCCAATTCGAGGTCGGCGTTTGCGACTTCATTCACCTGCGACTCGGGATTCAGAATCAAGTCGCCACCCCAACCCATGACCTCGTACTGGGCCAGCGCCCGAACCAACTCCACTGGTGAGCACCAGGCACGATTCAGATTGGCGATCGCGAACTGCTTGATTAGCAGCTCCTCATCCCGGGTCACCCGCAGGCCAAGATCTGCGACCGCGTCCAGCGTTGATTCCAAGGAGCCCAGCGAGTGGTTCTCCTGAGCAATGACCTGCCACATGATCGCAGGCTGGCGGTCCTTCAGGACGCGCATTATTTTTATCAATGCAGCGTGCCCGGCCTGTTTCGTGGCCTTGGGCAAAAGCGCGACTGGACCTCCGGACAAGGTGGCAAGGGCCAAAAAAGTGGCCGCCGAACCGAGAGCCGCGGAGGGATCGGCACCTGTAACCGTGATTTGTTCATAACCTTGGGTAGTCGTTCGCTCCAGGCGGTCCGAAAGCCCCGGGTTGTCTTTGCTTTCGAGGTGCCCGAAAAGTTCTGCACCGGGTGCTGCTAAGTTTTCTAGCTGCGCTTGCGGCCCGACCAGCGCCAGGGCGGGAGCGCCGGCCAAATCCGGGTCGATTTGCTGGGCATGCTCGGCGAAGGTTTGGAGCCACCGCTCCGCACCGCGCAAGGGAAGTGCTGCCGTCACATTGACTGCTCCAGCGCTGACCGCCCAGTCGTGCCAAATTGTTCCGGAATTCGAGGCGCAGACTCTGTCGGCTACCGCGCGCAGGGTTTGCTCCGCTTCGGAGGAACGCCGCTGATCGGTGCGCCAAGCCAAACTGACTAGGGTGAAGTGCGTTCGGTCATCTGGTATGGATCGGACGGGAGGGAATGCGCTGTTCACGGCTGGGACTCCTATGCGGGTTCAAGGGTCAAATGGTGGTGCTGCTGTGCAGCGAGACGTTTAGCCGAGGTTTGGAGCGCAGCGCGCAGGCCGGGCACATCGCCTAAGCCGTCGCGTAGTTTTTGCACTAAACTGGCCGCGAAACCGGGGGCATCTCGCAGCAAGATATCGCGGGCCACGGCGCGGGCGAACCGTTGGTCGTCATGCACAAGTTTTTCGGCGGTAAATAGTGCTCGCTGGCCGGCACGCAGCAATAGGTCATCATCGCAAAACCTCAGGGCAGCGAGGCGTTCGACAGGTTCGATTCCCGAGTTTGTGTCATCAACCAACACAAAGAGATCGTTGTGGACACGGTCGCCTGGGCCAAACATGCCCGCGCTGGCATCCAATCCTGAAGGCAGGGACAGCATTGCTGCGGCCAGCAGGTCTCCCAAAATTTCGGAATGCACTCGTGGTGCCGGCGCACTGCGGGTGGCTACGAGCAGGCGGGGGCGCTGCAGTCCTGGAACGGTTACGGTGCGCCGGCTGGCCGTGCGGAAAATGGACTCCTGCGCGGGCGGCACCGCCGGGGCCTCGGGGGTTTCAGTGGGCAGGGCATCTTGCAGACTCTGCAACATGTCCGCCGGTTCTTTGGGCCCGAAAGCGACCATTACCGCGTTGGAGGTGCGGTAATGGCGTGCGTGCAGCTCGCGCAACCGCCCTCCGGTCGCGCGCCCGAGGAGGTCGGCGTCTCCCGAACCGTCATGGGAATTTGCATGATCTTGCCAGCAGTGCGCCGAAAGATGCGGCCAAGGCAGAACGCCGCCGGGCGCCGAGGCGAGGCGGCTAGCGCGCTCAGTGGCCACGGCAGTGACCTGTGTGGTGATCTGTTCTTCTCTGAGCCTTGGGTAAAAGACCTGGTCCGCGATCCGCCGAGCCATGTCGTCAATCTGGTTTACCGGAGCAGTTTCATAGAATTCGGTGTAGTCCATATGCGTATGACCGCCGAGGACCCCGCCGGCGTGGAGCACCTGCAGTTCACGGTCCGCTCCGGTGATCGTGGAACTGTCCTGATAAATTAGGTGTTCCAGCAGGTGCATCATTCCCTCTTCGCCTTCCCGCTCATGACGCATTCCAGCGGCGACGCCCAGTACTACCGAGGCATTGCGCGTTTGGGGAGCATGAACGGCCGCTATGCGTGCCCCCGATTTCAGCGAGCGGAATTGTATGTGCCGTGTGCTGGCATCGATACGGGTGAGCAAGGCCTTCTCCTAAAGTTTCGCGTACTGGGTAGACAGATGGTTGACGGCCAAGTCCAAGAGCAGTTGGGCTTCGCGCAACGAGGCATGTCCGTAGTGGTGCCAGTCGTAAGCATGCTGGGTCAGCCGGTAGGCGCAGGCCAAACTAAAGCCGGATTCGCCAATGGCCTCGGGATAGGTATCCAGCAGTCCCAAGCGCAGCGGGTCGAGGTTTGTGCGCAATGCGGGGTAGAAGGCATAGAGCTCGGCAATTTCACCAAGAACCCATCCGAAGTCATAGGCGGGAGCCGCAAGTCCAGTGTCCTCTCCGGTCAACAGCGATCCACTACGGCCATTTGCGGTGAGCACCCAATGAGCCATGCCGGGGGAGCCATGCGCCAACGCCGAATCCTGAGTGCCCAGCATTCGCTGCGACCACCGCTTCAGTTGGCCTAGGGCCATGGGGCCCAACGTGTGCAACGCAGGCAACCATTTTCCACTCAGCCAGCCTTCGGCCCGTTGCAACGTGCGCGGTTCGCGAAGCGTTGTTTGACCGGTTATGGGGGTAGCGTGCAGATTATTGAGCGCCTCACCCCACAGCAGACCTATGCGGTGCATGTCCTTGGGGGAGCGTTGCTGGAGTTGTTCAGCAACGGTTGTGCCGGCAGCGGTAGCGTAGCTGCGAAATGTGGCGGTTCCCTCTCCCCACACAATGTGTTGCCGCTGATTCTCCGCAGAAGGGTTTTGCGTCTGGGAGAAATCGAGTGGTGCCTGGGCACCCAATCGTCGAGTCCACACGGCTTTGCCCTGCCCCAAATGCAGCTCCGTGACGAGCAGGCCCGTCGTGAGCCGGCGCCTTGGCGTGCTGCGCGGTTGCACTTCGGTTGTAGTCATTGCCGCTCAACCCCCGTAACAAGATCAACGAGTAAACGACGTTCCGACTCGAGGCGGCGCAATACTGCTGGAAAGGCGGGTGGAACCCAGGCGTCGGAAATAGCGCTGGATTCGCTCGGGCCGGGGACAGGATTGATCACGAGGAAGTTCTTCGGTTTGCGCAACTTCTCCAGAATATCCCTGACCAGTTGGTTTTCCATTGCACGTGGAGGAAGCGACGGCGCTATGCACACCCTTGCATGGGTGCTCAGCGCCGCAAGCAGTGAGGGGGAATCGCTGATGCCGTGGGCAAGCCGCGAAGTGTAGTCCAACGTGGCCGGGTAGATCAGGATCAGATCCGCCCACTCGGCCAAATCGATATGGGCCGCGATAATTTCATCGTCCCAATGGTCGGATTGGATCCGGGCCCGTAGCCGAGTCTCAAGGCTGTGACGGGTGATGAAACGGCTGGCAGAATCGCGCATGACGATCCTGAACTGTGTTTCGGGGGCAGCTTCTAGGGCCCATTCAAGCCAAAACGGCATCATTTGAGTGGCAGCGGATCCGGTAAGGACCAGCACGACTTTTCGGTAGCCGAATCCTTCGAGCGTGAGATCCAGCTTGGAGGCGTCGGCCTTACTTTCTGCGGTGGTCATGGTGTTCCTTTTTGAGGGACTTGATGGGTCCGGTTGGGCGACGGCCCGAATAACGGCTCTGGGGCCGTCGCCTGACCGGGGTAGGACGGGGACTAGCAGCCCATCGTGAGCGTTGCGCCAATGAGCACGCCAGCGCAGAACGGGCTGGTGGCGGGTGCTTCGGTGGCGGCGTCGGCGCCGAGTTCACCGGCGGTGGTGAAGGTGTTGTGCGCCTGGGCGAGGTCGGTGAGGTTGGCTTGTGGTGCGAGTGCGTTGTTGTCCATGTTTTGCTCCTTTTTGGGTGTGATGGGTTGGTGGGTGTGGGGGCTTAGCAGCCGGCGCCGAGGGTGGCGCCGATGATGATGCCGACGCAAAGCGGGCTGGTGGCGGGTGCTTCGGTGGCGGCGTCGGCGCCGAGTTCACCGGCGGTGGTGAAGGTGTTGTGCGCCTGGGCGAGGTCGGTGAGGTTGGCTTGTGGTGCGAGTGCGTTGTTGTCCATGTTTTGCTCCTTTTTGGGTGTGATGGGTTGGTGGGTGTGGGGGCTTAGCAGCCGGCGCCGAGGGTGGCGCCGATGATGATGCCGACGCAAAGCGGGCTGGTGGCGGGTGCTTCGGTGGCGGCGTCGGCGCCGAGTTCACCGGCGGTGGTGAAGGTGTTGTGCGCCTGGGCGAGGTCGGTGAGGTTGGCTTGTGGTGCGAGTGCGTTGTTGTCCATGTTTTGCTCCTTGAGATAATTGCCGTTGAAGGCTGATTGTGTTGTTCCTCGGATGAGGTGTGAACGCGTTTCCAGAGGCTGCGGGGGCGCCTCGACGGTACGCAAATTTTTGGGGGTGCTTCACCGAGGCGCTGAATTCGCTGGCTCGTGAATGCGGAAAGTATGAGAAGCTCAGAGATTGGTTGCCGGATTACGGGGATCGATCCTGGCTCTGGTCGCCTCAAATGCCCAGGCATCCTGCAGTCGCATCTCGTTCTTGGCCGCGGTCAGCAGTGCATCGGTGAGTACCCGGGAGCGGTGCTGTCCGAAGCTCAGCCCTCGGTGGGAAGGCCGTGGATCCGCCGATTCTCCCGCTTGCGAGAATCTTGGAGACAGCCGCTGGGTAAAGATCGAGTGCTCCGTGTGCGGGGCTGAGATCCGAGCCGTTGCGGCGGTGAGACGGTCGGCGATCTCCTGCACAGCGGTGTCTGGCACGTAGAGCACCATCGCGTCGCTGCGCGGATAGGCGAGGGAAGAGGAAAGCGCTTTAGCCTGATAGCCGCCGGCTGACTTTGCTAAGACATCTAGGACGATAGGCCAGAGTTCCAAGGCTTGAGCCGCCGAATCGCAGGTGACATAGATTCGTGCAGTGACCTGCTCCGCATCGATTCCGCTTGCTCCGAGCGCCAAGACGTATCCGGGAGTGGTCCGGGTGCGCCAGCTGGGCGTGCGCACGGCCGCTTCGGATGAGGGATCCAACCGAGACACATCGTGGTGTGGGACAAGTACCTTGACGCCGCCGAGGGTGACTACGTGGTGCTTGAGACCTTGGACATCGACCGTTTGCCTTGCGGGCGATCCGGATTGCTGCCAGATGCTTCGGTGGGGGATATCCGCGATTAATTCGTCCGCGAGATCCTGGTACCCGGTCGTTGGCATATTCTCGATGAGCGGATTTCTGATGTGCAGGTGAGTGTAGGTGGCCGCGCTAAGCTGCGATCTGAGCTCACTTCGACTTCCTGCGCTCAATGAGGTGCTCCCGATACGCGCCGTATTCGCCGCCAAGTCCACCCTGACGTGATCGGCCAATCCTTCAAGTATTCGCTCAAAGCTCGCCCAGCGGGTGAGGGTCGGTGGCATCAGTGTTCACTCCTTCCGAATCCAAGGGCTTGGTAATAGCTGCCAGGACTAAGCAACGCCTTTCGTCCGACGCCGGCTGCGGCTCGTTCGATGCCAGGTAGCCGGGAGACCATTGCAGCTCGGGCAATTGAACGATCGATGAGATGCCAACCCAGATGCGCGGTGGCGCGCACGGGGAGCTGCTCGTCATAGCCGGTAGCGATGCGGGTGTAGCTGCGCCAGAGTTCCTGGATCTGCGGGACCACCATGCCCATGCGTTGCGCCATGACCGCTGTGGCCAGCTCTTCGTCGAAATGTTCCGGGGGCGCCCCGGCATTGCCCCGGCTGGTGACCGTGTCGAGAACCGCGCGGTAGATCCATTCTCCGGCCAGCATGCCGAGATCCCGGGCGGGATCTCCTAGTCCGAATTCCTCCCAGTCGAGCAGGAGTAGCTCGTTCTCCTCAAGATGAAACTGGTCGAGCCGCAGGTCCGCGTGGATTGGGCTGGTTTGATGCTGCAGTTCCCAGTCACGCAGTTCAACGGCTGCATTGATGAGTAGATTATCGGACTGCAACTGCGCCCACAGCGCGATTTCGGCGAGGGTAAAATTCTGGTACTGGGCCTGCGGAACGCCGAGGTGCAGCATTTCAATCGGGGGACTGGAAATGGTGGTGGGCTCCAGACCTGTCGGGGCAGCGGTATGCAAACGTCCAAGGATTTCACCGGCCCGTGACGCGAAATCTGCCGGCACCCGTTCCTCAACCACCATGCTGGCCAGGCTTTCACCGGGGCAGTAGTCAAAGATGAGAAGGCGTTCAATTTCATTCGAGGCGATCAGGCGTGCGCTTGCCGGCGCATGGTGCGGATGCGTGTGGGTGAAGCGTGCGAATTCCAAGGAGCGATTGAACGCTCGCGGCGTCGAAGATTTTTCGGAGAAACGTTTGGCAAAGACCTTGCTGCCATCGGCTAGCGTCAGGACCCAGGTTCCGTTGCGCCCGGCAAAAGCTGCCGGAGAAATACTCCGGACCGAGGCCCGCCCTAGCTGTTCCAATAGCGCATCAGCCAAAAGTGAAGCCTGATGAGCCTCGGGGTTCAAAGATCGAGGATAAAGCGTGGTCGTGCTCATGATGATCTGCTTCCTTCCTGTTCGTACCGGCGACGCCGATACGAACAGGGAATCTCGAAGAGCTGACGGGGTCGCTAGCGGAGGAAATTGGTGACGACGTAGGCAATGGCGACGCCGAGGGCGAGCAAGGCGAGATTACGCAGTTGCTTTCGAATATTCGAGGGCCTCTTAGCGAGGTTCTGGTTATTGTCGTTGTCAGTCATGGGGTGTCCTTTCGTCATTGACTGCGTGAAGCGGGAGAATCTAGGCGGCATCGTCGGAGCTGAGCGCATCGCGTAGCGAGACTCGCGAACCGGTACGCAGCGCGTTGTTCCGGTAGAGCTTGGTGGCCATCCAGAAAAGCACTGGAATAGACAGCACCGCGATTGCGGCGGAGGTCGCCATCTGCCAGGCATCTACTCCATCGAGTCCGACGCGCATCGGCATGAGGTACGAGGAGAACAGCGGTACGAACGACAGGGCGTGCAACCAGCCGTTCTCAAGATTATTGGGCAGGACATAGAGCGCTAGTACCAGCAGCACCATCTGCAAGACCGAAAGCGGCATAACCGCAGAAGCTAAGTCTTCTTGGCGGGCCACGGTGGCCGCCAGCGCCGTGTTCAATAGCGCAAAGATGGCATATCCAAGCAAGAACCAGATCAGGAACCACACCAGGATAGGTCCAGCTTCCACGTCGAGTAGCGAGAAGCCTCCCACCACTGAGAACCCGAGCACCCCTGCGCCACCGATGACCAGTAATTGCGTGAGAGTTACCAGGCCGATGCCGATGAGCTTGCCGAGCAGCAACGGCGTGATACCGATTTTGGTCAGCAGGATTTCGACGACTCTCGAAGATTTTTCCTCCACGACCCCGGTGGTCAGGCTTTGAGCCGAATAAACCAGAGAGGTAAGGAGCGCACAGATCATGGCCGTGGCAAAGAGCATTCGAGGATTAAGCGTGAAGGCCTGAAATTGCTCCATGGAGTTCACGAGGAACCAACCGCCGATGCCTGCTGCTGCGGCGACTCCCAGGGCAAGTAATCCGGTGGTAATCAAGATGGTTCGATTGGCCGTCCGGGTGAGGATTTCGCGCCGAATTACCAATCCAGTTTCGCGGAACGTTCCGCTCAGGCCCGGCATGGTGTTAAGGCTTAGCGGCTGGGTGGTCATGAGATTCCTCCTGTATTCTGGGCGAGTTGTGCGTTGATGGTCAGTTCGCCACGTCCGGCGGAAATGAAGTCCTGGGACAGCAAGTCGTCCAAGGATCGCTGAATTGCTTCGATGCTGCGCAAGGAACCATGACGTTGCGCCGCCGCCAGTAGCGCCGGCGGTAGGTCCAGATCGGTTCCGGACATGGACACGAACACCGTGCTGTGGTCATCGGCGGGCAACGTGACTGTGAGCCCTCGGATCATGGCGATCTCTGCTGCGAAGCCGTCGGCATTCGCCGAGAACCTCAGCTGCCATCTGCTCTGGCCGTCGTTTTGCAATTCGGCGACACTGCCGCTGGCCTTCACTCGCCCTTGGTCGAGGACGCAAACCTTGTCGCAAAGACGCTCTACCAGGTCAAGCTGGTGGGATGAGAAGAGCACCCCCACACCGCGGGCAGCCTGTTCGCGAAGCAGCGAACCCATCGTGGCCACCGCGGTTGGGTCCAAACCAGAGAACGGTTCATCGAGGACCAGAAGCGCAGGATTGCCGACGAGCGAGACAGCCAACTGGACACGTTGCTGATTGCCCAGCGACAGGTCCTGGATTAAGGTTTTTTCCCGGCCAGTCAAGCCCAGGGAGCCGATAAGATCGTCGGCAACCGCTCTGGCCTGTTTTCCCATATGGCCTTCCAGCAGGGCAAAATGGATAATTTGCTCGCGGACTGGCATTTGCGGGTAGAGTCCGCGTTCTTCTGGCATGTAGCCGATGGCTCGACGATCTGCCGTGGTGATTGGTGATCCATCCCAGGTGATTTCTCCCCGGTCGGCGTTCAGCAATCCGAGGATTAGCCGCATCGTGGTGGTCTTGCCGGCGCCGTTACCGCCAATGAACCCGACGATCTCGCCGCGTTGAACCGAAAGGTCCATATCGTGCAGAACCGTGCGGTTGCCGAAGCTGCGGACGATGCCGGTGAGCTGCAGTCCGTTCATGAGGTGCTCCTCGTGTTGGTTTCGTTATCGATACCGACTCTATGGAGCGAAGAACGAGCTGACCCTGTACTTGAGTACAGTTCTGCATTGTTCTAAAGGCCAATATTCCTTCCTGAGCGGGAACTGATCAGCACTCCTGACAGATTATTTGAGCGTATATTCGCAGACTATCGATTCGCTTCCCGCAGTTCGAAGTGTGGGTATTCGGCCTGCCGCCATTTAATCCAGCTGAATCATATAGAGCGGAATTATTGGTCTTTTGTATATGTGCCGCATGCGCGGGGCGGTGAAAAGTTGTTGGTGGCACAAAGCTGCCGGGCACGTCATCATCTAGATCGCGAAAACTGGAGAAACTCATGGTCAAGTTGCTTACCGCTGGAACCGTTGCACTCAACACCACACTTATTTCCTTGGCCGACTCGGCATTCAGCGGAGCATTGCTATGCCAGTACTTCGGATTCTCCTGCTAGCTCAGGTTGCGAATTCCACGCTGAGTAAAGGTATAAACGTTGCTCATGACTCAGTGGGCCATGGGATTCAGCAGCTGCCGATAGCCCCATGACGCGTTTTCGCGCAAATGCAGAATAAGGTGCTACAAGCCGCGCTGAGTCCATTCGCTCCTGCTCGCTGACCCTTGCGGCGCCGATACGGGACGCAGACAGCGGGATCCGGCATTAAGGACTTGCAGAAGGTTAAACGAAAAAGTCTCGGGACATCAAATCAACGATGTCCCGAGACTTTTACTTTTTGGTGCGCCCAGAGGGATTCGAACCCCCGGCCTCCTGTTCCGTAGACAGGCGCTCTATCCAGCTGAGCTATGGGCGCATATTTAGTTTGCGTGATTCACTCTCGCGAACCTCGAATAACTATACAGATGAAATTCGATCGGTACAAATCGCAGGTGGACGGTATCTATCGAAAGTGAACAGAAGGTTATGTGAAGAATCCAAAAGGGTACCGGTCTACGTGACCTTGGTCACATAAATGGGTTGATGTTCATCGATAAACCCCCGAAATTTCGGGAAATTTATCTTCCCAAGTCTAACATCAGCCCAATGCTGAGGATTGGGTCACACAATGTGCCAGCTGGAGTACCCCTAGCCTTGATTTATTGACAAATTCAGCCCAATGGAGGGAATGGATAATGAGCACGAGCTCCGATCAGAACGTAATCGACGCAGCGCCAACCACGCACGCAAAGTTGGCAGCTTGGGTTGAGGAAGTTGCCGCGCTGACGAAGCCCGAACGTGTTTATTGGGTCGACGGCTCCGCTGCGGAGAATGACCGCCTGACCGCTGAACTGGTTGAGGCCGGCACTCTGGTTAAGCTGACCGACCCGAACTTCCCGAATTCCTACGCAGGATTCTCGGATCCGAAGGACGTCGCCCGTGTTGAGGAGCGCACCTTCATCTGCTCGGAGAAGGAAGAAGACGCCGGCTTCACCAATAACTGGGAAGACCCAGCGAAGATGAAGTCGATGCTCAACGGATTGTTCGACGGATCGATGCGCGGACGCACCATGTACGTCATTCCTTTCGTCATGGGCCCGCTGAACGCCGACGAGCCTGCATACGGTGTAGAGCTGACCGACTCCGCCTACGTGGTCGCTTCGATGCGCGTCATGGCCAAGATCGGTAGCGAAGTGCTGCGCAAGATGGAAGCCGAAGAAGCCTTCTTTGTTCCTGCGTTGCACTCGGTCGGCGCACCGCTTAAGCCAGGGCAGGAAGATGTCGTCTGGCCATGCAACGAAGACAAGTGGATCGTGCACTTCCCCGAAGAGCGCGCCATCATGTCTTACGGCTCGGGCTACGGCGGAAACGCCCTGCTGGGCAAGAAGTGCTACTCGCTGCGCATTGCCTCGGCAATGGCCCGCGACGAGGGTTGGCTCGCCGAGCACATGCTGATCCTGAAGCTGACCAGCCCACAGGGCAGGTCCTACAACATTGCAGCGGCCTTCCCCTCGGCCTGCGGCAAGACGAACCTCGCCCTGCTGGAACCAACCATTGAAGGCTGGAAAGCCGAGACGCTGGGCGATGACATCAACTGGATGCGCATCGGCAAGGACGGCGAGCTGCGCGGGGTGAACCCGGAATACGGCCTGTTCGGTGTGGCGCCGGGCACCGGGTGGTCCACCAACCCGAACGCCATGCGTGCCATCACCAAGGGCAACTCCATCTTCACCAACGTAGCGCTGACCGACGAAGGCGGCGTCTGGTGGGAGGGCATGACCGACGAGGCTCCGGCGCACCTGACCGACTGGTTGGGCAATGACTGGACGCCAGAGTCGGGCACCAACGCGGCGCACCCGAACTCCCGTTTCTGCACCCCGATCGACCAGGTCGACATGCTGTCCGAGGATTACTACTCGCCAAACGGCGTGAAGATCGACGCGATCCTCTTCGGCGGACGTCGCAAGACGACCATCCCGCTGGTGACCGAGGCGCGCAGCTGGACCAACGGGATCTTCATGGGTTCAACCCTGTCCTCGGAGACCACCGCCGCCGCTTCCGGCGCAACCGGTGTGATCCGCCGCGACCCGATGGCCATGCTGCCATTCATTGGCTACAACGCAGGGGACTACCTGAACCACTGGGACAAGATCTCCGAGAAGCTCAACCCGGAGCAGATGCCGAAGATCTTCTTGGTCAACTGGTTCCGCCGCACCGCCGACGGCGGCTTCGCATGGCCTGGTTTCGGAGATAACTCGCGCGTGCTCAAGTGGGCCATCGAGCGTATCGAAGGCACCGCGGACGCCAAGGAGACCATCATCGGCAACGTGCCAACCGGCGACTCCCTGGACCTGACGGGTCTGAAGGATTTCACCCCAGCCGACGTGGAGGCCGCCGTGGCGGTCAACAAGGACGAATGGGCCACCGAGGTCGAGGGAATCGAAGAATGGTACGAGAACTTCGGTGACGCGCTGCCAGCATCGCTGCGTGCCGAGCTCGACGGTTTGAAAGCCCGCCTCAGCGCCTAGCTTTCGGTGGCAGAAGATCCCGTGGGATCCGCAGAACTGCGGATTCCGCGGGATCTTCGTTTAACCACGCGGAGTTGATTGCCCGCCCATCGCTAGGGGTGCTCCATGGCGCCGGGGTGGAAACGATCCGCGGTGTAGACGAGCGCGCCAAACGCGATCAGCGAACTGGCCACCGCGGTGAGCGCAAAGGCCAACGCGGAATCCGCCCCGGACAGACCGACCAGCGGGGTGGCTAACGCGCCGATGAGGAATTGCGCCGACCCCAAGAGTGCGGAGCCCGAGCCCGAAACATCGCGCACCTCGGCCAACGCCAATCCGGTGGTATTGCCCATGGTGAAACCGATCGAGGAGACCAGCACGAAGATCACCGCCGCCAGGCCCAGACTGCGTATCTGGAGCATCGCCAGCAGGAGGATCACCAGGCTCGCGCCCAGCAGAATCGTCAGCGCGACCGATATGGTGCGGCGTAGCGGGACCCGGCCCACCAGCCGTGCAGAGACCAAGCCCGAAAGGATCAGGCCCGCCGCGTTGAGGCCGAAGCATAGGGCGTAGCCCCGTGCGCTGAGACCCAGCACCTCTTGATAGAGGAAGGGCGAGGCCGAGACATAGGCCATCATCGCGCCGAAAGCGAAGCCGAACTGGACCAGGTAGCCGACAAATCGCCGGCGGGAGAGCGCCAGCTTCAGCGGGGCAAGGAAATTTCCGCCCGAACGTGCCGCGGGGGCGAGGGTTTCTCGGTAGATGGCCAGGGATCCGGTGACCATGAGCAGCGCGGCGGCGCTGAGCACCCATAGCACTAGGCGGAAGCCGCCTAGCTCACCGAGGTAGGCTCCCAAGAGCGGCGCCACCGCCGGAGCTATTGCCCCGAAAGTCATCAAAATGCTGAAGGTTCGTGCGGTCTGGACGCCCTTGGTCGTGTCGGCCACGATCGCCTTGGAAATCACCACGCCCGCCGCTCCGCCGATGCCTTGCAAACCGCGGGCGATGCTCAACGCCTCCAAGGATGGCGCCAGCGCGGCGGCCACCGAGGCCAGCACGAATAATGCGGTGCCCCAGCGCAACGGCCTGGCGCGGCCTAGCCGGTCCGAGAGCGCGCCCCACAGGAGCTGTCCAAGGCCCATCCCCAGCAGGAAGAAGGTCAGGGTCAGCTGGATCGCCGAAGCGGAAGTGGAGAACTCCTGCGTCATCGCCGGGAAGGAAGGCAGATACATGTCCGTGGCCAGCGGGCCGGTGGTGCCCAGCAGGATCAGCAGGGCAAAAAGCGGTGGGGTCAAGCGTGAGCGCTCGAAGGCAGAAGGCATAAGCCCATTCTAGAAGCGGAAACCGCCCTAGCTACGCTTGTTCCCTGGCGAGGTCCGTCGCGGGTACCTGCTCCAGCGGACCGGGCGGCCTGGCGGCAAACCAGGTCACCCCGGCACCGGCCAGCGCCACGCAAAGGATGCCGAGCAGGGACAACCAACCCAGCTGCTCACCGAGCACCAGCCAACCGATCAGCGTGCCCATGGCCGGGTCGATGGCGAACAGCGTGCCCACCACGCGGGCCGAGGATATGCGAGCCGCCAGGGTGTCCACCAGATAGGGGATGGTCACCCCGATCGCGCCGCTCAGGGCCAGTAGTCCCCATTGCGCTCCGGTCACCTCGGCAACCTTCGGGATGCCGAAGGGCAAGGAGACCAGCGCGGCGATCGACACGGACAGCGCCAGCGAGCTGACGGAGGAGTCGCCTGCCTTGCCTACCTTCTCGGCCAGCAGGGTATACAACGCGAAGCAGAGTCCCGCCCCGATGCCGAAGGCGAAGCCGAGCAGATCGAAATGGCCGCCGGGCCCGGCAATGAGAATCACCCCGCCCAGGGCGAGCAATGCCCAGGCGGCTTCGCGGATACGGCGGGAGAACACCAGCGCCACCACCGCAGGGCCCAGAAAATCCAGGGTGACGGCAACGCCTAGGGGCAAATATTCGATCGCCTTATAAAGCAACAAGTTCATCGCCGCCATGACGATTCCGTAGCAGGCAATCGCCGACCACGCGCTCGCGCTGTGCCCGCGCACGGTCGGACGCAAGAAGACCAGCAGCACCACGGCCGCAAGGACTGATATGTAGTAAAAGTTTGTCAAGAGGCACAGGTGACCGATCTCGAACCATTTATTCAGTGGGCCCGAGATCGGTCACTTTTTAGTACCACCACAAAAATCTCAAAGCTGCAGGAGCGTTCGTAACGAAAACAATTTCACTCTGATATACGCGGGTTGATTACCGCATGACAATTGTTTCGGCGCGGAGCGTACCAAGGTCTAGCACCGAGCATCACCAATGACTAGGCATCTCGTAGTCCTGTCGTGGGTTAGCTCCAATTGCTGCTCTGCCAGCCTTTACCTTACTGCGGGGTACGTTTTGATTCGGTGACCCGGTTTCCTTTCTGGCCACCACGTTCGTTGAACAAAACCGAATGATTATCTCGTGAGGTCGTGCATCTTTGAAGCGTTCTGCAACGGTGCAGCCAAAGACCAACACCACCCAGCCAGCTCTCTGGCGATCGCGGTATTTGCTTTCACCGAGAGCTTGCCACGCTTATCAAACGCTATCCATCGGTCAGCAAGCCTGCGGTTGCCTTTCAGCGCTCGGCACCTCGTGGGTGAATCCACCAAATCCAATTGACGCTGCAACCGCACCCCAGGACGAGAATACGCTCGCTTATGTTGCCAAGCCGCTTCAACCAGCAACCTGCGCACATGCTTGTTCCCGGCCTTGGTAATCGGCCCTTGCGCCCGTTTCGTACCAGAAGAATACTCGCTGGGCGTCAACCCAACATAAGATGCAATGGTTGCCCCGGTGAATCTGGTCCAGTCACCGATCTCGGTAGCCAGCCCAAAGGCTGTGGTCATTTGTATGCCGCGCAAGCACATTAATGAATTGATCACCGCATTGTATTCGCAGGCTTGCGCTTGGGATTCAATGTGCTGGTCCAAGCGCTTCACATGCTCCGCCAAGGTCAAGACGAGCTCAAGATCGGCTTCGAATGCCATGTGCGTGGCTACCTGTTCGAAGCGTTGCTTCCTCAGCCACTCAAGATGAGCATTCGTCCATTTACTGCTGTCGGTGTATCGGCGGCCGTGCCGAAGCAGCAAGGCGTTGAGTTGCTGGCGTTGATGAGACAAGGCCTTTTGTGCCTGAGTACGGGCGCGGGATAAATCACGTAGAGCCTCTTGAGATTCCGAAGGGATGCGCACTTCGGTGATTTCGCCCAGGGACAGCAGTTTCGCTAATCCTTGAGCGTCGCGTTTATCGGTTTTCACGTGGTCCCCCGGTGCGCGCAGGAGTTTGGATGGGGCAGCGATGACGCAGTCAATGCCATTGGCGAGAAGATGCCTGACCAACGGGTAGCCGGTGGGGCCGGCCTCGTAGACGACTTTCGCGTCCGTGGGGAACTGCTGGATCCAGGAGCAGACGACTTCTGGATCCGAGCTCATCTTGGCTCGCTTAAGCTCACCGGTGGTGGTGTTCAGAGCGCAGGCGACAATTGTTTGGGCACCTGTTGCGTCATGTCAATACCTCCGGGAACTCTGATACGTTGCGTCAGATGAAAACCTCCGGGAAATAGGTTTCTCATTGTGATGCCTTTCTCGCCTGCCGGGCCGGCGACCCGGACTTAGAAACCGACAATTGCTCCAGATTGCCGGTCAGCCCAAGGATCTGCTGCGACAACGCCATGACCCGTATCTTCTTGAACTGAGCATTCATCCGAATCACCGGCATCTTCTTCACCGCCGAATGGACCACTGCACGCTGGTGAGGAGTCGCCGGCTTATCGTGGACCTTGATGACTTTGGCCCCTTTGCGAGTCTTGTGCAGTAGCTTCTGCTGCGGCAGAAGATAGTTCGTGAACACCCTGTCCAGCTCCCAAATCTGATTAAGCAGATCCAGTTCATCGACACTGTCGTACCGCTGATATCCCACCAGTTCACGCACCCTGGACCAGTTCTTCTGTTCCACGTGCGCCCCGTCGTTCTTGTTCCCTGACCGGGAGCGGGTGAACGTGATCTGCTGTTCTTCGCAGAATCGGAGTAATTCATGGTTGATGAATTCACTGCCGTTGTCGCTATCGATCCCAATGATGGGGAACGGAAAAACCGCCATGACGTGCATCAACGCTTCGAACACGTGCTTCTGCGCCTTGTTGCGCACCGACCGGTTCACCGTCCAACCCGTGCTGATATCTGTGACGGTCAGGGTGAAGCAGAATTCGCCTTGGCTATGGCCGCCTTCATGGCCAACCAAGTCGATCTCGACAAATCCGGGCACCGCGTCATCCCATTCGGCCCACGTGCGAATAGGAATTTGGGACTTGAGCAGCGAGCCGGGCTTGGTACGGGACCTGCCACGAAGGATCATCTTCCGACGCTCATTCGCCAAGCGCCGGTCGATGGTTGACGCGCTCATCTTGATCAGCAGCGCTGCTTGCTCGTCAGTGACGTCCAGTGCCTTCTCGGCGCGCAGCATCGGCACCAGAAACGGCATGGAAGCCGTCAGCAGTTTCGACGCTGGCCCACGCAGGACGGCCCAGCACAGGATCAGGCCCGGTTGCAGGTCGGCCGGGTAGGTCGGTTTCCTGCCTGCTCTGACGATTCGTGGCTTGGCGGGTTTCAGTGCTTCTCGCAGGGCGCAGCGGGCGTAGTCGCGGTGCCAGCCGGTGATTTCGACCAGTTCATCCAGTATCCGAGTTTTCCCGGCTTTATCGCCGAGTCGGTAGCTGTTCGCGAGTTGTTTGGTGACTTGTTTGCGTGCGCCCATTGTCAGTCCCATGGTGCTGAGCAGATACCCGCAGAGTCCGAGAAGCAAGAGGTACTTTGGCGGAGGTTTTCTTGTGACGCAACGTAGTATCTGTGCCGGAGGTTTTTTATGAGTCAACGCGGGGCATGGACATCCAAACCTATAAATGTATCCTGAATCATGTCGGGACCTCCCCAGTCTCAAATGTGGTGCTCCCAGTGAACACCCTTACAGCCATTGGCTGGAAGAGACAGTTTCACGGTGGGGTGACCCACGAATAGATTGAGTGGTGGAGGCCCCGACGTATCCCTTCACTGCATAGTGTCTAGCCGCAAGGAACTGACAGCGGGTGAGCCGAGAGCCTCGAACATGCTTGCCGAGATTGCCGAGGAGCTCTGCACTCCGATCGAACCCAGCACCACGAAAAGCGCCGCGCGGCCACCCGAATGTGGCGGGGCGGCCGGTTTGCTTTGAGCTTGGGAGTTCATAGGGGGACAACCTTTTTCGAGTCGGGGCCTCTCTGATTGAAGTGCAGGCAGGTCAGTTGGCCAAGAATACGGCGTGGAATTGTCACAATCCGGGTTCAGTTTCCAGCTACCGACGGGTAAGTGGGTGCAAAATCAACTAAATATGAAAAGATGAATCCATGGTTTTGGCACGATTGATTCTAGGGTTGCTTTGTTTGGCGCCGATGACTGGTTACGAGCTCAAGAAGCACTTTGACTCCTCTATTAATCACTTCTGGAACGCCGACAAGGCACAGATCTACCGCACGTTGGCGCAGCTGGTGGATCAAGGCTGGGCCACGGTGACCACCGTGGCCCAGTCGAATTATCCCGACCGCCAGGAGCACCACATCACCGATGCGGGGCGCGAGGCCCTGGTCGGGTGGCTTTCCAACGGCGCGGCCCACGGTGCCGAACGAGATCCGTTCATGGGCCAGGTCTTTTTCGCTGCCGAGCTGCCGCGCGAGGACATCGACCAGCTGCTGGTGGAACGCCGGGCCAAGACGCAGGCGATCCTGGATGACTACCTCTCGCAGCGCGAGGGCATCGATATGCGAGCTGCCGCGGACCGTCGTAGCTTCCTGATGGCCGCCACCTTGGACCATGCAATCCGACAGCAGGCCGCCGAGCTGGAGTGGCTCGACGCAGTATTGGAGCATCTGCCATGACGCTAGGCAAAGATCAGGGGCCCACGGCGAAGAAATTCACCCGCGAGGCTACCGATTACCCCGAGCTGCATCCGGCTCGCCGGCAGGCGGGGCCGCATAAGCACGAACAGACGCTGGTGTTCCTGCATGGCGGAAACGTCGGCAACTGGAGCTGGGATCCGCAGGTCCTGGCCTTTGGCGACTATAACGTCTTGACCTTGCACCTGCCGGCCTTCGGCGCGCGCAGCGAAGAAACCTGGCAGGGACTGGATTCCGCCGCAGACGATGTGGCGGCGCTGATCGCCGACGAAGTATCCGAAGGCGGAGTGCATCTAGTCGGGATGTCGCTCGGCGGTGTCATTGCCTTGCATGTGGCGGCCCGGCATCCGGAACTGATCGATTCGCTGTTGCTGACCGGCACTCCGGTCACCGGAGTTCCGGCCGCGGCACGTGCGGTGAACCGGATGCAGCTCAAGCTCATCGGCAGCGAATGGTACTGGCGGTTCCAAGCCGGCGCCTACGGCATGGTGGATGACGAAAGGGAGCTGTTCACCGAACACGGGGTGATGCTGAAGCCGGAGAATCTGCGCGCCATCATGGACGATCTGGATCCCGGAGGAGTGCCGGAAAGGCTCTCTGCCTACACCGGCCCGGTGCTCGCGCTGGCTGGGGGCAAAGAACCCAAACTCGTGCAGAAGTCTTTCGCGGCGCTCCGCGAGGAGCTTGGGCAGGCGGTGACCCGGGTGGTCCCGGGAATGCA
Organism: Glutamicibacter sp. 363; assembly: GCF_052379505.1. NCBI lineage: Bacteria > Bacillati > Actinomycetota > Actinomycetes > Micrococcales > Micrococcaceae > Glutamicibacter > Glutamicibacter sp. 363. Next base: position 20,965 of record NZ_JBQSYR010000009.1, on the reverse strand, counting down.
CCACCAATGGAATATTGAGAACCCCTTGCTGTTCAACTCCGTGGTGCGGCGTTGGATTACCGACTCGACGATCCACCCGATCCTCGTAGATCCGCTAACCGCCAAGCCATCGAAACAGCCCAAGGCTTCCAAGCAGGCAAAGCCCGAGCGCGCGGCAACTGTTGAAGCGCCCGCAGAAAAGCCGGAGCGAGCCTCAGCGCCGCAGTCCGCGGTCCCGGACGAGAAACCGAAAGCTAAAAAGCCCGAGAAGAAGTGAATGGCTTCGGCTGACAGCTAAGCGCGGTGCAGCTGCCCCCATTGATGTAGCTGCACCGCGCTTAGCCGGTCTATATTCAGGCTGCTAGCCAAACATCCGGTCCGAAGACCTCGTAGTGGATGTGCTGGGCTGGGACCCCGGCGGCCAGCGCCTGGCCGCGGACCGCGTGCATGAACGGCAGCGGCCCGCACAGGTAGAGGTGGCTGCCGGCGGCAACTTGATCGCTCAGGTCCATGAAGCCCGCGGTGGCCTCGATGCGTTCCGGAAGTTCTCCGCGTTCGAACCAGGTGCGCAGCTTCGCCTGTGGCAGCTGGGACAGCGAATCGAGCATCTGCTCGCGCAACGGCCAGGAGGCGTAGTCCCGGTCCGCATGCAGCACGGTGATTTCACGGGTCGAGCCGTGCGCCGCCAGGGTGCTCAGGGCCGCGGCGCTAGGAGTGCAGCCGATGCCAGCGGTGGCGATGACCAGCGGTGCGCCAGAAACGTCGATGATGAGGTCTCCATAGGGATTTGAAAGTTCGACTTCGTCCCCGACCTGCAGCGCGCCATGCAGGACCGGGCTGAACTCGCCAGCCACATCAAGTTTCACGGTGAACGTGCGCCGTGCGGTGTTCTCGATATCCGCGCTGAGCGTGTACTGGCGAACCTGGCGCAGGCCATCGGCCATCGGCATGCGCACCGAAATGAATTGTCCGGGCTTGGCTAGGGTAGCCGCGGTGTCATCGCCCGGCTCGAAGCTGAAGGTCAGCGAGCCGTTGGCAGCTTCGGTACGTTCGATGAGCCTCCACGGGCTGTAGACGACGTCGTTTGCCTGCTGAGCGTACAAGCCCTTTTCGATCTTGATCAGCGCGTGGGCCATCAGCCAGTACACCTCGCTCCAGGCCTCCGCGATTTCCTGGGTCAGCGCGTCGCCAAGGTCCTCGGCGATGGCGGCGAACAGGTGCTCATGCACGATGGGGTACTGCTCCTCGACGACACCGAGCGAGCTGTGCTTGTGCGCAATGCGGGCCAGCATGGTTTCGGGCAGCGTCGTTGGCGAATTCAACAGGTGGGCGGCGAAGACCGCGATGGAGCCGGCGAGAGCCTGCTGCTGCGTTCCGTTCTTCTGGTTCGACCGGGAGAAGATTCCGTCGAGCAGCTGCGGGTGAGCGGCAAAGAGCCGCTCATAGAATTTTGGGGTGATGCTGGAGATGCGCTGACCAATAATCGGCAGCGTGGCTTCGATGATTGGGCGGGACTGGGTTGAAAGCATCTGGTCTCCTTGAAGGCGGGAATAACTTGTATCTGAAATACAAGATTATGCTTTTAGTTCTACTCCTTGTAGAAGATGATTGCAAATCGATCAGGAACTTAGCGGAAGCCTTGGGCTTGGCTACGCGCCATGACGAACAGTGGGGAAGGGGAGGAGACTAATTGCCGGCGAGTTTTCGCAAATCTCTTTGACCGTCAACGGGTCTAGGGAAGCATAAAAGGCTTCTCTGGCTGCCCGCAATGCCAAGCGCAGCCGGCAACCGCCAGCCAGGGGGCAATCGTCCGTTGCGTCATGAGATGTGCAGTCCACGACATCTTCACGCCAATCCAGCCGGCGCAAGAGCGCGCCCACGGAGAACGCTAAACCTTGCTCGGTCATCTGCGCGCCACCATGACGCCCACGGGTGACGTCGATGAGGCCCAGGGTGCGCAATTCCAGTACGGCCTTGGCCACGTGGTTATAGGGAACCCCGACCAGGTCGGAAACTTCACGGCTGGTCAGTTGGCCTACGCCCGGTGCGCCTAGAACCATTACGGTTCGTAGGCACACGTCGGCGAAGGCGCTGAGTTTCATGAACTCAAGTCTACTGCTGGGTGTTGGCCCACACCGACTCGGCGGATTCCGCGGCAGGATCTTCGAAGGTCCACTCGCCGCCTGGTTCGGACGGCATGGCGTATGGCTGGACGATCGCCAGCGCCGCGCCGACCTTGTGCTCGGCCACCACATGGATGGCGTCGCGGTCATCTGCTTCGAGCAGCACGTCCGAGGCGATCGCAATCGCGTCGAAGTGGGTTCCCTGCTGGTTGAGCACCTCAACCAGATCCGCGGCCATGGCCTCGGTGTCGATGTCCGCATCCGGGTCTTCGGGGTTGTCCGTTGGTGGAACCGCGATCAGGCGCAGCTCTGGCTCGCCATCGGCTTCCGTGGGTTCCAAGGCGATAGCGAAAGGCAGGAAGACGCCCTGCTCCTCAAGCTGCTCGCGGGCCACACCCAGTGCGGTGCCCAAAACCTTGTTCAGTGCGTCCTTGACGGACTCGTCTAGTTCTTCGAGATTCATGGCTTTGACCCCTTTACTTGGTGGTGTTTGCTTCGCGCACGATTGCTAAAACCGTATCGCGAATCGGTTCGATATGCTGCGCCGTGGCGCCTTCACCGTTGAAACGCAGGAACGGTTCGGTATTCGAAGGACGCAAATTGATCCACCAGCTGCCGTCCTGTGCGCTGAAGGTTGTGCCATCCAGCGTGCTGACGTCCACCGGCTGGCCGGCAAAATGCGCTACCACCCGAGCGATGGCACCAGCCTTGTCCGCGACCTCCGAATTGATTTCCCCGGTGGCAACATAAGGCTCGTATTCCCGGCCCAACTCGGAAAGCGGCAGCTGCTGCTCACCCAAGGCCGCCAACACGTGCATGGCAGCGAGCATGCCGGTATCGGCATTGTAGAAATCACGGAAATAATAGTGAGCCGAGTGCTCACCGCCAAACACCGCCCCCTGGACCGCCATCTCGGCCTTGATGAACGAATGACCCACACGGGTCTCCACCGGAACACCACCGAACTTCTGCACAAACTCGGGCACCGCCTTGGAAGTGATCAGATTGTGGATGACCACCGGTTGCTGCTCGCCCTCGGCCTGCACCCGTGCGATCTCCCGGACCGCCACCAAGGCGGTAATCGCCGAAGGAGACAACGGCAGGCCGCGCTCGTCGATCACGAAGCAACGATCCGCATCCCCGTCGAAGGCCAGCCCCAGGTCCGCGCCGTGCTCCAGCACCGCCGCCTGCAGATCCTTGAGGTTTTCCGGTTCCAGCGGGTTGGCCGGATGGTTCGGGAAGGTCCCATCGAGGTCGAAATACAGTGGCACGATCTCCAGCGGCAGGCCGGGAAGGACCTGATCTCCGAGAACCGCGGGCGTGGTCAAACCGCCCATGCCATTGCCGGCATCAACCACCAGCTTCAGCGGGCGGATCGCGGAAAGGTCCACCAGGTCGCGCAGGTAGCCTGCGTAGTCGGCCAGCACGTCGCGTTCGCTGACGGTGCCCTGGGCGCCGTCACCGGAAATCGGCAGGCCCTCATCCAGGTACTGCTGCGCCAAGTCGCGAATGTCGAAAAGCCCGGTGTCCGAAGAGATCGGCCGCGCCCCGGCCTTGGACATCTTGATCCCGTTGTACTGGGCGGGGTTATGGCTGGCGGTGAACACCACGCCGGCGGCCCTGTGCTTGCCGGAGGCAAAATAAAGTTCATCGGTGGAGATCAGGCCGAGCATCACCACATTGGCGCCGCGGTAGGTGGCGCCCCGGGCGAAAGCCTGGGCAAAAGTCGTGCTTGACGGGCGCATGTCGCCGCCAACGAGGACATCCTTCCCGGCCAGGGACAACACGTCGACAAAAGCGGCGCCGATAGCTTCGACGGCTTCGGCATCCAGGCTTTCACCGACTACGCCTCGCACGTCATAGGCTTTGAAACTCTGGTTCAGGTCAATTTCTTCACTCACAGCATTCAGACTACCGGTTTGGCGGTGCCAGGCGGTGGCGAATGGCCAGTTAGTACATGGGAAATGGCTTACACTTCCACGCGGTTGTACCCAATGCGCGCCGAGGAGAACAAAAACGTGGGCCGATACTGAAATACTGTGGATATGGAAGCCACACAGCACAATGATCTGAAGAATCTCGCGCTGCAGAAACTGCGTGCCCTCGTACAGCATCCCGAGGCACAGTTTCACGACGGACAGTACGAAGCGATTAGCGCGCTGGTCGAAGAACGCCGCAGGGCGCTGGTGGTGCAACGCACCGGCTGGGGTAAATCTGCGGTGTACTTCATTTCCTCGTTGTTGTTGCGTGAACAGGGCTTCGGCCCCACCCTGATCGTCTCCCCGCTGCTGGCCCTGATGCGGGATCAGGTGGCCGCGGCAGAGCGTGCCGGAGTGCGGGCCGCGGCAATCAACTCCGCCAATGTACTCGAATGGCGCGAGATTCTGTCCAAGCTGGAACGCGACGAGATCGATGTGCTGCTGGTTTCGCCCGAGCGCCTGAACAATCCCTCTTTCCGGGAACAGCAGCTGCCGATGCTGATGAGCCGCCTGGGGCTGTTGGTGATTGACGAAGCCCACTGCATTTCCGACTGGGGACACGATTTCCGCCCCGACTACCGGCGCATTCGTGACCTGATCAACCGTCTCCCGCAGGGCCTGCCGGTGCTTGCCACCACCGCAACCGCGAACTCCCGCGTGGTGCAGGACGTGGCCGAACAGCTCTCCGGCGGAACCCAAGAAGTCTTCACCTTGCGCGGCACGCTCGCCCGCGACTCGCTTCGCTTAGGGGTGCTCCGCCTGCCCTCGCCCCGAATGCAGCTAGCCTGGCTGCTCAGCCACATCGACGACTTCCACGGCTCGGGAATCATCTACACCTTAACCGTCTCTGCCGCCGAAGACATCGCCCGGCTGCTGCGCGATGCCGGGCATCCGGTTGCCGCCTACACCGGACGCACCGACATAGAAGAACGCGAAAAACTCGAACGCGCGCTGAAAGCCAATGAAGTCAAGGCGCTCATCGCCACCAGTGCCTTGGGCATGGGCTTCGACAAACCAGATCTGGGCTTTGTCATCCACGTGGGGGCGCCAAGTTCACCTGTTGCCTATTACCAGCAGGTCGGTCGCGCCGGTCGTGGCAGCATCAATGCCGATGTCTTGCTGCTGCCGGGCTCGGATGACGCAGAAATCTGGGACTATTTCGCTACCAGCTCCATGCCCGACCAGAACCGAGCGAACCAGGTCCTGGAGGCCTTGGCCCAAACCGACGGGGCGATGAGCGTGCCAGCTCTGGAAAGCGCAGTGAACCTGCGGCGCTCCCCGCTGGAGCTGCTGCTCAAGGTCCTCGCCGTAGATGGTGCCGTCGAACGCGTGGCCGGCGGATGGATGCGCACCGACATGCCTTGGGCCTACGACGCAGAGCGCTATAAGCGAGTGGCGCAAAGCCGGGTGCATGAACAGACCCTGATGATTGATTATGAGAACACCCGGGGTTGCCGGATGGAGTTCCTCACCAAGGCGCTTGACGACCCGGAATCAGCCCCTTGCGGACGCTGCGATAACTGCGCTGGCACCTGGTTCGATGACCACATCCCGGATGCGTCCAAAGACAACGCCCAAGCCGCCCTGGTGCGTGCCGGCGTCCAGATAGAACCACGCAAGCTCTACCCCTCGGGTCTGCAGCGACTGGGGCATTCGCTGAAGGGCAAAATCCCGGTGGATGAGCAATTGGCCACCGGCCGCTCGCTGGCACGACTGACCGACCTAGGCTGGGGTAACCGCTTGCGTCAGCTCTTCGCTGACCCGGTGGACAAGCCAATTGACCCCGCCATGCTCGAGGCCTGCACCAAGGTGCTGGCCGAGTGGAACTGGGAACAGCGTCCGGTCGCCGTACTGGCGATGCCCTCGACCAAGCGTCCACAGTTGATCAGTTCGTTGGCTCAGGGGCTGGCGCAGATCGGCCGGCTACGTTATCTGGGGCAGCTGGAATACCGCGGGACGCCGCCACAGGGCGGACCGGGCGGTAACTCGGCCTTCCGTCTGGCAGCCGTGGCAGACGCCTTCGAAATTCCTGCACAGATCGATCAACTGCTGTCCACCGCACCGGGGCCGGTGATGCTGGTTGACGATCTCGCCGACTCCCGCTGGTCCTTGGCGATGGCGGGCCGTGCATTGCGGATCGCCGGAGCACCGGGTGTTTTGCCTTTCACTCTGGGCATAGCAGGGTAATTGCACAGTTAAACGAAGTAGTCTGGATGTATGGAGATCGTCATCTGGCTCGTTGTTGCTATTGCTGTTATTACCCTCGGTTACGTGTGGCTTCAATCTGTCCGGAAGAAAAATACTACTCAGATTTCGCAAGCTATCAGTCGGGAAGCAGCGAAGGATGCAAACGCGAAGCTCGATGACAGCTCACGCAACGCCATCTATCGGAACCTTGCTAAGGGCGACGTCATGGGGGCCGTGCAGAATTATCGTGCGGTAACCGGTGACACGGTAAAGAACTGCGTGATCGCAGTGCGTAGCCTCGACGCTTATCCGCAGACCGCGCCGGTTAAGGAACTGCCGGTTGATGAAGCCGAAATTCAGGCGCTTCGGGACAAGCTGGAAGCTCAGATCGCCGATTCCGAAGAGGACTCGGGCGTAGCGACGTCTCCGGCCGTTGCCCCGGAAGCCGATGAGGATAAGTCTGAGGATTTGTGGGTAGTTCCCGAAGAGTGGAGCAATCAGTTTGGCTCCGAGCAAGAACATAGTGCCACGCATTTTAAGATGGCCTTCGAAGTTGAGGGAGAGGCGCACGAGTTCTCCAGCGAAGAACTGCCACCCAACGAATACGATCAGCTGTTCTCGATGCTGCGGGACGAGAACTTTTCTGGTGCCGCCGAAATCCTGCACGGGCACACGGGACTCCCCGTCGAAGACCTTGAACGCATGATCTCTACTTCGCCAATTGCCGGGCAGAGCTCGCAGGGGAACGTGGCAGATTTCCGTTTCGAAGGCCAAGGGCCAGATGGACCGGTGCACTTCGACGCGGCCGACCTGCCCGAAGCGGAACGCGAAGCGTTATTTGACGCCATCGCGCACACCGACCTTGAACGAATGTCCGAGATCATTGTGCGCCACACGAAATTGCCTGACGACATCGTGCAAAACATGCTTCGCACCTTCGTGAAGCGCAAGGACTAGATTCGTCGCCGATTTCGTTGCTTCGTGCTCAATGGATGGCTATCGTGAGGAGATACCAGCCAGTTCAATCGCTCACGAAAGGAACCTGACCGTGGATCCAAGTGACAAGGATGCGGACAAGACCATACCTCCGATCGGCGATGATCAGCAGCAGAACGAGCAGCTAAATGAAGAAGCCGCAGCTAAGCTGCGCGAGACGGAAGAACGGATCAAGGAAGCCGCGCACGATGTAGAGCGCGACCTGAAATGATCATCGCAAGCCCCTGAACTTTCGGTCCAAGAGCCGAGTTCGGGGGGTCTTTGCGTTAACGCGCCAATACCGGGTGAACATCCGGAAGCAGCAGTTCTGCAAAGACCTAGAAGAAAAGTAAAACCCCCTAGTCACCTAGGGGGTTTTGGCGGACACGGGGAGATTCGAACTCCATACCCTAAACCGGCCTTTTCATGGATTCTAACGCATGATTCCGGGGCAAAACCACCCAAAGCGCACCTAATCACCAAACCGCATAACACGCATGATTGGTGAGGTAACGCTATTTCCCTAACGGGGAGAGCACTACGTTCCAGCGTAGACAAAACGAAAGCCCCGCTGCCCCTGACCTTAAAGCCAAGAATAGCGGGGCTGTATCGAAACGGTTAGTTAGTGGAACCCGAGCAGGTGGCCATGTTAGTGCCCGACTGCTTGGTAACACTTTCGCCGTCAACCAAAATCTCGCAAGAGACTTTCTGATCCGTCATGTAGTCGCTGTTCTGGACGATCAAAGATGCTGCGTCCCAGCCAGTGACGGTAGTGTCCGTAGTCCATTCACCAGTGAAGGTTTCGTTCGAAGTACCCGAGGTTTCCCCAAAAGTTGCATCAGCCTCGTTTTCCGAAGTTGCCTTGTAGGTGATCACGGACTCTTTGTTGATCTCCTGGTCGATTGCATCAACCGCCGCCACAGTGCCAGCAGTAATCACGCCAGCAATAATGATGGATGCGAGTCCAAGGATCGCGCCTGCAATGGATGTTCCTCTTGGGCGATTCTTCTTTAGTGCTCCGATGATTCCGAGGATCAGCGCCAGACCTCCGAGGGCGAACGCGACCACGCCAATGAGCGGGATGAATGCAAAAAGGACGGCAATGATGCCGAGAACTAGGGCCGCAACTCCGAGGCCGTTGCCTTGCTTGACGAGTGTTTGCTGAGTCATTTTGTCTCCTGTGCGAGTGTTTGTGGATCGGGATTTACCCTATCTGAATGATTGCTGTATGTAGTCATTTTTACGTACTTCTCAACGATTTGAGACCGTAACGTTATCCTGTTTCCAAGCTGTCGATCAAAAAGTGTAAGCTTGAAGCAATTTCTCATTTGAACAAACTTTCGACTCAGGGGGAGGAGAAGGAGTGTCCCAAAGCGCCGACCAGAAGGCGAAGAGCACCCCGCCCGTAAGCGGGCCTATAAGCCTCATATCGTCTTCGGTAAATTGATCGACTGGCACGTGCCCGAGGCCTTCGAAATCGATTCGGTTGTGCCCTTTACGCCGCTTGATCGTGTACTCACGGGCGTTGACTAGATGCTCGATATGGGCGTGCGCTACTTCTTCAAGAATGGGAGACTTGGAGGTTTGAAGGAGTAAAGTTATCTCGGCTTTTTTGGTGTCTTCGCCTACGGCTTCGAGCAGCTTTTTCCATAGGGACCGCTTGGCCTTCGTTTTTGAAACATTGGCGTTGACGTGTGCCATTGTCCAGTCATTCGACCTGGTAGCTGGTAATTTGACCCTTGGTGTTCTTGCGGGGATTTTCGCCGATTACGGGAGAAGGCCCAGTAACATTCTCCTGTTACTAGGCCTTCTTTGGCGGACACGGGGAGATTCGAACTCCCGGTCGAGTTTAACCCCGACACTTCATTAGCAGTGAAGCCCATTCGGCCGCTCTGGCACGTATCCATCCGCTGTTTCCAGCAGAATCTAGCCTACCCGAACATGGTCGAGTGTTCCAAAACGAGAGTGTTAACGTACCTGTCGCCACAGGAATTCGTAGCTGGTAGCCAACATTCTGGCGGTCGATTCGTTGTCGGTGGAGCCCGCATGCCCGCCGTCTTCCGGTTCGTGGTAGCGAACGTTGGCGATGCCCTTGTCGATCATTCTCGCCGCCATCTTCCGGGCTTGAGAGGGACCAACGCGGTCGTCGGTGGTGGTCGTCCAAATCAGCGAGGCCGGATAGCCATCGATCGGATGCGGCTGATCATCCAAGCGATGCAGTGGGGAGAACGTGCGCAAGAACACCCAGTCCTGCGGAACGTCGGGGTCTCCGTACTCGGCAATCCACGAGTGTCCCGCCGCCAGCTGGGTATACCGTTGCATATCCAGCAATGGCACACCGCAAGAGATCGCGCCGAACAGCTGCGGGTAGCCGGCAATCATATTGCCCATCAACAGGCCACCGTTGGACCGTCCGGTCGCCGCCAGACGGGCACGTCGCGTCACTCCGCGGGCGACCAGATCTTCGGCTATGGCTGCAAAGTCTTCATAGGCACGATGGCGGTTTTCGCGCAGCGCCGCACGATGCCAGTTGGGGCCGTATTCGCCGCCGCCTCGAATGTTGGTCATGACGTATACCGGCAGGCGCCCATTGCTGGAGCGTCTGCTCAACCATCCGGCTCCCATCGCCGGGGCATAACCAGGTGTCATGCTGTGCTGGAAACCGCCATAGCCGTCCATCAACACAGAATTTTCGCCGTCGAGTTTCAACCGTGCATCGGCAACCTGGAAGTAGGGCACACGGGTCCCGTCCTTGGAGAGCGCGAAGTGCTGCGTCACGCTAAACCCGGCAGCGTCAAAACGCTCCGGAGATCGCTTGACGACCTCTGCCTCCGCTCCGATCGACCCGCGAAATAAGGTCGTAGGGGTGGTGAAGCCGGTGACCGTCATCCAATAATCGTCGGCGGTCGCGGCATCCTCATCGTCCACGGCACCCACCGAAACGCTGAGCATCGGGTCGGCGAGCGGCAGCGATGTTTCGGCAAAGTTCGCGCGCAGATCAAATATCCGAATTTGTGCGGCCACATCGTGTAGCACCGAGACCAGCAGGTAGTTGGCGGTGAAGTCCATGCCTTGCAGGGAGGTCTTCGCATCCGGTTGGAAGATGACCTTCTGGATGCGGCCGTCGTTCAGGAAATCATCGAGTCTGCTGATTGCCAAGGAGCCTGCAGGAATGAGTTCTGCATGATGTTCCCAGTCGGTTTGCGGGGCGAACAACACCCATTGGCGGTGCAGGCTGACCTGCACATCGGCCGGGACCTCAATATTATGGTGGGTCCCGTCGAGGATGACGCCGGTGCGTGAGTTGTAGAAGTCGATGGCATCGGTAGTCACGATGCGTTCAAAGCCCGGGGCCGAATCGAAATAGCAGAAGGCCGCCACATGTTCTTGGGCAACTTCAAAAATGATCTCGGCATCTTCCAGAGCTGAGCCGCGGGTGAGCTTCCGTGCGGTGCGTGCATAAGTTGAACGTGTCGTATCGGACTCGTTGGTAGCCGAAGCGACCAGCAACGTATTTTCATCGATCCAGCTTGCCGAGGTCTTTGCAACCGCGAGGTCGAAACCATCATCGATGAAGCACAGGGTTTCCAAATCGAATTCGCGCACACGTACCTGATCTCCACCGTCCGGGCTTAGCCGGATGAGTGCTCTACGGTGCGGCTCTCCTTCTGCCGGCCGCAAAAACGCAGACCCGGCGAAGTGCCATGGTTCGCCCTGCTGCATTGCATAGCCGTCCATGTCCAACAGAATTTCCCACTGGGGATTCTCGGTGCGATATGAATCCCACGTGGTACGGCGCCAGAGGCCCAGACGGTGCTCGGCATCACGCCAGAAGTTGTAGTAGTAGTCTCCGCGCTTGGTGACCATCGGGATGCGGTCCTGTGAATCCAGTACCCGGCGAATAGCTTCGACGCTTTGTGAAAAGTCGTCATCGTGAAGTTCGGCTTCGGTGCGTTGAGTTTGAGCGCGAACCCAATCCAACGCGGCATCACCGTGGGTGGCTTCGAGCCAGGCATAAGGATCGGTCGTTTCCAGGGAATCAGACGGGGTTGAATGCATAGCCACAGTCTATGCATTCAAGGTAGATCATGCGCCAGCGCCGCTCATTTGAATTAGGGCCGCAGCTTTTGCCGGGAGGCTGGGGCACTTGATGGCGTGACAAGTTGCTTCTAGGCAATAATCTTGGAAGGTGAGCAACTTCTGGGAAGAACCCCAACCACAGTACAACGTCGCTATAGTTGGCGCTGGCCCGCGCGGTACCAGCGTCATCGAACGCCTAGCTAAGCTGGCCGTCAAGATGCCCAAGCTGGCTACCTTGGTACGCGTAACGGTGTTCGACCCGCACCGCCCGGGATCTGGGCATGTTTGGAATCCAAAACAGTCGCCACACTTCCTGATGAACACCCCTGCCTCATTTCCTACGGTAGCTCCCGAAAGGATCGCAGCTGAGCCGGGGCTTAGCTTCCGACAGTTTGTTGAGGCCAATGGGGATGGACTCCGGCTCGAAGAGCGTCAAGCCGCCGCGCTGCGCGCCACGCAACCGGGCACCTACCCGCCACGGGCAATATACGGTCGCTACCTGGAGCACGTGTATGACTCGTGCGCTCGCGTGCTTGATGAGCATCCGAATTTCGTGTTGAACTACATCCGCGCTGAAGTGTTGGCGGTTCGCCCGCAGGAGGCTGGCTACCGACTGGATTACCGGTCCTTTGCCCAAGGAGATCCTGGCACCGGGCAATTGGAGTGCAACAGCGTGGTTTTGGCATTGGGGCATCAGAATGCTGAATTGAACCCGTGGCAAAAACAGCTGCAACGGGCAGCCGAACAAGCTGGGGCCACTTATCTGCCGCCAAACGTTCCGGCAGATGTTGACTACTCGAACTTCAAATCAGGCGAGTCGGCACTGCTGCGCGGAATGGGGCTCAATTTCTTTGACGGCATGGCCGAATTGACTAGCGGCCGCGGAGGAATTTTTAAAGAAGTGAGCCAAGACCCGGGACACCGATTTGAATACATTGCCTCGGGGAAGGAGCCCAAGCTGATCGCCGCTTCGCGTCGGGGAACTCCATATTGGGGGAAACCGGTAGTAGAAGAATTTATTCCAGCGGAAATCACCCTGCGTTTCTTGCACGCCGAAGAGCTGATCGGAAGGGTCGCCGAAGCTCGTCATTCGAATCCGGACGCCGCCTTGAGCTTTTCCCGCCATATCTGGCCCCAGCTGCACCGCGACATACTGTGGGTCTACTACTCAAAATGCGTCACCACCGAGGCGACCGAATCGACCGCGGACGCCAGCCGGATACTAGCTGGATTGGAACGGATCCTCGAAGCCGAACACCACGAAGGCAATCAGGTGTGGCTCAGCGAACTGCGCGACTACATTGATCAGTTCCCTCATCTGAAATGGTTGGACATTCCGGCTTTGGCCCGACCTTTTGATCAAATTGGCTTCGGTTCCCATGAGCAGTACCAGCAGGCTGTGCGCGACTATCTCGTTGGCAATGCGCAGCACAGTTCTGCCGGGCTGCGCGACCCGCTGTCCTGTGCCATCATGACGATGAATGCCGGGCGCATGGTTATTAAGGATCTGGTAACCAAGGGGATCTTGGACGAGCAATCCCGAATTGACGAAGTGCAGGCCCACTTTGAGCCGCTGGTCGAGGGCCTGTCCTCGGGGCCACCCCTGGAACGGATCGAACAGCTCCTGGCACTGTCCCGCGCAGGTCTGGTGAGCTTCATCGGGCCAGAACCCGAGTTCGGTTTCGACGATGTGGGCGGGAAATTCACTGTTTCCTCGCCGTGGGTAGATACCGAGATCTATGGAGCGAAGGTCTTGTGCGAAGCGATGATGCCCAGCAACCGGGTACTGCAGAACAACACCCCACTAATGACCCAACTGCTAGCAGACAAGGTAGCCCGTGCACATACCTGGCGCAATGCCGAAGGCGAACTGATGGCGGGATCCGGATTCGACGTGGTGGGCGAGCCCTACCGGCTGATCAACGCAGACGGTCTGCCCCATCGCGGAATCTTCGTGCTCGGCTTGCAGCTTTCTTCGGCACAGTGGGGCACTGCAATTGCGGCCCAGGCCGGAGACCCGACGCACCCGGCCGCGCGAACCTTGCACGATGCGGAGCAGGTGGTCATCGAGATTGCCCGCATGGCGGGAGTCAATCTGGAGGAACTATTGGCGGGTAGCTCAAAATAAGAAAGTCTGGGGCAGTAGATCAATTGATCTACTGCCCCAGACCGCAACGCGGATGGTAAGAGATTTGAACTCTTGGTACGGGGTTACCGCACACTGGTTTTCAAGACCAGCTCCTTAGGCCGCTCGGACAACCATCCAACCCGAAAAACTATACGCTATGAGTAAGCCAAGAAGGGAATCGACATACATGAGTGACACGATGCAGGCCTACATCTACGCCGGCGCAGGGGGACCAGAGGTGCTTAAAGCACAGGCTCGCCCAATCCCGGAAACAGCAGATCATGAAGTACTGATTGAGGTTACTGCCTTCGGCCTGAACCGGGCAGATGTCCAGCAGCGCAAGGGTGTTTACCCGCCACCTGCCGGTGCCAGCGACATCCCAGGGCTGGAAGTTTCCGGAACCATCGCCAAGGTCGGCAAGCAGGTCACCGAATGGAACGTTGGAGACCGCGTGGCAGCTTTGCTTGCAGGAGGAGGCTACGCCCAGTACGTCAATGTTGAATCCTCACATGTGCTGGCAGTCCCTGCCCAGATGGATCTAGTCGAAGCTGCGGGGCTCCCCGAGGTGGCCGCTACCGTCGTCTCAAATATCTTCCTTGAGGGAGCGCTCAAGGATGGAGAAACGATTCTGGTCCATGGCGGCTCCGGTGGAATCGGATCTATGGCAATCCAGCTGGCGAAGGCCGCCGGCGCGACAGTGATTGTCACCGCTTCGTCTGAAGACAAGATCGCCTACTGCAAATCGCTGGGCGCTGATGAGGGGATCAACTATCGCGAAGAAGATGTGCTGGAACGGGTTCGCGAATTGACCGCGGCCAAAGGTGTTGACCTGATCTTGGACGTGGTTGGTGCGAAGTATCTGGCGATGAACGTGAAGGCGCTCGCCGTGGGCGGCCGCATGGTCGTCATTGGTTTGCAAGGCGGCGCCAAGGCGGAACTGGATTTGCGCATGCTGATGTCTAAGCGTGCCAGGGTTATCGGCACCACGTTGCGTGCTCGTCCGGCGAACGAAAAGACCGTAATCGTCGAGGAAACTTCAAAACGTATTGAACCGTTGCTGGCAGAGGGGAAACTCAGTCTGAACGTCACCAAGATTTATTCTTTCGAAGCCCTCGTCTCGGCGCATGAACATTTTGATTCGGGGACGCATCTGGGAAAAATTGTCGTGCGGGCTTGATTTATCCATACCTCCTTCGCGTAAAGTGACCCGTGGTATTACCACGTGACTCGTTCCACAGGAACTAGTTATCCACATCACTTGAAAGATTCCGAGGAGGCTACTCCCAGTGAGTACCCAAGAAGCCCTGCCGCCGGCGGGCGTGGACCCAGAGATTGTCGAACGCGAAGATAAGCGGTGGACTCCGTTGCGCATCGCAGTCTGGGTTGTCATTGCATTGATCGGCGGCGTGGCTTGGTCCATGCTCGCATTCTCCCGCGGTGAAACCATCAACGCGATCTGGTTCGTTTTCGCCGCGGTGGCGACGTACCTGATCGCTTACCGGTTCTATGCGAAGTTCATTGAGCGCAAGATCGCCAAGCCGGATGATTTCCGGGCCACTCCCGGCGAGTATATGAATAACGGCCGAGACTTTGTGCCAACCGATCGACGTGTGCTTTTTGGGCACCACTTCGCGGCAATCGCTGGAGCCGGGCCGCTAGTTGGGCCGATCCTCGCAGCGCAGATGGGCTACCTACCGGGAACCATCTGGATCATCCTCGGTGTAGTTCTGGCCGGGGCGGTGCAAGACTACTTGGTCTTGTTCTTCTCGATGCGCCGTGGTGGGCGTTCGCTGGGCCAGATGGCCCGTGAAGAGCTGGGCCTGATTGGTGGCACCGCGGCGTTGATTGCGACTCTTGCCATCATGATCATCATCGTTGCCATCTTGGCGCTGGTGGTTGTCAACGCGCTGGGGGAATCCGCCTGGGGCATCTATTCGGTGGGTCTGACGATCCCGATCGCGCTGTTCATGGGGATCTATCTGCGCTTTATCCGCCCAGGCAAGGTACTGGAAATTTCGGTCATCGGCTTCGCGCTATTGATGTTCGCTATCATCTCTGGCCGTTGGATCGCCGAATCGGCGTGGGGTGCTGAGTTCTTCCACATGGAACGCACCACCATTGCATGGGCGATCATTGTTTACGGTGTCATCGCTGCGGTACTTCCGGTCTGGCTGTTGCTTGCGCCGCGCGACTACCTGTCGACCTTCATGAAGATCGGTGTGATTGGACTGCTGGCCGTGGCCATCGTCGTCGTCCGGCCGGAGATCAGTACCCCGGCCTTCTCCGAGTACGCCTCACGTTCAGACGGTCCGGTCGTCTCCGGTTCACTGTTCCCATTCTTATTTGTCACCATCGCTTGTGGTGCGCTCTCCGGCTTCCATGCGCTCATCGCCTCGGGAACCACCCCGAAGCTGGTCGAGAAGGAACGCCAGACCCGCTTCCTGGGTTACGGCGGCATGCTCATGGAGTCCATGGTGGCCATCATGGCATTGGTTGCGGCGATCTCCATTGATCGCGGCATCTACTTCGCGATGAACTCCTCCGCAGCCGCGACCGGTGGCACCGTGGAGACCGCGGTGGCCTTTGTGAACTCCTTGGGACTAGCCGGCGTGGACCTAGTTCCAAGCCAGCTGACCGAGCTGGCGGCCAACGTGGGCGAACCATCGGTGGTTTCGCGAACCGGTGGCGCTCCAACGCTAGCGGTCGGCATTGCGGTGATCATGAATCAGTGGTTCGGTGGCGTCGCCATGATGGGCTTCTGGTACCACTTCGCGATCATGTTCGAAGCACTGTTCATTCTGACCGCGGTAGATGCCGGGACACGCGTGGCTCGCTTCATGCTGCAGGACGCTATCGGTAACTTCGTTCCAAAGTTTAAGGACACCTCGTGGCGCCCCGGAGCCTGGATATGTACGTTACTTATGGTGGCCGGATGGGGTTACATTCTCATTCTCGGAGTCACCGACCCCCTTGGCGGCATCAATACGTTCTTCCCGCTGTTCGGTATCTCCAACCAGTTGCTTGCTGCTATAGCTTTGGCGGTGGTCATGACGATTGTCGCCAAGCGCGGTAACTTCAAGCACCTGTGGGTCATTGTGCTCCCGCTGGCGTTCGCCGTCGTGGTCACCTTCGTCGCCTCGTGGCAGAAGATTTTCTCCACGAACACCAAGGTTGGCTACTTCGCAAACCACAACGCGTTCAAGGAAGCCTTGGCCAACGGTGAGACTTCCTTCGGTTCTGCAAACGGCGTTGAAGCCATGGAAGCCGTCGTGCGCAATACCGGTGTGCAGGGCTGGCTTTCGGTGATCTTCCTGGTGCTATCGGTCATCGTGATCGCCGCGGCGGTAGCCGAAACCGTCAAGGCGAAGTCCCATGGCGGCGGAAAAGACACCGAGGACCCATACACGGAATCGAAGATCTTCGCTGCACAAGGCCTGATCTCCTCGCCCGCAGAAAAGGCGCTCGAAACTCAGTGGAAGAACGTTCCAGTAAGCCAACGCGTGAGCCGTGGCGGACATTAAAATGGAAAAACTTCGCGAAAAGCTCGGCCAAGCTAGACGTTTCATGGAAGGCGTGCTCGGTGCAGATAAGTACCGGCACTACCTGGAGCACTTGGCTGATACCCATCCCGAAGCCGAACCGATGACGGAACGCGAGTTTTGGCGCGAATACACCAACTGGCAAGAGCGCAACCCGCAAGGTCGCTGCTGCTAATTGGAGGGTGACACGAAGGAGCCTTGGAACTGGATTTCGAGTTCCAAGGCTCCTTTTCACGTCAAGCGAAGCCACGAAGCTGGGGAGTTTTGAGCAGCGACCGGTAGTCTGGTACTAGTCATTTCGTAGCGACCTAGCAAAAAAGAGTGTGATGGGTTTTTTCTCGCGTCTGCGCGAACAACGCGCAACAAACCGTGACCTTGGGCAAGGCGTATGGCGCCGCGCCCATGACAGGTTCGTGCGCTCTTTGGACCGCGTTTTTCAGGTCTTAGAAGGAATCGAAGACAACGACCTGTATAACGAGGTAGTTACGCGAGCTAATGAGCTGGCAGATCTGCTCCCGCAGGTGCGTCAGCTGTGCATCGATGCCCAGCGGGTGACGCCAAGCGATGACGAGCACATTCCGCAATCCACCTCCAAGGTGCACCGAGCGCTGACCAAGTCAGCCAACGACTTAGCCGCGACGGCTCAGGCAATCGCGATGATGCGAATGCAGGCCAAAGGTGGAGCGGAAAACAATATGCAACCGATTGAACACCGTGCACAGATCGTCAAAGACGACATTTCGCACGCAGCCAAAATGCTGGCTGACTTGAGCTGAACCGTTAAAATATGGTGCCTTTCACCTCAAAGTCCGCTCCGATGCACTAAATTAGTTGCATGATCCAAACTATTCCACAATCTAATTTCCACGATGGCAACTGCATCGACCAGATCGGTTACGGCGTCTGGAAGGTATCCGATGCCGATGCTGAGATCGCAGTTGGCAAGGCGCTGAAAGCCGGATACCGCCATATCGATACAGCCCGTATCTACGGCAACGAAGAAGGCGTGGGGCGCGCAATCGCCAACAGCGGCATTCCGCGTGGCGAAATCTTCGTGACCACTAAAGTCTGGAATTCCGACCAGGGCTACGACAAGACATTGGCGGCGGCCGAAGCTTCCCTCGAACGTTTGGGAATGAACCACGTGGATCTTTACCTGATTCACTGGCTGCAGCCTCAGCGCGGCACCTATGTGGACACGTGGAAGGCCCTGATTCAGCTACAGAAAGATGAAAAGGCGACCTCTATCGGCGTCTGCAACTTCACCATTGAGGCCATGGAAGAGCTCTATGAGCACACCGGTGTGCGTCCGGTGATCAACCAAGTTGAAACTCACCCGTACTTCCCACAGGCCGAGTTGCGCGCTTACGAAGCTAAGCATGGCATCGCCCACGAATCATGGTCTCCACTTGGCCACGGCGGTGAGCTCTTGACCGACCCGGTCATTTTAGGGATCTCCCAAAAGCATGAGGCCAGTGCCGCGCAGGTAGTCATTGCTTGGCATTTGGCTTTGGGCAACGTGGTGATTCCAAAGTCAGTCACCGATTCGCGAATCATCGAGAACCTCGAGGCAATCGAGTTGAAGCTTGATGACGAGGACCTTGCTGCGATCAATGGGTTGGATCGTGGTCCCGAGGGGCGCATCGCGGCAGATCCGGCCATCTCAGACTTCGAATAAATCCGAATCTGCAGAGCATTCAATTTTGGACCCTGGTTTCGGCAAGAACCAGGGTCCTTGCCTGCTTGAAACCAAGAGCGGTTGTCGAGATCCTCACTAGACTGAGATCGGCGCCGAATACCCCCGCTGAGGCGAAACGCCGTCAGGCGTTCGGCGCAAGGCAGATTCTCACTTCATCGGGTGCCGAAGCCGCAACTTCCAGACGGTGCGGTTCCCCGGTAAACATGATCGGCCCAGGATGGCTTATGGCGCCCGGGCAAGCCGGTAAAGCGCGGGATGTCCGTCGCCCATGGCTGAAGTCCCAATCGTGCTCGTTCGCTCGGCGCTATTTTTTTTGAGGCGTCTGACGAACGATGGCATCAGAACTCCTCGCAGCCGACAGCTGAAGCTATGCGCATCGAACTGTGCGCAGGCTTATCTCGTATTTGGTTGACTAAGCACGTGTTCACGTCGGATGTCCGCGCATAGCGCTTTTCCTGCAAGATCGCGGGGCTGCGAATTAGGCTCCCGTGAGCGTGCCCGTATCGCGGAGCCTGGTGACCGCCGCCTGGCTTAGATTCGTATAATCAGCGATCGGGCTTACCGCAACCCCATTGTCTAATGCCTCAAGGATCGAATTTTCGAACTCTGCGATGCTCTGCTGGGCGTCTGCCAATTCGGATTCGGCTAGTTCGGCGTTTCCTTGGGAGGCACGCTGCAAGTGTGCCTGCACCGCCAACATTGACCGTGTAGCGGCTTGAATCCGCGTCCAGTCATATCCCGCTGCCGGGGGCGCATCGTTGCCGAAAACAATCATCCAGTCGTTCATCGAATATTCCCAACCGGGGGAAACCTGAGTTCCCCGCTCTTTGAAATGGACCCTACCTTCGTGAATAAACGGTGTCGATGTGTGACCGTTCAGCCGAGGTGAGAAGAGGCGAAGTTGAATCTAGAGAGGCCGGCCTTGGCGCTTTGCTTAACGTTTACTTGTGTAGGCAGGTTCATCGCCAGCGATTATCCGAAGTAGTTTAGGGTAAAAGATGCATGATTGATTATCATTGCAGCGATCAGAATAGAAAAATTAAGGATGACTTATTGCCTATGAAAAAACCGGGATATGACACCCTGATCTATTTTTGGTTGAGCATCGCGCTGAGTTTCTTAGGATTCTTCCTGCAGTTCTTCGGGGCTCAGGTGGCATTTCGAGACGGGGATCCTAATCCCATGGCGCTTTCACCATTCGGGATCGCCTCGACTGGCTGCTTCGCATTGGCCTTCATATTTGGGCTCGTCGTCATTCATAAAACCATCGCCATGTTGATGTTTTTGGTGCAGAAGAAGCCGTGATGAGCGAGGCTCGGCGTCCCAAGACAGCGAAAAACCCCGGAAGCACACGGTAACACCGGTGTCCGGGGTTTTTCTTCACACGGACCGTGGCGGATTTGAACCGCCGACCTGCACTTAACGAGACAGACGAAAGCGACACTTAGGGCGTTTTAGCGGTTCCATGGGGCCTAGGAATCGGGCTATTTGGGCTATGAGTCTGTGGGATTTCAGTATTCACCCGGCAGCATGTGCACTTAATTGCACACACAGAGGCCGTAGCTGCCAAGATCAGGACGGTCGCTAGGCTTCGCTAGCGCGCAGCGCGAACTATGGCCGAATCCCCGGTGCTCGCATGGAATGGGCAAAGTAACTCTCTCGCTATCTGTCGCCTGACCTCGTTACACTCGTATCGAAACCTTTTGGAGGAAACCTTGTCCCGTGCAATTAAGCGTATTGTCGGCAATGTCAGTGTTCTAACTGCGCTCGTCGCTTTGGTTGCCGTGCTCGTGTTCGCTGCTACGAGCCCGTCGTTTTTGAAGAATGACGCGAAACTGACCGCCGAAGCCAACGCCGGCACACCAATAGTTCAGGCAAGAACGACACCAAAGCCGACACCTACGTCGAGTGCGACACCGAGCGAGACGGTGTATCCCACAAGTTCAGACGGTGTAACTATTCGACCGTGGGAAGATATCCAGATCGCGGGATACCTAGAGAACAACGGCGCCAACAGTTTCAAGGGCTGGTCGGAAGGAACGCCTCAGCGTGCAACGGATTATTGGGAGTCCGAGACTGAGGGTGAACTGACAATTATCGTGTCCGATGATGGCTGGACAGAAAGCGACATGGAGGATTATGCCCGGTCGTTCATGTCATTTTATGGTTGCAATTCTGATGAAGTCGAGCGGGTCACTGTTGAAACCGCTGGCGGCGACGTGAGCGCCACCAGATCAGGCTGTTAACGCGCGAAACGTGCCCCACCCAAAAAACTT
>NZ_JBQSYR010000008.1:0-135862 GCF_052379505.1 Glutamicibacter sp. 363 | reverse complement strand
AGAACTCGCGGGCATAGGAAACGAACGAACCCGAGGTCGGGCGGTGCATGACCAGTTCGCCCAGCGCGCGCAGGATCAGGAATGCGAAGAAGCCGCAGACCGCGTAGCTCACGACGATGCCCGGACCGGCCGCCGCCAGGCGCCCGCCGGCGCCCATGAACAGGCCAGTGCCGATGGCGCCGCCAATGGCGATCATCTGCATCTGGCGGGAAGAAAGCCCCTTGTGGTAATCGTCGTCGCCGGCGGTGAGGCCCGCCTCGGGCACGTGCGCCGCGGTGGCGTGGGTGGTGGAATGCTCCATCGGAATCCTTGGGTGTTAGTCGGAGAGATTTGCCAGGCGCTCTGGCTTGAGCAGTTCGTTCAGGTCTGCGGCCGAGAGCAGGCCGCGTTCGAGCACCAGCTCGGCCACGCCGCGTCCGGAATGCAACGCTTCCAGCGCGATCGACGTGGACTGGGCGTAGCCCAGCCGGGGGTTCAACGCGGTGACCAGGCCGATGGAGTTCTCCACCTCGCGGCGCAACGCGTCTTCATCAACGGTGATTCCATCGATGCAGCGGGTCGCCAGGGTGAGGCAACCGTTGGTCAAGTGCTTGAGCGAAAGCCCGATGGAATGGGCGATCACCGGTTCGAAGGCGTTCAGCTGGAGCTGGCCGCCCTCGGCCGCCATGGTCACCGTCATATCGTGGCCGACCACCTGGTAGGCGATCTGGTTGACGACCTCCGGGATGACCGGGTTGACCTTTCCGGGCATGATCGAGGACCCGGACTGCACCGCCGGCAGCTGCAGGTCGTTGAGTCCGGCACGTGGTCCGGAAGAGAGCAGGCGCAAATCGTTGCAGATCTTCGAGATCTTCAGCGCCACGCGCTTGAGCACTCCGGAGAGGTGCACAAAGGCGCCCACATCGCTGGTGGCCTCGATCAGATCGGGACTGGTGGTCAACGGGAGGCCGGTCAATGCGGCCAGATGGCCGCGCGCCGATTCGGCGTAGCCTGCCGGAGCGTTCAAACCGGTACCGATCGCGGTGGCCCCGAGGTTGATCTCGGTGACCAGCGACAGCGATTCGGCCAGCCGATCGCGGTCTTCGCGCAAGGTGACGGCCCACCCGCCAAACTCCTGGCCGACGGTCATCGGCACCGCATCCTGCAACTGGGTGCGTCCCATTTTCACCACGCTGCGAAACTCGCCGGCCTTGGCCAGGCAGGAATTCTCCAGCACCAGCAGGGCGTCAAGCAGCGGCTGGGTGGCGAAGTGCGTGGCGATGTTCACCGCGGTCGGGTACGCGTCATTGGTGGACTGCGAGAGGTTCACGTGGTCATTCGGGTGCAGAAAGGAGTACTCGCCCTTTGCATGCCCCATGATTTCCAGAGCGAGGTTGGCAATGACCTCGTTGGCGTTCATATTGGTACTGGTCCCTGCACCGCCCTGAATGGGGTCGATGATGAACTGTTCGTGCAGGGCGCCGGCGGCGATCTTTTCGCACGCTTGGTCGATGGCCGCGGCGCGCTCGGCGTCGAGCAGGCCCAGCTCGTGGTTCGCCCGGGCGGCCGCCTGCTTCACGCGGGCCAGCGCGGCAATCAGGTGCGGGTTGCCGGTGAGGCTGGTGCCGGTGATATCGAAGTTTTCCTTGGCGCGCAGGGTATGGACGCCCCAATAGGCGTCGACCGGGATGTCGCGGTCGCCGATCAGATCGTGTTCGCTGCGTGTGGCGGGAGCCTGAATGGTTTCAGACATGAGTGCTCGCTCCTGATTTTAGGCGCACTGAATGCACCATAGGTGTTGGATGGAAACTGAAAATTATCGGGTTAGAGGGCTGTCAGTTCGCCGACCGGCTCGCCGCCGCCCAGGGCAGGGGAGGAGGCCAAGTCTTCCAGCGCCGTGGGCATCCGGTCGCCCAGGTGGCTGGACAGCAGCTTGATGGTGATCGGCATGCGGGCCCGGTCTGAGCCATCGGAGATCTTTACCGCCAGCGAGGATCCGTCGGGCAGGCCTATGGCCTGGATTCCCTCGAAACCATCCTTGGCCACGGCGCCGGGCAGCGCGCGCATCAGGTCGGTGACGTCGCGCCCTTCGCCGGCGACCAGTTCCGGATAGGCGCGCATGGCGGCAGCCACGCGGCCCTCGGCGGTGTCCGGCGCGGCCTTGGCCAGCTTCGCGAAGCCGCGAGCCAGTGCAGTGAGGGTCAAGGGGTAGACCTGGGTGCCGCAACCGTCGGTGCTGATCGTGGTGATGCGCTCTTCGGTGAGTTCCTCAACGATATCGCGCAGCGCCGCGGCCAGCGGGTGATCGGGGTCCAGGTAATTCTCGGTCGCCCAGCCGTTATGCTTGCACATGGCCAGCAGCGCCGCGTGCTTTCCCGAGCAGTTCTGCGCCAGTTGGGTGGCGCTGCCGCCGTCGGCGAGCCAGCTGGCCCGTTCGGCCACACCGTAGGGCAGGTCCGTGGAGTTCCCGAGCTCCGCGAGCTCCAGCCCTGCCGCGCGCAGCGTCGAATGGGCTACCTGCTGATGGCGCGTCGAACCGGAATGGCTGGCGGCTGCCAGTGCAATCTGTTCGCCGCTCAGTTCCAGGCCCGAGCGCAGGATCGCCACGGCAAATAGCGGCTTCAGCGCGGAGCGCGGGTAGAAGCGGGTCTGCTGATCTCCCAGCGCGGTGATGATCTCCCCGTGGGAATCGAGCAGTACTGCCGAACCATAGTGGATCGATTCGAGCACCTCACCGCGGCTGGCGGCGACCAGCGGCACATGGTTTGGAAGCTCTGGGGCAGCGCGCTGCGCCAGTCCCGCGGACGCGGCTGCGGAGGGGGTCACTTGGAACTCCTGACGATAGTTGAAACTGCTTGCTGCACGGCGCTCAGATGTTCGGCCATCGCTTGGCCGGCGGCTTCCGCGTCGGACGAGCAGATGGCTTCCAAGATCTTGCGGTGCTCGGCATTTGAGGGGGAACGGCGCCCGGTGACGAGGTTGACCGTTTCGGATTGGCGGGCCATGGCTTCGCGGATGTCGCCCACGACGCGGTCGAACACCGAGTTGCCGCTCGCGCGGGCGATCGCCGCGTGGAAGGCTGCGTCGAGTTCCACCCAGGCTTGCGCGCCGTCTTCGGATTCCATGTCATCGATGAGTCCGTTCAGCCGTTCCAGATCTTCGCTGGTGCGCCGGGCGGCGGCCAATTCGGCTGCGGGGATTTCGATGTGCGGGCGTGCCTCATAGAGGTCCGCCGAGGAGAAGGTGCCGAGCACCAGATCCCGGGTGGGCCGGTGGGAGATGACGAAGGTGCCGCGGCCGGTTTCGGTGCGGGTCAACCCGAGGGCGGCGCAGGAGCGCAGGGCTTCGCGGACCACCGAGCGGCTGACTCCGTAGGTCGAGGCCAGGCTCGCTTCGGAGCCGAGCTTGGCACCGAGCGGGATCTCTTGGGCCTCGATGGCTGCGCGCAGCGTGTTGAAGACCGCTTCGGAGGCGCTGGTCCGGGCGATCGGTTGCTGTCCGGCTGTCCAGCTGTCTGACAGGTTCATGATTACTAGTGTGAAGTGTGATCCACCCTACGTCAAGCCGGCCTTGAAGTGAGAGTGAATGCTCTAGTCAGCGACATGAGGATGCGAGGGCTCAAGATATTGCAGCGACACGGGTGACCATTTAATTGACGCGTCATGTAAATTTCATGAAAACGAGTCTAGGATGAAATCAGGTGAACGGTGCTGAGCCGTTGCCTCAAGCGAAGGTTCTGAGCACAGCCGGTAAATCCTGGCCGGATGCGCGGGCTTTCCCAACTACCCCTAGCGTGGTCTGGGGTATAGCAGAGAGAAGACTTGTCCATGAAAACTCGTGCAGCGATCGTATCGGCTCCGGAGCAAAGTTTGGAGATCCGCGAACTCGAACTCGATGAACCTCGATCTAACGAACTACGTGTGCGCATCATCGCCTCCGGTGTCTGCCACACCGACGCCATCATCCGTGACCAGTGGTACCCGGTGCCGCTTCCGGTGGTGCTCGGTCATGAGGGCTCGGGCATTGTGGATGCGGTGGGCGCAGATGTGGACGGCTTCAGCGTAGGCGACAAAGTCGTACTGGGCCCAGCGTATTGCGGTAGCTGTGAACAGTGCGTGTCCGGTCACCCGATGTACTGCGTGAACTTCTACGACCGCAACTTCGGGGTGCAGCGTCCAGATGGTTCCAAGGCTTTCTCGGAAAATGGCACCCCGGTTGGCTCGCACTTCTTTGGGCAGTCTTCCTTCGCCGAATACACCAACGTCGTCGCCCACGGTGCGGTAAAGGTCCCAGATGATGTGCCGCTTGATATTCTTGGCCCGCTAGGCTGCGGCATTATGACCGGCTCCGGTGCGGTACTTAACGTGCTCAAGCCAGAACCGGGCTCATCGGTCGTGGTTTTCGGCACCGGTGCGGTAGGCATGGCCGGTATGCTGGCGGCG
This sequence comes from Glutamicibacter sp. 363, assembly GCF_052379505.1. Classification (NCBI taxonomy): domain Bacteria; kingdom Bacillati; phylum Actinomycetota; class Actinomycetes; order Micrococcales; family Micrococcaceae; genus Glutamicibacter; species Glutamicibacter sp. 363. The sequence continues at coordinate 131,441 of NZ_JBQSYR010000008.1, read as the reverse complement.
AAGGCGGCCGGCGCCACCACGATCATCATGGTGGATATCGTCGAATCCCGACTGGAATACGCCAAAGAACTTGGTGCCACCCACACGGTGAACTCCAAAGAAGTTGATCCAGTCCAAGCGATCAAGGATATCACCGGCGGTGGGGCACAGTATGCGTTGGACACCACCGGGGTGCCCATGGTCTTCACCCAGATGACCAACTCGCTAGCCATCCGCGGTCATGCGGCTTTGGTCGGGGCAGCCAAGCTGGGCACTGAAGCGAAAATCGATATCGGAACCCAGCTTCTCGCCGGAATTAACGTGCACCTGGTCATCGAGGGAGACGCGGTACCTAAGGAGTTCATCCCGCGCTTGATCAACCTTTACCGCCAGGGGCTGTTCCCCTTTGACAAGCTGATCAAAACGTACAAGTTTGAAGACATCAACCAAGCTTTCGCTGATTCGGCTGACGGATCTACGCTCAAGCCGGTCATCGTCTACTAAACTTCATCGGTGGCAGAAGTAGCATCTGCTTAAAAGGTAGCCCCCGGATGGAATGTTAATCCGATCCGGGGCTACCTGTGTCAGTGGTGCTTATGGAATCGTGATGATCTGCCCGGCGTAGGACAGGCCGCCGCCGAATGCGAAGAGCAGGGCCTTGGAGCCCGAAGGCAGCGGATCATCCGAGGCCATCAGCTTGGAGAGGGCCAGCGGCACCGAGGCTGCGGAGGTGTTGCCCGAGTAGACCACATCGGTAGCGACCCGGGCGTTCGGTGCACCGATCTTCTCGGCCAGCGGTTCGATAATGCGCAGGTTCGCCTGGTGCAAGACGATGGCGTCCAGCTCTTCGGGCTTCATCTCTGCGCGCTCGATGATCTTCGAGGCGATCTTCGGCAGCTGCGTGACGGTCCAGCGGTAAACGCTCTGGCCGTTCTGCGCGAACTTCATGTCGTTCTCAGCTTCGATGCGCACCGCGTCGGAAAGCGAAGGAACCGAGCCCCAGACCACCGGGGAAATCCCGGAGGTTTCCGAGGCGGTGATAATGAAGGCGCCCGCACCGTCGGCGGTCAGCACGCAGGTGGTGCGGTCGGTGAAGTCGGTGAAGTCGGTCAGCATTTCCGCGCCGATCACCAGTGCCTTGGTGGCGCTGCCGGCGGCGATAGCACCCTGGGCCAGACCCACCGCGTGGGCGAAGCCGGAACACGCAGCGTTGATGTCCATCGTGGCCGGGCCCTGCTCCATGTCCAGCGCCTGAGCCACGCGAGCGGCCATATTCGGCGAACGGTCCTCGGCGGTGCAGGTGGCAACGATGATCAGATCAATGTCCGTGGCATCAATGTTCTCGGCATTGTCCAATGCCATTTTTGCGGCCTTGATGGCCATGGAGTCGACGGTCTCGATTCCGGTGCCCCAACGACGCTCCTGGATGCCAACACGGCGGGTGATCCACTCGTCACTGGTTTCGACCAGCTTCTCCAACTCGGTGTTGGGTACGATGCGCTCTGGCTGGAAGTGGCCAAAGGCTACGACTTTGCTGCCGGTCATGGGTTTAGCTCCTTGGAAAATGAATGCTCTTGCACTCAAGGTTAGTCGTTTTGCTGCCTACTCGCTGTTCACATCTGCTCTGCGGCGTATGAGATTGACCAGAAAACCGGCAAAGCGTGCAAAAAACTCCTGCTTTTCACTGCCTTTCGGGCAGGTTCATGACGTTGTGGTTCGCTGTTTACCTGTCGGCCAACAGCGTGCGGTGCAATGGTGGGAAAGCGCCGGATGAGGAATCGAGGATAGGGGAGAAGGATGTCTGCAACTGATGTAGCGACTGCCGAACTAATGAGCCTACGCCCGATTCCGGGAATCGGGCCGAACCGGCTTTATCACGCCGGGGCCCTGAGCAGTTTTGGTCCGCGTGCCGTCGAACAGTTCCAAGGTCTCGATGTGGGCACGCTCATTGATCTGCGTGAACCCAAGGAGATCCAGCCAGAATCCATTCCGGTACTGCCCGGGTTGCGCTACCGACCGATCTCGCTGTATTCCGGTCAATTACCGGTGGACAGAACGCTCGGCGAGGTGCAGCGAATCCTCTTGGACGGCCGGGGTGCACGGCTGGTGGCGGTCCTTCGAGCGATTGCCAACGCCACCGGCGGAAGCATCGTGGTGCAATGCCAAAATGGTGGAGAACGCAGCGGGCTGGTGATCGCGCTGTTATCGGCGGCCCTGGGCATGGATCGGGCGCAGATCTTGGCAGATTTCGCGCCAGAGTCCTTTCAGGCCTCAGACACGTTATGGCAACGCGACCGGGCGGCCCTGAGCGGCACCCTCGATTGGCTGGGTGAAGGCTACGGTTCGATCCCCGGCTATCTGCTCAGCAAGGGGTTCACCGGGGCAGAACTGCGACGGCTGCAATCGCTGGCCAAGCATTCGGCACCCCGTGAGCTGCGCAGCTTGGTGGCCAGCTGATGAAAACGCTGAACGTAGTCCATCTGAGCGACACTCACCTGTGCGCCGAAGGCAAGCTCCTGCACGGCACCATCGATGCGTGGGCTCGCTTGCGCGCCGCGCTCCACGCGGCCAAGCACTTCGCTCCGGACGTTGTGGTGGTGACCGGGGATATCGCCGATCGCGGGGCACGGGTCCACGAACGCGCCGCGAAGCTATTTGCGAAGTTCGAAAATGAGCTTGGCTGCCCCATCATTACCGTGCCGGGCAATCACGACCCCCAAGAGTCGGTTAACGAAGCATTTAATACCTTCCGCCTGTCCACCGGGCCGCATATCGCAAATACCGTGCACGAGATCAACGGACTGCGCATTATCGGCCTGGACAGCGCAGGCTACCGCGAGGCTCGCGGCTGGCTCGATGCGCCGCAACTTCGCTGGCTGTCCTCTCTGCTCACCGAGCCGGCCCCGCGCGGATCGCTGATCCTCATGCACCACCCGCCGGTGGAAGCGATGGCCGCGGAGCTAGCAGGACGCGGACTGGCGAATCCCGAAGACCTCGCCCTGATACTGAGCGGCAGTGATGTGCGCGGCATCCTGTGCGGCCACTTCCACCAAGCCGGTGTCGGGCAGCTGAAGGGCACAAACGTCTTCATGGCCCCAGCAACCTCCTACAACACCAACGCCTACGCACCACTGGAGATCTTGAGCGGACCGGAAAGCTCATGGTTCTCCTTGCTGCAAGTTGATGCGCAGTCGATCCGGAGCAGTCCCATCCCGGTACGGCACGGCACACGCAAGAACAAGAACCACATCGCAAGTAAAACGACTAACGCAACACGTGCCAGAATTCCGGCACATTCGAGAGAGACATCATCATGAACGCAACAGAAATCGTCTTCGTGCGGCACGGAGAAACCGAATGGAATCGCGCCGGACGCCTGCAGGGCCGCAGCGATCTGCCGATGAACGACAACGGGCGCCGCCAGGCCCAACAAGCAGGCATGGAACTGGCAGCCACCGGAGCTTGGGACGCGGTAGTTTCCTCCCCGCTTTTCCGGGCTCGCCAGTCGGCGCAGCTCATTGCCGATCTGCTCGCCGTGCCGCGCGTGCAAGAATTCCCGGAGCTGATGGAACGGGACTACGGAGACGCCGAGGGCACCGTCGTGGCCGGGTTGAGCGAGGAGAATATCCACCGCCTGATGGACCTGGGGGAGAGCGAAGAGCACCTGGTGGAACGCGCGATCAACGTGCTGTTCAAGATCTCGGTGCAGCACCCGGGGCAGCGAGTAGCCGTGGTCAGCCACGGTTCGCTGATTCGCTCGGTGCTCACCGAGCTGCACGGACCGGGCCAAGCACGGGTTGCGAACGGAGAAGTCATCCGAGTAGAAACCGAGCTGCTGACCAATTATGTGGCCCGCGAGCCACTGTGGCACTGAGTCCACACTGAAAAAAGAAATCCACGTTGACCTCAAGTCAACGTGGATTTCATTTTTGGCTGGCTACCGCCGCTACGCTAGAGCGAACGCAGGAGCACCGCGGTGCCCTGGCCGCCACCGCCGCAGATACCGACGGCCCCGAGTGAACCGGAGCCAAGTTCCTGCAGCTGGCGCGCCAGCGTACCGATGATGCGAGCGCCGGAGGCCCCGATCGGGTGGCCCAGCGCGATCGCGCCGCCGTGCGGGTTCACAATCTTGGCCTCAAGGCCCAGCGTGGCCGTCGACTGCACCGAGACGGCGGCGAAAGCCTCATTGATTTCCACGACCTTCAAATCCGCGGCCTGGGCCCCTGCCTTTTCCAGCGCGGCATTAATCGCGTTGGACGGCTGGTCGTGCAGGGTGCGGTCCGGGCCGGCGACAAATGCGTGGGAGAGGATTTCGGCCAGTGGCTTCAGCCCCAAGCGTTCCACGGCGCCATCGCTTGCCAGCACGACCGCGGCAGCGCCATCGGTAATCTGCGAGGAGTTGCCGGCGGTCACGGTGCCGTCCTTGGCGAAGGCGGGACGAAGACCCGCGAGGGATTCGACGGTAGTCTGCGGGCGGATCCCGTCGTCGGCAGCAAACACGGTATCGCCCTTTCGGCCGCTCACCGTGAAGGGTGCGATTTCTCCGGCAAAGAATTCCTCGGAGGCCGCGGCGCGCTGGTGCGAGGCCGCAGCGACCTCGTCCTGCGGCTGGCGGCCGAGCTTCAGCGTGGTGTTGTGCTCCTCGGTGGAGATGCCCATGGAACGCTTCTCATGCGCATCGGTCAAGCCGTCATAATCCAGGGTGTCAAGCATTTCAATGGCACCGTACTTGGTGCCCGCGCGGGCACGCTGCACATGCGGCGCCAAGGACATCGATTCCTGGCCTACGGCCAGCACCACATCAACCTCGCCGCTGGCGATCAGCCGTTCGCCGGCCACCACGGCTTCGGCGCCCGAAAGGCATACCGCGTTCAGCGTCATCGCCGGAACCTCCAGCCCCACCCCGGCGCCGACCGCGGTCTGGCGTGCCGGGTTCTGCCCCGCACCGGCCTGCAATACCTGCCCGGCAAAAACACGCTGCACCTCGCTCGGTGCAACTCCTGCCCGTTCCAGCGCTGCTTTGGCCGCGTGGGCGCCCAATTCGGTCGCGGGAATGCTTGCCAGCGCGCCGTTGAATCGCATAAACGGGGTGCGTGCGTAACCTACTATTTTGACGCTCATGCTGTGAGGTCCTCCTGGAGTTCGACGTTGAATTCGGCTGCGGTGATGTCCTTGATGCTTTCGGGAGTTTCACCCGGGGCCACTTGGCGTAAGACCAGTTCTGCATTAACGATGTCGAAGACGGCGCGGTCGGTGATGATTCGATCCACCACGCCCACACCGGTCAGCGGCAGACCGCACTTTTCCACGATCTTCGAGCTGCCGTCCTTGGCCATGTGATCGGTGAGCACGATGACCCGCGGGGTGCCGGCCACCAGATCCATGGCGCCGCCCATGCCCTTGACCAGCTTGCCCGGGATGGTCCAGTTGGCCAGGTCGCCGTTGGCGGCAACCTGCAGCGCGCCGAGGATCGCCGTTTGCACATGGCCGCCGCGGATCATGCCAAAGGACGTGGCCGAATCGAAGAAGCTTCCGCCGGGAAGAATCGTCACCGTCTGCTTGCCGGCGTTGATCAGGTCCGCGTCTTCTTCGCCGTCGATGGGGAAGGGGCCCATGCCCAGCAGGCCATTCTCGCTTTGCAGTTTGACCGAGACACCCGCCGGTAGGTTGTTCGCCACCAGGGTGGGGATGCCGATCCCAAGGTTCACGTATTGGCCGTCGGTCAGTTCGCTGGCGGCCAGTGCCGCCATCTGGTCTCTAGTCCACATGCCTATGCCTCCTGCTTCGGGCGGACGGTGCGCTGTTCGATGTCCTTGACTTCGTCGGCATCGACGAGGGTCTTCACGAAAATACCCGGCGTTTCCACCAAAGACGGATCGAGGTAGTCCGCAAGGATGTGCTCGGCCTCGGCGAAGGTATGTCGGCCGGACATGGCGGCAAGCGGGTTGAAGTTCTTCGAGGTCATGCGGTAGCGCAGATTGCCTTCGCGGTCCGCCTCGTAGGCGCGGACCAACGCGATGTCGGCGACGATGCCGCGTTCCAAGATGGCCTGCTTGCCGTCGAATTCCATGACTTCTTTACCTTCGGCCACGGGGGTGCCAACGCCGGTTGGAGTGAAGAATGCGGGGATCCCGACGCCCCCTGCGCGCAAGCGTTCGGCCAAGGTTCCCTGGGGGACGAACTCAACTTCGAGGTCTCCGTTGAGGAACTGTTGAGCGAAGAGCTTATTTTCCCCCACATAGGAAGCAAGCACCTTGGAGACCTGCTTGTTCTCCAGCAGTATGCCCAGTCCTTTGCCGTCCACGCCCATATTGTTGGACACGATGGTCAGGTTGCGGGCGCCCGAGTCGCGCAGGGCGGTGATCAGCCGGTTAGGTATTCCGCTGAGCCCAAAACCGCCGACGGCAATGGTCATTCCGTCCTTGACCACTGCGGCAAGTGCCTGGGCGGCGTCTTCGCGATACTTCGTTGACATCTTCTAACTCCATCCGTCCATATTATGGATTTGAGTGTTCCCTACCTTCGAAGGTAGTAACTCCAAGTCGATAGCTCAATAGCTAAGAGAAAAGAATCTGATATTGCTCGATAGGTGAAGAACAACCGTCCATTCGTTCACATTATGGACATTTCGAGGAGTGGTTACCGCGCCGCCCAAAGCGCATCCGCGCCATTGCGTTGGGCCGCTTATTGAAAACGTCATGTTCCCCATATTATGGACTGCCGTCGTTCATAATATGGTCATGAGCAAATCTCCTGCCGGTGCACAGGTCGTCGGACGCTTGGCCGCGGTATTGCGTGCGGTCAGCACCTCCATGCCGGAAGGAATCACGACCACGCAGGTCGCGCGGCTTACCGGGCTCGCGCGGCCGACGGTGCACCGGCTGCTCACGGCGCTGGTAGCCGAAGGCTTCTGCGACCACGACCACCGGGCGGGGCGCTGGCTGCTGGGCCCCGAGCTCTATCTGATGGGTGCGGTAGCGGCCGAACGCTACGACATCAGCGAGCTCGCCCGGGGGCACGTGACCGCGTTGGCCGAAGAATCCGGGGAGAGCGCCTTTCTCTCAGCCCGGCGCGGAGATGAAACGGTCTGCCTGCTGCGCCAAGACGGAGCATTCCCAATCCGTTCCTTTGTCCTCTACGAAGGCCGGCGCTTCCCGCTCGGGGTCGCCTCGGCAGGCATCGCGATTCTCGCCTTTCTTCCCGAAGAGATCGTCGAACGCTATCTGGCTGGCAGCAACCTCGTGGCCGAGTACGGCCAAGCGCACAGCGCCAAGCAATTGCGCCACAAAGTGGAAGAGACCCGCACCCTGGGGTACTCGGTCAATCCGGGGCTCATCGTTGAAGGCAGCTGGGGGATAGGAGCCGCGGTCTTCGACGCCTCGGGCCAACCGGCCTGGGCGCTGAGCCTGACCGGAATCGAATCGCGCTTCGAGGTGGCCCGGCAAGAATCGCTGGGCCAATTACTGCTGCACCACGCGCATGAGCTGTCGCTGAAGCTTCGCGGATCGGGACTGCCGGCCAACAGATAGGCCAGGTCGGCCGATCCCACGCCAGGTGGCTGGGATTCTCTGGGTGTCAACGACGAGCTGGGCATTTTTCTCGGGTAACGTACGAATCAGATCGCCCGAGCACGAAGAGGAAAGCTGGCATTGGTGAACACCATCCCGCAAGGTTTATTAACCCCGCAAATCCTGGTCGACGTTGAGATCCTCGAGCGGAACATCGACCGTGTGGCGCAGAACGTTGCAGGCAAGGGACTTGCCTTGCGACCGCACGCGAAAACGCACAAGATGCATGAGATCGCCGCCCTCCAGCTCGATTCCGGAGCAGTGGGACTGACGGTCGCAACCATCGGGGAGGCCCTGACCTTCGCGCTGCACGGGGTGGCGGATCTCTTCGTCGCGTTCCCCTTGTGGGTTTCCGAGGTCCAAGCGGCACGCATTCGCAAGTTGCTGCGCTATGTCAGGCTCTCCTTGGGCACAGACTCCGTGGCAGCCGTCGAGCAGCTTGCCCGGCAACTGGGAGACAAGGCCGACAAATTAGGATTGATGATCGAGATCGACAGCGGCCACCACCGCAGCGGTGTGCCTCCCCGAGGCGCATTGGAAGTCGCCCGCGCCGCCCGCGAGGCCGGGCTGAACGTCATCGGCATTTTCACCTTCCCCGGTCATAGTTATGCACCGGGCCGGCCGCAAGCGGTCGCCGCGGAAGAACAGCAAGCGCTCGCCGGGGCGGCCGGCTTGCTCCGCGAAGACGGCTTCGAACTCAAACGCATCAGCGGTGGCTCCACTCCCACGGCAGAGCTTGCGGACAACTCGCTGCTGACCGAGGTCCGCCCCGGGGTGTACGTATTTGGCGACGCGCAGCAGTTCGAGCTGGGACGCTGCCGCTGGGAAGACATCGCCTTGAGCGTAGCCTCCACGGTGGTCAGCCGGCATGAAGGGGACGAACTCATCCCGCGGCGGATCGTCCTGGACGCGGGCAGCAAGATCCTGGGCGGTGACCGCCCCGCCTGGGTGAGCGGGTTTGGCCGAATCCTGGAAAATTCGGACGCGCGGATCAGTGCGGTGTCCGAACACCACGCGACGGTGCTCTGGCCCGAGGGCCAGCCGCTTCCGGCACACGGGGAGCAACTCCGCGTGATCCCGAACCATGTCTGCGTGGCGGTGAACCTGGTGGACCAGGTCACTGTGGTCCGCGCCGGCGAGGTAATCGAACGCTGGGACGTGGCCGCACGCGGATTGAACTTCTAGCGAAGTTGCCTTAGAGCGCTAGCGGATCCGCCGCAATGGCCGGGGACCAGCTCTTCGCGCTGCGCAGCGCGGCGTGCAGTTCACTGCCGCAGGCCGCCTCGATGAGTTCGCGGTCTCCGACGACAACCAGTAGGCTCCGGGCACGGGAAAGACCCACGTAGAGTTGCTCCACGGCGCGCGACATATCTTTGAAACCATTGATACACAGCACCACCACCGAACGTTCTAGCCCCTTGAATCCCAACACATGCCCGTAGAATTCCTGATCATGGGCGTGGAACGCGGGCCAGTATTCAGAGTCGATGGTTCCTTGCTCGAAGTGCTCCTGGTGTATCGGGTGGCGACGATTGGTCGTGAGCAACGCGATCTGGTTATTTGCCCAGCCCTCGCTAATGAGCGGATCCACGCAATCCGAGGCGATGTCCACCGCTTCTTCGGTAGAGCACGCGACAAAGCGCACCGGAACTCCCTGCCCGCCACGGGGTTTGATTTGTGCTCCGGCCAGGTTTTTGAACGTTTCGGCGATCCGGCGAGTGTTGCGTAAGTTGTCATCTACGTGGATGGATACCAGCGGTGCCGCGGTGCCAAAACTTCCGCCGAGGTCCTCACCGTTCCATCTCCGGTAGACATCCTGCCGGACGTCCATGAAGGCATAGATCTTGCCCTGCAATGGGTCTTTGGTACACGCAAGCAGTGCCTCCCACCATTCGGGGGCAAAGTCTTGGGCCTCATCGACAACGATCGCGTCGAGCTTCTCTTCCTCGGGCAGCCGCAGTGCCAGCTCGCGCAGCAGCCGCGGCATCTGCACGTCGAAGTAGTCTTGTCCGCTGCCGTTGGGAACTCCGAGGCTGCGGGCGTACTCATGGAATTCTCCGATATGCACGGGTTTATTCTGTCTCCAACCGCTCACCTGTTTCTTTAGGTAATGGCCCAATCCTTTGTTGTAGCAAAATAGCCCCACGCGCGCATTGCCCTTGGCCAGCTGTTTAGCTTTTTCAACCGCCATCCATGTTTTTCCGCTGCCGGCTCCACCGATGAATTTCACTCGGGGAAGTGCCCGCGTTGCGCTCAACAAGATGGCCTGACGTGCGGTGAGATGTTCTTGCAGGTCTTCGTTTTCCAGAGCTTCGGAAGTTTCCAGATGCTCGGGTGTGAAGTCCGCCGCCAGATGCCGGGCGATGCGTTGCGCGAAGGACTGTGCCAACGCCGAGTAACCACCGCCTAGCTCTTCGATGGCGCGACGCAGGTAGTTCGCGCTTTGCTTTAGATCGTTTTGGTCCATGAGCAGATCACGGGGCATATCTGCCTTCTGCCAATTCGCCGGAACCTCCGTATATGGCAGGCACACCACGTGGGCGAAGCGACTGTTCAAGGGGGTGCCGGATTGTTCGGTAATCCACTTTTTAAAGGCGTGCGCCGCGCTCTGGACTTGGGCCATGGGATCTTTCATATGGTGCCGGCCGTTGCTATCGGACTGGTACCAGGCGCTGTTCTCTACGCCTACCAATCCGCCCTTGACCTCAATCGCCACAAGCCCGACTCCAGGCCACAAAATCAGCAAGTCGATCTCATGTTCAACGGCTCCGTGGCGTACCGCGACCGAGTGGGCGAGGATGGCCTCTTGGGGTAAGGAACGACGTAGCTCTTCCCAGACGGCTTTCTCGGCAGACTGGCCATCGGAAAAATCAGGTTCTTCTGGAATGCAGTGGACCATTGTCCCCCCTAGAGAATTTGCGGCACCTATTCAACGACACGCATTGGTTCGAAGTCTATGTGTGCCAGCGCTCCGGAAGCGATCAAAAATGCCTATTGAAGAGCAATAAGTCCAAAGCAACGCCCGGTGCCTAGGATTTAGCCACTAGCCACTGTCCTCAATTAGTTGGAGGAATCCTATTCGCTGGGAAGCTGGTCGTTAGGCACCTGGCGAGTCTCTCGGCCAACGTGGGGCGGTCTCGGTGACGCGCCGGCTGATCAGCAAACGGCCGCTCAATACTTGTCCACAATGGGTTATAAACCCGCTCAAACCGTCGGGATCCGGCGAGATCATTGAACATGGGACTACAAGACATTTTTCAGAGCGACGATGATACTCATCGTCTTCCGTTGAGCCCGCCAGGGCATCGGGATGCTTCCCACCCTGACGGGTTGTTCTCTTCCTTGGTGGAGCATGAGAAGTATTTCGGCCAGATCGCGGCGCTGGCTACCGAACTCTACAACCTGCCGCCGTTGCAGGATCCGGGCTCAGGGCTGGTGCGGTTGCAGAAGCTCGCGAGGCTGCGGCGCATGCTTGACGCGGCCGAAGCGGTGACTCTTTCGGATTCGGTGGAACTGGTCGCGCAGGTCGTTGCCGAAAATAGTTGTGCGGATCCGAAGACGGAGACCGAGCAGCAGCGCCGTGAGCGGATCAGCGCGAATTACTATGGTGTGGATCCGGCGTCCGAGCAGATCATCCGTTCGAATTTCGTTGCTGAAGCCGCTGTGGCGTTGCGCGAGTCTGAGGAGAAGGTGCGGGGGAAGCTGTTTATTGCCGATGGGTTGCGCCATTTGTGCACGGGGACGCTGGATGCTTTGGCTGCTGGGGAGATCACTACGAAGGCGGCGGGGGATATTGTCAAGCAGGCTCAGGATCTGGGGGCTGCTGATATCCGGCGGATGGAGCATGTGCTGTTGCCGATGGCGAAAACCGCCAGTGATGCGGCCGTGAGCCAGCGGGCGAGGCGGATGCATGACCGGTTGAATCCGGTCTCGGCGCAGGAGCGTCATGAGGCGGCGAAGGAGTCCCGGGCGTTGACGCATTGGAGCGAAGCGGATGGGATGGCGGCGTTGAAGCTGCGGGCTCCGGCGGCGGATATTATTTCCATGGTTAATACAGTGAAGTATTTTGCCAGGCATGATGTGGATCCGGGTGATTCGCGTACTCAGGGGCAGCGGGAGGCTGATATTTTCCGGGATGCCCTGCTCGATGGGTGGCCTGCGACGGGTGGTACGCCGTTGAAGACGCGGGTGGCGTTGACGATCCCGGCGGTGGAAACCTTGGCGGATCCTAAGCGGGCGTTGGCGGATTTGGAGGGGTATGGGCCGATTCCGGTGGGCACGGCCTTGGCGTTGGCGAAGGACGCTCCGTCGATGCTGCGGGTGCTGACCGATCCGTGGACCGGGGCCGCGATCGATGTGGGGCGGCAGAAGTACCGTCCTTCGCAGGCGTTGAAGGATTTGTTGCGGGTGCGGGAGGTGCATTGCTGCTTCCCGGGGTGCCGGCGCACCGCGGAGACTTCGGAGATTGATCATGTGGAGGATTGGGCCAAGGGCGGGCACACGGATCGGAGTAATACGAAGTTGCTCTGCAAACGGCATCAGATGTTGAAGCACGCGTTGGGGTGGCAGTCGATTTACCGCCCGGATGGGTCGGTGAGTTGGCGGACTCCTCATGGGTTGGTGTGTTTGGAGTTGCCGGGCAGTGTTGAGGTGGTTCAGAACTTTGATCATGTTCATGACCGGACTCCGGTGCGGGAGGTGGGGTTGAACGATCGGGTGCGTCGGGTGTTGGGTTGGGCTGATCCGCCGGATCGTATCGCCAGCTAGGAGGGTTGTTGGGTTTGTTGGGTGAATGATTTTTTCGTTCACTGCCGCTGGTTCATATCACCTATCGAACGTTTGTTTTCCGGTTGCCGGGGGGCGCGGTGCTCTTGGTGCCGGCTTGAGCCTGTTCCTGTTGCTTATTGGCTGGTTGGTGGTTGGGTTCGGTGGCTGAATGAAAAATATTCTCAGTCAGTGGTCTGGTTCTTGAGGCGCTAGGCAGACATGCTGATGGGGCGGGCTAGCCGTGTGTGGGTGAATGAAGAATTTATTCACTCATCGTCTTGCACCAGGTTCGTGGATGGCGGTCCGGTTGCAGCGGAACGGACTCCTAGTGCCCGGAGATTATCAGCTGAGGCAACGGGTTGATCGTCATCTGCTGGAGCAACTCGAAACCCCCATGAAAAGTTGCGTTGCCGACCGTGCCGAGGCATTGGCGAACTACGCCGAATCGTGAATTCCAATGAGCCAGTTCCGCTGAATAATCACCGAAAGTCCACCTCGCGTTTAACCTGAAACCGTGGGTATCGGGCATGATTGTAGGCATGGAGAATACTGCCGCACCGGCCTGGGTAGCCAACTATCAGCCAGGCGTCCCTGCCGAAATCAAGCTTCCCACCGAGTCGTTGAGTCATATGTTTGAGCGTTCGGTCCGCGAAGCCGGTGAGAGCCCGGCCACCGAATTCTTCGGTCGACGGATGAGCTACCTCGAATTGGGCCAACAGGTCGAGAGGGCGGCCGAGGGGCTGCGCCAGCTGGGCGTGAAGCCCGGTGACCGGGTAGCGCTGGTCCTGCCCAACTGCCCGCAGCACGTCGTCGCGTTCTACGCGGTGCTTCGGCTGGGTGCGGTGGTTGTGGAGCACAACCCGCTGTACACCTCGCGCGAACTACGCCACCAGTTCGAAGACCACCAGGCGCGGGTGGTGATCGCCTGGGACAAGGTCGTGCCGAACCTGCAGCAGTTCCCCAAGGACGTACGAATCGATACGATCGTCGCCGTCAATTTGCTTGAGGCATTCCCGGCGGTCAAGCGCCTGGCACTGAAACTGCCGGTGAAAAAGCTGCGCGAGACCAAGGACTCGCTGACCGCCTCCACGTCAGGCACCATGGCATGGAAGCAGCTGCTGAAGTCCGGGCGACTGGATCCGGACTATCGATACCCCGAGGTGCAGGATCTGGCGGTCATCCAGTACACCTCGGGAACCACCGGGCGTCCAAAGGGCGCAATGCTTACCCACTACAACCTGTATGCCAATGCGTTGCAGGGCGAGGCTTGGATGGAAGGCGCCGAAGAGCGCAAGGAAATCCTGTATGCGATCCTGCCGATGTTCCATGCTTTCGGAATGACCCTGTATCTGACCTTCGGGGTGAAGAAGCAGGGACTGCTGGTGCTCTTCCCGAAGTTTGAACCGCAGATGATCCTGGATGCGTGGAAGAAGTCTCCGGCCACCGTGTACTGCGCGGTCCCGCCGATCTACGAGCGCACCGCCATGGCGGCCAAGGAGCAGGGCATTTCGCTGCGTTCGGCCAAGTACTGCATCTCGGGTGCGATGAACCTGCCAGATCATGTGGTCGAGCTCTGGGAGTCGATGTCCGGCGGACTGCTGGTCGAAGGCTATGGGATGACCGAGTCCTCGCCGGTGGCCTTGGGCAACCCGTTCCACCCCACACGTCGCAACGGCACCATCGGAGTGCCATTTCCTTCGACCCTGATGAAGGTCGTGGATGTCGATGAGCCAAGCCGCGAGGTGGCGCAGGGCGAAGCCGGAGAGCTGCTGATCAAGGGGCCCCAGGTGTTCCGCGGATACTGGAATAACCCGGAGGAGACCGCGAAAACGCTGACCGAGGACGGCTGGCTGCACACCGGCGACGTAGTCACCGTCGACCAGGACGGGTTTACCCAGATCGTTGACCGGGCCAAGGAGCTGATCATTACCGGCGGCTTTAATGTCTCGCCCAGCGAGGTGGAGAACGCGCTGCGCCAGCATTCAGATATTGCCGACGCCGCGGTGTTCGGCAAGGCACTGGAACGGGGCGGTGAAATGGTGGTCGCCGCGGTGCAACTCGATGAAGGCGCGAGCCTGGACGAGGCCGACCTGCGCGAACACTGCCGGACCTTGCTGGCGGCCTACAAGGTGCCTAAGCGGATCGTTGCCATCGAGGAGATGCCCCGCTCGATGCTGGGCAAGGTGTTGCGCAAGCAGGTCCGCGACCAGTTCGGTGAAGGGCTCTAGCGCGAACGATACGGTTTGAACCAGCCATGCCGCGGTTGCTAACGCAGCCGCGGCATGGCTGTGAGCAGCGCTCGGGTGTACTCGTGCTGCGGGTCGCCGAACACGTCGGCGGTAGCGCCCTGCTCGACAATGCTTCCCCGGTACATCACCGCTACGGTATCGCTCATATGCTCGATCACCGACAGGTCGTGGCTGATGAACAGGTAGCTGGTGCCGGTCTCTTGCTGCAACCGATCCAGCAGGTCCAGGACGGTCGCCTGGATCGAAACGTCCAAGGCCGAGACCGGTTCATCCAAGACGAGCACCTTAGGCTTCGGAGCCAGTGCGCGGGCGATCGCCAAGCGTTGGCGCTGTCCGCCGGAAAGCTCGCGTGGATTTCGCGAGCTCAGGGCAGGGTCCAGTTCCACCTGTTCAAGGAGCCGGGAGACTTGGGTCCGGTAGCTCGCGCCGCGTTTGCTGCGTCCGGCGGAGAGCGCATCGGTGAGCAACTGACCCACGCTATAGCGTGGGTCAAAAGAACCCAGCGGATTCTGGTAGATCGCCCCGATGTTTTCGCGCAAGTGCCGGCGCTGGGCTTCGCGGTGCGGGGCAAAGTGCTCCCCGAGCAGCTGGACGGTGCCGGTATCCGGGCGCTCCAAGCCGAGCACCATGCGCGCGGTGGTGGTCTTGCCCGACCCGGATTCACCGACCAGGCCCAGCGTCTGTCCTTGCTGAACGACAAAACCCGCCCCCTGCACCGCGGCATGTTTGCCGAAGCTCTTGGACAGGTCCTCCACCACCAGAGCCGGCATCCGAGCAGGCCTCGCCGGTTCTTGAGCCACGACAGCCGCCTTCGGGGGAGCAAGGCTCAAGGGCTCGAAGCGGGGCACCCCGGAGGGGATGGCGCGCAGAAGAGTGCGCGTGTACTCGTGCTGCGGGCGGTTCAGCACCTGGTCGGTCTCGCCGGCCTCGACGATCTTTCCGGCACGCATCACCGCGATCCGATCGGCCAGATGGGCCACTTGTGCCAGGTCGTGGCTGATCATCAGCACCGCCCGGCCCTCGTCTTTGAGCGCCCGGAGTTGCTCGAGCACCAGCGCGGTCAGCCGGGAGTCCAACGCGGTGGTCGCCTCGTCGGCGATCACAACTTGCGGGTCCCCGATCATCGCTTGGGCAATGAGCACGCGTTGGCGCATGCCACCGGAGAGTTGGGAGCTGCGCTGCTTCATCCGCCAAGCAGGCTCGGGAAGATCCACCACTTCCAGGGCCTTGCGGACCTTCGTGGTGCGCTCGGACTTGGACAGCGAGCTGTGTTCCTTCAGCGCGTCGGCAATTTCGTGGCCCACCGGGCGCAACGGATCCAACGCCATGAGCGCATCTTGCAGGATCATCGCCACGGAATTTCCGCGCAGCTGCTGCCAGTCCCGTTCGCTCATCGCGGTGGCGTCCTGCCCCAAGACCATGAATTTTTCGGCGCTGACCTTGCCGCCGGAGAGCCCCAGCAGGCTGCGGGCGGTGACGGACTTGCCGGACCCGGATTCACCAACCAGCGCCAGGCATTCCCCGGCGGAGAGCTCGAAGGAGACCGAGTCCACCGCGAGCTGCCCGGCGAAGCTCACCGAGAGGTTCTTGACATTAAATAAAGGACTCATGCGGCATTGACCTTTCCGCCCAAGGAACGTCCGATCAGCGTGGCCCCGGCGGCCACCACCACAATCGCCAAGCCAGGGAAGAAGCTCAGCCACCAGGCCAGATGCAGGTAGGTGCGCCCGGCCGAAAGCATGGCACCCCATTCGGGAGCCGGCGGCGGAGTGCCCAAGCCGAGGAAGGACAGCGCGGCGGCCCAAATCACCGCCTGCCCAATGCCCAGGGTCACCAACGCCAGCAGGGGGCGCAGCGCGTTGGGCACCAGGTGGTTTTGTACCTTCAGCCAGGTGCCGCGGCCGAGCACCGTGGCGGCTTCCAGCATTTCGGAGTTCTTCACAGAACGGATCTGGCTGCGCACCAAGCGGGCGTAGCCCGGCGCGGTGGATAAGCCAACGGCAACGATTGCCGGCCCGACCCCGGGGCCGGTGAAGGCGATGATCAGCAGTGCCAGCAGCAGCGAGGGCACCGCGTAGAGGGCTTCGAGCACACGCAAGATCGCACCATCGAGCCAGCGCGGGGCAAGGGCCGCGGCGGTACCCAGAACTAGGGCAATGCCCATGCCCAGAGCCGTGGCGGCCAGGCCGATATACAGCGAGTCGCCGGCACCATGGATGACGCGGGTGAACACGTCGCGTCCCGATTCATCGGTCCCCATCGGGTGCGCCAGGCTCGGCGCGTGGAATGCCTGCGCGGGGTCAACCGCCAGGGGGTCGCCCGGGGCGATGAGCCCCGGCGCAAGCGCCGTAAGGAGCCAGAAGAGGATAAAGACGGTGCCGAGAATTTTGGCGGTTCGGCTCATGATTCTGCCCCCGCCGGATTGATGAGGCGTTCGAGGGCTTCGGTCAGCGCCATCACCACGATATATACGAGGGCGGAGAACAGCGCGATGCCGGTGACCATGGGAATATCACGGGAGAGCACCGCCGAAAGCAGGGAACGTCCCAGTCCCGGACGGGCGAAGATCGCCTCGACAACCACCGCTCCGGAAAGCAGGGAGGAGAAGGCCCAGCCGGTCAACCCCAAAGCGGGCAGCGCCGCATGGCGCAAACCGTGGCGCCAGAACACCGTCAACCGGCTTTCACCGCGGGTTCGGGCGGCCAACGCGAACTGGCTTCCCAATGCGGTGGACAGCGAGTCGCGCATCAACTGGGTGAGAAAACCTGCCAGCGGCAGCGCGAGGGTGAGCACCGGCAAGACCAGTCCCGACCCGGTCCCGTTGTCCACCGCAGGGAACCAGCCGAGCATCGAGGAGAAAAGCATGATCAGCACCGCACCGAGCCAGAAGTGCGGCACGGCCGCGGCAATGATCTCCACCGCGTTGCCGACCCACTGGCCCACCCGCGTGGCACGCATGGCCAGCATCGCAAAGATGAGCGACAGCAACCAGGCCGCCGCCAGTGAGATGAGTGCCAGCGTGATGGTCGGTGGCAGCACCTCGGCGATGACCTGCAGAACCGGGTCCTTCAGCGCATAGGAGGTCCCGAAATCCAGGCGGATCAGCTTGGCCAGAAACATGAGGTACTGGGTAATCAGCGGAAGGTCCAAGCCATACTCGCTGCGCGCGGCGGCCAGGGCCTCGGCCGAGGCCTGCGAACCCGGGCCGCCCATAATCGCTTCGGCCGGATCGCCGGGGATCAGCCGCACGCCGATGAAGATGGCGGTGGCCACCAGCCACAACACCACCAGCGCGCCGCCAACCTTGCGACCCAACCAAGCGAGCATTTTCATCTCTGGACGTGTTCGATGGCTACTTGTTCAGGAACACGTTGAAGTAGGTCGGTGAGGAGACCGCGGTGGTTTCACCCATGCCGTGCACGTTCTTCGAAAACAGGAAGTGGTTCTGCTGATCGTAGAGCGGGAGCACGTAGTAGCCGTCCAAGACCAGGCTCTGCGCCTGCTCGTAGAGCTCTGCGCGTTCGGCTTCGTCGTTGCTCTGCTCGGCTTCCACCAGCAGCCGGTCCAGCTGCGGATTCTTGATCTGCGCGTTGTTTGCAAAGTAGCCGCTCGGCGCCGGGACGGTGGAATCCGAATGGAACAAGATGCGCAGCACGCTCGGGCCGACCTTGGTGTACGGTGCCGAAACGAGGTCGTACTCGTGTTGCGCCAGAGCGCCGTACCAGCTGGAGAGGTCGAGCAACTCGATCTTGACCTCGAAGCCAACGGTTTTGGCGGACGCCTGCATCTGCTCGAAGAGCGACTGCTCGGCCGGAACCGACTGGTTCGTGGATACCGGGAAGCTCAGGCTCAGTCGCTTGCCGTCCTTGGTTCGGTAGCCCTGTGCATCGCGTTCGGTCCAGCCTGCCTCGTCGAGGAGCTGATTGGCCCGATCGACATCGGTGCCGAATTTCTCTTCAGCTGAAATGCCCAGCGGTTCAACGCTTGAAAGCAGCGAGTAGCTGCGCTCGGCGGCATTGAAGTACAGCGCGTCGATTCCGGTGTTCACGTCGAGGGAACGGATGAACGCCTCGCGCACCGAGGCGTCGTCAAAAGGCGCCTTGGAGCTGTTGAGCTCCACCCGGTTCGAGGCTCCCGGACGCGGCGCCGCGAGGTGGCCCAGCCCGCCCTCGGTGGCGGTGGCGATGGTGTCGGGCTGCGGATTGTCGATCACGTCGACCTCGCCGGACTGCAGGGCCGCATAGCGGCTGGCGGCCTCCGGGATGAAGCGCCAGGTGATGCCGTCCAGGAAGGCGGTGGAACCGTTCCGCTCGGCATCTGCCACCGGTGGGGCATAGTCTTCGTAGCGCACCAGATTGACCGCCTGCTGGCGGTCCCAGGACTCGACCTTGAACGGGCCGGTGCCTGCCGGGGCGGCGCAATTCGCCGCCTGGTCGCGCTTGAGCCCTTCGGGGGACTGGATTGCCGTCCACGGCATGGACAGCGACTCGAGCAGCGCGTTATCCGGGGCGGAGAGCTCCAGCTGCGCGGTCAACTCGTCGACGATCTTGATTTCGGAGACCTTGCCGACGGCAAGATAACCGGTAGAGGACGCGGTATTCGGATCCTGCAGGTGCTCGATATTGGCCTTGATGGCTTCGGCGGTGAGCGCGGTGCCGTCGTGGAAGCTGATCCCCTCACGCAGCGTGATGGTACGGGTCAACCCGTCCTCGGAGACCTCGGACTTTTCGGCCAGCCACGGGATGATCTCACCCTTGGCGTCCTTGCTGAACAGCGATTCCATGAACTGCGAGGCCACCAGCGCCTGCGGATAGTTTCCTCCCACATGCGGGTCCAGGCAGTTCGGCTCGGCGTCACCCGAGGCGTAAACCAGCGTCCCGCCGGCGACGGGTTTCAGATCCTCGGTGGCCGAGGGATCGGAGGTGGTGGAGCAGCCTGCGATGAGGGCTCCGGCCAGCGGGAGAGCTAGTGCTCCGGTGAGCAGGCGGGTGGCGCGCTGTGTTCGTTGCATGAACGGTGAGTGACCTTTGAATAAGTGAGCGATGACGTAGACAACCTTAGTCAACCAAGGCCGAAAGGTCAGATCGTTTCCCTGCCAGAGGAAGCGAGAGCCGAGCCATCGACCTTGGCTGACCGGTTGGCCGGCGTGTTACTTTTCGCTGGCGACGGTGAAGCGGCGGTTGTTGTGCGCCGGGGTGTCGATTTCGTCGAGGATCGCTACCGCGAAGTCCTGGGTGGAAACGAAGTCGCCGGCAGGGGAGTTGGCGCCGAGCGTGTAGTTGCCGGTGCGGGTGCCCGGTGCGATCACCGGGGCAGGTGCTGCCAGGGTCCAGGTGATGCCCGACACCGAGGTGAACATGTCGTAGACCGCGCCGCAGGTGACCGCCTCTGCCTTGTATTCTTCTGGGAAGCCCGGGGTGTCGAACAGCCGCACCCCGTCGATCTCGGTGGCGCCGGCTCCGCCGACGACGACCAGGCGCGCCGGAATAAGGGTTTCGGTGATCTCCTCGAAGGCGTCAAGGTATTCCTGGTGGTCGCCACCGGTGCGCGATGGCGGCACGGAGATCACGACGACGTCGTGGTTCTTTCCCAGGTCGCGGTAGGCGGCGGTGTCGCTGAGCTCGGCAGTGGCCGCGCTGGTGCCTTCGACGGTTTTGCCGCTGCTGCTGACGGCGGTGACCTCGTGGCCACGGCGCAGCGCCTCGGCGGTGATCTGGCTGCCGACCATTCCGGTGGCCCCGTAAACTGCAATCTTCATGATGATCCTCTCGTAGCTGTGTTCTTCACCCTTATAGTATCCTTTAGATACCGACTACTTCAAAGGAACTTGGTTACCAAATGGATAGCGCCCTCACCTACAACGTGCTTGTGCAGGACTGTCCCTCACGTGAAATTATGCAACGTTTGGGGGATAAATGGACCCCTTTAGTGATGCTTACCTTAGCCCGGGGGCCGCTACGTTTCTCCGCGTTACGCCAGCAGATCGGTGCGGTGACGCCCAAGGTGCTGACCAGCACGCTGCGCATCCTGGAGCGCGATGGCCTGGTGGCTCGCACCGTCACGGCTCAGGTGCCGGTCCGGGTGGACTATGAATTGACCGATCTGGGTCGCAGTCTGCTCGAACCGATGGATGCCATCCGCATCTGGTCCGAGGCGCATGCGGCCAAGGTGCTGGCCGCCCGAGAAATTTTTGACGATAAGTAGGTCTTCTGCCGGCGCGAATTCTGCTGTTCGATGAGTTCCTTGATCGTGGCGGATTTCCCGCGAACAATGAGTGCGAAGAGCTCGATTCGCTGTGGCGCGAAGCGCCGCACTGTGGGAAGGAAGATCCATGACCAACCAGGCCGTATCCAGCCGACCAGCTTTCCTTGACCAGCTTCCGGCGCAACTTTTCATCGCCGGGAAATGGCGCGAGGGGCGCAGTTCTTCCGTTCTGGTCACCCGCAACCCGTTCGACGACGCGGTGCTGGCAGAAATCCGCCAGGCTTCCAGCGAGGATGTGGACGAGGCTTATGCGAGCGCGGCCCAAGCCCAACGCGACTGGGCTGCGCTCATTCCGGCAAAACGTGCTGCGGTGCTCACCAAGGCTGCGGACTATCTGCAAGCCAACTACGATGACCTGGTTGCGCTGCTAGTGGCCGAATCCGGTTCATCGGTGCTCAAGGCGAACGTGGAGGTTTCTGGCACGATCGCCGCAACGCGTGAGGCCGCCACCTTCCCGACCCGGGTGCACGGCCAGATCCTGCCTTCGAACAGCGTGGGCAAGGAAAACCGTGTTTATCGCGAACCGGTGGGCGTGGTGGGCGTGATTAGCCCGTGGAACTTCCCGATGCTGCTTTCCCAGCGCTCGGTGGCCCCTGCGCTGGCGCTGGGCAACTCGGTGGTACTCAAGCCGGCCAGCGATACCCCGCTGGTTGGCGCGCTGGTGCTGGCCAAGGCCTTCGAGGCGGCGGGAATCCCGCAGGGCGTGTTCAGCGTGGTTGTTGGATCGGGCACCGAAATTGGGGACCACTTTGTGGCGCACAGCGTTCCTTCGCTGATTTCCTTCACTGGGTCCACCCCGGTGGGGAAAAACGTCGGCAAGCTCGCCGTTTCGGGCAAGCATATGAAGCGGGTCGCGCTGGAACTTGGTGGCAACGCACCATTTGTGGTGCTCGCCGACGCCAACCTCGAACAAGCGGTCCGCGCCGCTGCCATGGGCAAGTTCCTGCATCAGGGGCAGATCTGCATGGCAATCAACCGGATCATCGTTCAAGGCCCGGTATACGACCAGTTCGTCGAGCAGTTCGCCGCCCATGCAGCCACCATCAAATACGGTGATGCGGCGGAGCCCGCAAATGTGGTGGGGCCAATTATCAACGACGCGCAGCTGGCCAGCGTGCAGGGAAAGATCGCGCAGGCTCGAAGCGAGGGGGCCCGCGAGGTGCTCTCCGGAGAGGTCGTCGGCCGCGTAGTGCCGCCGCATGTTTTCGCCGATGTCACCAGCGAGATGGAACTGTTCCGTGAGGAGATCTTCGGCCCGGTGGTTGGCATCATTAGGGCCGAAGACGAGGCGCACGCGCTCGAACTGGCGAACGACACCGAATTCGGATTATCCAGCGCGGTATTCACCACCGATATTGAAAAGGGTGTGCGCTTTGCCCGCGGGATCAAGGCGGGAATGACTCACATCAATGACATCACCGTGAATGATGAACCACATGTGATGTTCGGCGGGGAGAAGAACTCCGGGTTGGGCCGCTTTAACGGTGAGTGGGCTATCGAGGAATTCACCACCGACCATTGGATCGGGGTGCAGAGCACCGATAAGCAGTACCCCTTCTAGGGATTGCCAAGGATCCTTCGAATGGCCAAGGCGCCCCGGAGCGATGCCTCGTGCTCTCCGGGGCCTCGACGACCAGGCATATGCGCTCTGCAAGGAATCCGGTAGGCAATATCGGCGTGTGAGAATTCCCGGGGGAGCTTGTGGAAACCGGACTCCTGCCCAGTCGCCCGGGGGTTCGGGCAGTGCTGCTGCACCAGCCAAGGGGTACCGGGCCTGGTGCGGCTAGAGGGTGCGTTCCTTCTTGGAATCCGCGGCCGGTGGCATGCGCTGGGGCCGGACCGTGACGATGGGAGTTTGCGAGCTCATGGCGGCATCAACGGTTTCAAGTGCTGCGAGGTTGCGCAGAGTTGTGCGGGTGGGGGTCATCAAGCCCAGCTCGCCGCGCTCGTAGGCGGAGAACAGCACGGCGGGCTGGATCCATTCGGAGTTTGAGGCCTCGGTGGTCTGGTGCACGGGGGCCTGTCCGGGCTGCACCTGAGCCACGTAGAAAAAGGTGTCGAAGCGTTTGGGATTATCCGGAGGCGTGATCCAATTCGCCCAAGGACGCAGCTGGCTCACGTCCAAGCGCGCCCCGGTCTCTTCGAAGATCTCGCGGCGCGCGGCGGCCAGCAGGGTTGCCGCATCGAGGATGGCCTGCTCTTCTCCGTCTTCCCAGATGGAGGAGTCTTCCCAAAGCCATGCGTGCTCGATGGCCAGCGCTAACGGAATATTCCCCGCTTGCGCCTCGGCCAGATCTTGAGCATCGACCCGGCCGCCGGGGTAGACAACCATGCCAGCTGCGAAGTCCATGGTGGAAACCCGGTGTTGGATGAAGACCTCCAGGCCTTCGTTTCCCTCGCGGATCATCAGGACGCTTGCGGCACGTCGCGGCGTCACCGGCTGCATATTCGGGTCAGTAGAGGCGGAATCCATAAGTCCAAGTATGGCCGAGAACCGAGGCGGAACCGCGCACTGTGACAAATGGGGCGTTCGCTGGAACCGCTTTGGGCGGCGCGAGGCGAGTTCTTTGACCCACGGGCCATGCGTCGCATTTCGAGCGCAGTTCTCGGAATTCCCGCCCGCTGCTGGCATCCTAAACTCTTCGCAATGGCTGTAGTGTGGGTCACAAGTAGCGGTGGTCAGATAGGGGTTAGTGATGTTTGGACTAAATGAGGAGCAACGTGAGCTGGTGGAGGCAGTCCGCGAATTTGCTACGGAGAAAATCGCTCCGCATGCCCTCGAGTGGGACGAGAAGCAGCATTTCCCCGTCGATGTGCTCGCCGAAGCCGGCGAATTGGGGATGGGCGGCATCTACGTCAGCGAAGCCTATGGCGGGTCCGGGCTGAGCCGCAGCGACGCGGTGCTGATCTTCGAAGAACTATCCAAGGCTTGTCCCACCATTGCGGCCTATATCTCCATCCACAATATGGTGGTGTGGATGATCGACAGCTTCGGCACCGAGGCGCAACGAGCCCAGTGGCTGCCGGGCATGGTGGCGATGCAGGATCTGGGATCCTATTGCCTGACCGAACCCGGGACCGGATCGGACGCTGCGGCGCTGACTACCAGTGCGGTCCGGGACGGCGATGAATATGTGCTCAACGGGGTCAAGCAGTTCATCTCCGGCGCGGGTTCATCCGCGCTCTATCTGGTGATGGCCCGCACGGCCGATACGGGCGGGCGGGGGATCAGCGCTTTCTTGCTGCCCGCCGATGCGCCGGGATTGTCTTTCGGGGCCAAGGAAAAGAAGATGGGCTGGAATGCGCAACCTACCCGTCAGGTCATCATGCAAGACGTGCGGATCCCCGCCGGCAACCTGCTAGGTGCCGAAGGCGATGGTTTCTCCATAGCGATGCGCGGGCTCAATGGCGGCCGGCTGAATATCGGTGCCTGCTCGATCGGCGGCGGGCAGCTGGCCCTGGAGAAATCCGTGGCCTACCTCAAGGAGCGCGAGGCCTTTGGCGGTCCGCTCACGCGCCAGGAGGCGCTGGTCTTCAAGCTAGCCGATATGGATATGGAATTGGAAGCGGCGCGCACGCTGCTGCGCCGGGCAGCGGCAGCCCTGGACGCGCAAACTTCCGACGCGCTGCGGCTGTGCGCGATGGCGAAGAAGGTGGCTACCGATGCCGGGTTCAACGCGGCCAATACCGCGATCCAATTGCATGGCGGTTATGGCTACCTCAGCGAGTACGGGCTGGAAAAGATCGTCCGTGATCTGCGCGTGCATCAGATCCTGGAAGGCACAAATGAGATTATGCAGCTGATCGTGGGGCGCGGGCTGGTCGATTCCTAGGTCCTGAAATCACAGGCATCACCGGGTGCCGCCGCGCACGACGGCTTTGCAAAAGCGCACACCTTTTTACGGTTTCCGCGCATCGGATCCGTTGACTCCTTCGAGAGGTCGCCATAGTTTGGGATTGTAACCAGAATCGCGGTTCGGGTTTGGTGCAAACGCGCACCGCACAATCTGGCTTCGGGGCCAGCTGCTATTAGCGGCGCCCCACGAGGAAAGGCGTCACTCGTGAATCGAACCGGCAAGGTTTTGGCTGCGCTGTCCCTCGGCGGGGCACTGGCCTTGACGGCCTGCGCGCCCACCGCGGAAACCGGGAACACCGACGGGGGTGAGTCGGGAGCAGTCGAAGACTCGGTGAACGTTGGGATCATCTACTCCAAGACCGGCCCGCTTGCTGCCGAGGGAGACGCCTACTACGAAGGCCTGCAAGCGGGACTCGACTACGCCACCGATGGTACGGGCCAGCTGGGGAACTTCGAACTGAACATCACCTATCACGACGACGGCGGCGACCCGGACCAGGCAGCCGCGGTGGCCGGAGAGCTAATCGGCGAGGACTACAAGATTCTGGCCGGAACCGCCTCTTCGGATATCGCCCTGACACTTGCCGACCTGGCAGCCCGGGACAAGGTCCTCTACATTTCCGGCCCGGCCGTCTCGGATGCCATCTCCGGCGCCAACAAATACACCTTCCGCTCCGGAGGCCAGTCCATGCAGGACGCGGCCACCGCCGGCGCCTTCCTAAATGACTTGAACGGCAAGCAGATCACCGTTTTCGCCCAGGACAACACGTTCGGGCAGGGACATCTCGCAGCGGCAGAAGCAGCCCTTGGACTGCAGGGCGCCAACGTCAGCAACCTTCTCGTGCCCGAAGACGTCACCGATTTCGCAGCCTTCGCCCGGCAGCTGGTGGATGCCAAACCCGACCTCATCTACGCGGCCTGGGCCGGAGCATCCTCAGATTCTATGTGGCAGGCATTGGACCGGCAGGGCGCCTTCGACATTGCTCCCATCGTCACCGGGCTGGGCGAGGCAGCAACCTATGGTGCCTACGGTGGCGCGGGCGAGAAGATTTCCTTCTTCAGCCACTACTTCCCGGGCGCTGCAGGCACCGACGTCGAAAAAGAGATGATCTCCTCTATTGAGGATGCGGGCAAGGAAGTCGGTCAGTTCTCCCCGGATGGATTTGTGGCAGGGCAGATGATTGCCCGGGCCGTGGGCGAAGGCGGCAACGACGTGGAGCAGATGGTCACCGCCTTGGAGGGCTGGCGCTTCGAAGGACCTCAGGGCGAAACCACCGTGCGTGCCTCGGATCATGGACTGGTGCAGAACATGTACCGGGTGTCCTTGGCCAGGGAGGGCGAGAAATGGATACCGGAAGTGGTGGAGACCGTGCCGGGCGAGGACATCGCCCCGCCCGAGATCGTCAACTAGTCTTCGTGAGCCACGCAGCAGCCTGCTCGGAATCAGACCATCCGGCGGGTTGAATTCGGTTCTCCCGAAGCACTCCGTAGCCACGGCATGGACATCGCGGAAGGAGTGTTACCAGTTGAGCAAGTAGCGCGGTCCCGAGGTCCCCGATGAGGTGATTGAAGAAAAAGCGAATTTATTGTCCATGCGTTGGAGTCACTCAACGCACAACCGACCGTGGAGGGTTGAGCCAGATGACCGAAACAAAGACGAAGCACGGGCGGGTGCGCGGCGGATTGTCCGGACGTACCGCATTGGTCACCGGGGGTGCTTCGGGAATCGGGCTGGCCTGTGCCAGAAGGCTGGGCGCCCAAGGTGCAGTTGTCACCGTCGCGGATCTGAACGAGCAGGCAGCCAGCGCGGCGGCACAGGAGCTGGGCGGCAAGGCCTGGGCGGTTGATTTGGCTGATACGAAGACGCTGGAAGAGCTCAGCTTGGATACCGACATTCTGATCAATAATGCCGGGGTGCAACGCGTTGCGCCGATCCACGAGTATGATCCCGAGGCCTGGCGGCTTATTCACCGGCTGATGCTCGAATCGCCTTTCCTGCTCATCCGTGCGGCGTTGCCCGGAATGTATGCACGCGGTTTTGGGCGCATCATCAACGTCTCCAGCGTGCACGGCATTCGAGCCAGCGCATTCAAGAGCGCCTATGTGTCGGCCAAGCACGGGTTGGAAGGACTATCCAAGGTCACCGCGTTGGAGGGGGCCGAGCATGGGGTGACGAGCAACTGCGTCAACCCCGGCTACGTGCGCACCGCCCTGGTGGAGAAGCAGATCCAGGATCAGGCCCAGCTCCATGGCATCGCCCCGTCCGAGGTGGTGGAGAAGATCATGCTCACCGAAGCGGCGGTTAAGCGGCTGGTGGAGCCCTAGGAGGTGGCATCCTTGGTGTCCTGGCTGGCCCAGGATGAGGCGGGGATGGTCCCCGGCACCTCCTATGCCATGGACGGCGGGTGGAGCGCCCGGTGAGTGCCGCCAGCCGCCGTGCTCGAAACGATGGCTGGCCCACTACGCGGTCGGGACGCACCGCTGCGGCGGCGAATCCGAAGTGTTCTGATTTGTGGCTGAACACAGCAAAAAGCGAGGCCTTGCTCCCGTTCTCCGGGGAGCCGAGCCTCGCTTACTTGCTGCCTGGCGAGTGCTACTTTCGCACGAGCTCGGCAGTGGTACCCAGCTGCGCGGTTGGCACCCGGTAGGTTTCCTTGGCGGTCAGCGCCGAGATCGCCGCGATGAGCGCGATTCCCGCGGTGAAGAGGCTGATCTTGACCCAGCCGCCAGGTTCCAGGCCGCCCATGGCCGCCACGATGGACGGTGCGAAGCCGGCCATGAGGAAGCCGAGCTGGGTGCCGATGGCCAGGCCGGAGAAGCGCACCTTGGAGGAGAACATCTCGGCATAGAAGCTTGGCCAGACCGCGTTGGCCGCGGAGTAGGCGCAGGAGAAGACCACCAGGGACAGCACGAACTGCAGCACCGTGTTGTCGGTTTCCATGCTGCGCAGGTAGAACGGCATGGCTGCCGCCGAGGCGAGCGCACCGTAGATGAACACCGGCTTGCGGCCAATGGCATCGGCCAGCATGCCGAACAGCGGCTGGGTGAGCAGCGCGCCGATATTGCCGGCAACCACCAGCCACAGCGTGATCGAGGCATCGATATTGCCGATGTTCTTGCCGTAGGAGATGGCCAGGGTCCCGTACACGGTGGATACCGCGGCGATGAACGCGCACAGCACCACGCGCAAGACGTCTTTCCAGTGGAACTTCAGCAGGACCGCCAGCGGCAGCTTTGCAATGTTGTTGTTCTTCTTCGCCTCTTCGAATTCCGGGGTCTCGTGCAGCGAGCGGCGGATGAAGAAAGTGACCAGGACAACTACCGCGGAGAGCCAGAACGGGATGCGCCAGCCGATGCCGTACTTGATGTCATCGGGCAGTGCCACCACGGGAATGAAGATCAGGGCCGCGAGGATCTGTCCGCCCTGGGTGCCGGTCAGGGTCCAGGAAGTGAAGAAGCTGCGTCGGCGATCGGGTGCATGCTCCAGCGTCATCGAGGAGGCTCCGGCCTGCTCTCCGGCCGCCGAGAGGCCCTGGCAAAGTCGGGCGAGGACCAGCAGGATGGGGGAGAGCCAACCGACTTGGTCGAAGGTTGGCAGGCAGCCGATCGCGAAGGTCGAAGCGCCCATGAGCACCAGCGTGAACATCAGCACCTTCTGGCGTCCGATGCGGTCCCCGAAGTGGCCGAGGACGACCGCGCCAATCGGCCGGGCGATGTAGGCGAAGCCGAAGGTGGCCAGCGACATCACCGAGGCATTGGCATCCGCGTCGGGGAAGAAGATGTGCGGGAAGATCAGTGCGGCGGCGGAGCCGAAGATGAAGAAGTCGTAGTATTCAACTGCGCTTCCCATGAAACTGGCAACGGCCGCCTTGACGGGGGTGCGTTTCCCGGTGCCGGGCACCTCGGACGCCGACGGTTCACGTGTGGATGGCATCGGAAAACTCCTTTGTTTGCTGAAGGGCGAACGCTGAAATCAAAAACAGTGTGCGCTATCCGTACAGTTGTACGGAATGTGTACGTTGATATAGGGTAGATGCAAATCACAGCTGAGGCAATATCTGCGTCAAGCATGACGGAAAGTTGGGTAATTCGGTGAGTACTCTTGCTCAGTCATTTTTAGTCGGACTCATAGGTGACGGCGTCCTGCCCTCGCTGACCCCGCCCATGCACGAACGAGAAGCAGACGCCCACGCGGTGCGCTACCTGTACCGGCCGATCGACCTGACGGTGCTTGGCCGGCCCGCCGAAGACGTCGGCCAGCTGTTGAAGTCCGGTGCCGAGCTGGGATTCAACGCCTTCAACATTACCCACCCATGCAAACAGCTGGTCATCGGGCAGCTGGATGAAATCAGTGAAAATGCCCAGGCCATCGGCGCGGTCAACACGGTGCTCATCAAGGACGGAAAATTCCACGGCTACAACACCGATGCCTCCGGGTTCGGCTGGGCGCTGAACACCGGGCTTCCCGGGGCCAAGCTGGACAAGGTGCTGCAGCTCGGTGCCGGAGGTGCCGGCGCGGCCGTCGCTTTCGCCCTGCTCGACGCGGGAGTCAAAGAACTATTCCTGGTCGATCCGGATATCTCCCGGGCCAGCGAACGAGCCAAGGAACTGGCCCTCCACTTCCCGCAGGCCAGCATCACTCCGGCCAGCGCCGAAGAGGCGCCGGCGCTACTGGCACAGGTCGATGGGCTGCTCAACGCCAGTCCCATCGGAATGCATCACCACCCGGGGCTGCCACTTGATATTTCCGGGCTCCGCTCCCGGCATTGGGTTGCCGACTGCGTCTATCGTCCGGTGGATACCGAACTGATCACCGCGGCCCGCGACCTCGGCTGCGAGGTGCTGGACGGCGGACATATGGCCGTTGGCCAGGCGGTGGACGCCTTTGGCATCATCACCGGGCTGACCCCAGACGCGGCACGGATGCGCGCCCACCTGCTAGAGATGCTGGATGCGGGATTCTAATGCGCACCTCGATCGCCACGGTGTGCCTCTCGGGCACGCTGGAAGAAAAGATGCTTGCCTGCGCCAAGGCAGGTTTTGACGGAATCGAGATCTTCGAGCAGGATCTCACCGTCAGCCCGATGTCTCCCGAGGAGGTCAAGGCGCTTGCCCACCGGTTGGGCCTGACCCTGGATCTGTTCCAGCCCTTCCGTGACTTCGAAGGCGTGGAAGAAGAGCTGCTGCTGGCAAATCTGCGCCGCGCCGAAGCGAAGTTCGAGCTCATGCAACGGTTGGGCATGGATCTCATGCTGCTCTGCTCGAACGTGGGAACGGCGACCATCGATGATGACGGACTGTTTGCCGAGCAGATTCGCCGGTTGGCGGATGTGGCCGCACGCTACGGGGTGCGCATCGCCTACGAGGCGCTGGCCTGGGGCAAATATGTGGACACCTACCAGCATTCGTGGGAGATCGTGAAGCTGGTGGACCGCGAAAATGTGGGACTGTGCATCGACAGTTTCCATATTCTTTCCCGCGGGGACGATCCGGCGCAGATCGCCCAGATCCCGGGGGAGAAGATCTTCTTCGTCCAGCTTGCGGACGCCCCGGTGCTGACCATGGATATCTTGTCCTGGTCCCGCCACTACCGCGTGTTCCCCGGTGAGGGCGGCTTCGAGCTGGATGCGTTCCTGGGCCACCTGGTGCGTTCGGGGTACTCCGGAATTGTTTCCCTCGAAATCTTCAATGATGTGTTCAGGCAATCGAATGTCGAGCGGACGGCCGTGGACGGGCTGCGTTCGCTGATCTGGCTGCAGGCCCGCACGGCCGCACTGCTCGGCGCTACTGCGCAGGACTACCCGCTGGAACTTGATGCACTGCCCGGAGTCCAGCAAGCCATCGGATTCGACTTCGCCGAGATCCGCACCGAAGACCCGGAACTGATCGCCGGAATGCTCGCCCAACTGGGGTTCGCGTTCCTCGGCCAGCATCGGCGCAAGCCGGTGCAGCTCTGGCGCGCCGGAAACGCAAGGATCATCGTCAACTCGCAACGCAGCCGCGGCGTGACCGCAACCGTATCCGGCCTCGGCGTGCAGGTCCCGGACCCGGACGCCGGGCGTGCGCGCGCAACCGACTTGCTGGCCAAGCCGGTGCTGCGGCACCACACCAGCGACGAACAGGAGCTCGCGGGCTTCAGGGCCCCGGATGCCACCGAAGTGTTCTTCGGATCGGTTTCCGGGACAAGCATATGGGAAACCGAATTCGGCGCGCACCGCCACTCACCGGAGGAAGCGCAGCACGGCGGTATCACCGGGATCGATCATATAAACCTCGCCCAGCCGTGGCAGGCTTTTGACGAATCGGTGCTGTTCTACACCAGCGTGCTGAATTTGCAGGCACGGCCTGGAACCGAGGTGCCGAGCCCCATGGGCCTGGTCCGCTCCCAGGTGCTGCGCACCGACGATGGCTGCGTGCGCCTGGCACTGAATATTGTGCCCAAGGGGCTCGAAGCGGCGATCGAAAGCCACCATGAATACCCCGAGCACGTTGCCTTGCATACCGATGACGTGGTGGTCTTGGCGCGCCGGGCACAGCGGGCCGGCATGGAATTCCTGCAAGTCCCGGCCAATTACTATGAGGATCTAGCCGCTCGCTTCAGCATTGATGAGCGGTCGCTGGCCACGCTGAAGGAACTGAACCTGCTGTACGACAGGGATGAGCACGGAGAATTCCTGCATTTCTACACGGCCACGGTCGGCAACATGTTCTTCGAGGTGCTGGAACGCCGTGACGGCTACGATGGCTATGGGGCTCCTAACGCCCCGGTTCGCCTCGCAGCGCAATTCGAACACAACCGTTTCGACCGGCACTAGGCATGTGGGCGGCAAGATAACCGAGTGAAAATGGGGACCCCTATCGTGGCGGAGCAGCCTGACTATTATGTTAAGTCAGCAGAGAAGACCTTGGCGGTGCTTCTTGCATTCAAAGGCGAAAGTTCGGCCCTGACGGTCTCCCAGGTGGCAGCGGCTACCGATCAGACGCGTGCCTCTGCCCGCAGGTTCCTGCTCACCCTCGCTGACCTGGGATATCTCGCGGTCGTTGGGAATACCTACCGGCAGACTCCACGAGTTCTGGATGTCGGGGCCTCCTACCTTTCGAGCCTCACCTTGCCGCGGGCCGCGATTTCGCACCTGCAGCGATTGGCACGCGAGCTGGATGAAACCACCTCCCTATGCGTCCTCGAAGGCCAAGACATCTTGTACGTGGAGCGGGTCTCGGCTCCGCGCCTGCATCAGATGAACGTCTCGATTGGGAACCGGCTCCCGGCCTGGGCCACCTCGATGGGTCGCGTGCTGATCGCGAACCTGACCGCCGGAGAACGCGAAGATTTCTTGCAGGGCATTGAACTGCGCTCCTACACCGAGCATACGGTGGGCAGCCTGGAGGAGTTGCGTGCGGAGCTGGATCGAGTAGCCGAGCAGGGCTGGTCGCTGGTCAACCAGGAACTTGACGAAGGGCTGCGTGGGCTGGCGGTGCCGGTGCGCCGCGGGAATCAGCTGCTCGGAGCGCTGAACGTGTCGGTGCAGTCGGGCCGTGCCGACGCGGCAAAGATTTCCGAATCCATGCTCCCGGCCTTATATCGGACGGCGAAGGATATTGCAGGCGACTTCGGAGGCCGGGTGGACTAGCCACGTTCACTGGCATCAGCCGTCGGCAAATATTCTGGGCAATGGGCAATGGGCAATGGGCAATGGGCATCCGTAGCCGCGCTGGAAGCCCAATGCGATCTGCCCGGGGCAGCGGGACGGACCGCGGGCCTATGCGGGCGGGTAGAGTACGGTTCCACCAGCAGCAACACAGACGATGATCAGCGTGCCGACCAAGCCCAGGAGCAAGGCTTGGCCACCGGATTTCACGATGCTGCGAAGGTGCACACCAAGGCCGAGCGCAAACATCGCGGCTGCGAGCAGCAGCGTCTGTACGCTCTGCGCAATCGCGAGGACGGAATCTGGGATCAGCCCGGTGGTGCGCAACAGCATGGCAGCGATAAATCCCAGGACGAACAGTGGCACGAGCGGAGGATTCTTGCCGCTTTCCACCGAGTGCCTGCGGCGCATGTAAATGCCGAGCCCGGCGATGATCGGAGCCAGCAGGGCAACGCGTGCGAGCTTTACGGTCACTGCCACCGCTAGGGCCGCGGCACTCACCGAACCGCCCGCGGCTACAACCTGGGCTACCTCATGCGTTGAAGCGCCGATTAGCATTCCGGTGCTGCGATCGTCCAGACCCAGCACGGTTCCGAGCAGTGGCATGGCAGGAATCATCAGCGTTCCGAAAAGCACGACCAAGCCAATTGCGGTGGCCACTTGAGCCTGCTTGGCCCGTGTCACGTTCTCGGCCGCCGCAACGGCAGCAGCGCCGCAAATTGAAAAACCGGTGGCGATCAGCAGGCGTTGCGGTAGATCCATGCCCATCTTCCCGCCAACCCACAGTGTCAGCGCAAAGGTGACGGAGACGGAGAGGAAAACTACCAGCAGGACTCCCGGGCCCAGGCCGAGAATCGTCCCGAGCGAGAGCTGCAAACCCAGCAGCACGATACCCAATCGCAGGAGTTGTTTTGAGGCGATGCCTACGCCCGGATCCAGCACCTGCGGTACCGGTGCGACATTGCGCCATACCGCGCCGAGGATGATCGCCAGCAAGAGAGCGCTGAGCCCGCTGAGGAATTGGCTGAGGAATATGCACAGCAAGCCGGCGGCGAGGCAGACCGCGAGCCCAGGGAGCACCATCCGGAGTTTGCTTGCCCCCGATGACTGTGGGGAGGAGCCTGTGGCAGGTTGCTGCGCATTCATCCCTGGGGCCTGACTGTTCTTTGGCATATATTCAACTTCTCACGCGAGCCTTGCGGCCGGTATTCCTTGATTCGCTATCACGGGCATATGATCATGATATGGATCAGCATTCGAATGTCATGCAGGATATCGCCCAATGGATCCAGATCTCATCGCTGACCTTGCTGGTAGGCATCGCGGATCACGGCAGCCTCAGCGCCGGGGCGCGGGCTACCGGGATTGCGCAGCCCAACGCCACACGGGCGCTGAAAACACTCGAGCGCCGCCTGGGCTATCCGCTGGTCATTCGAAAAACTACCGGCTCAACGCTGACAGCCGAGGGCGTGCTCACGGTGCAGTGGGCCCGTGAGGTGCTCATCTCGCTGGAAAACCTGGCTGCCGGAGCCCGCACGCTCGCCACGCCGGGAGAATCCGAGCTCGCATTCGGCGCCAGCATGACCGTGGCCGAATACCTCGCGCCAACGTGGATCGGCACGCTGCACCGGAAGTTTTCAAAGGTCAAGCCGCGGATGCGGATCATGAACTCGCAAGATGTCATCTTGGCGGTTCAAAACGGAGAAATGAACTTCGGCTTTGTCGAGACACCAGAAGTTCCGCGGTCTCTGCGCTATCACAAGGTATGGAGCGATGAAATGGTGGTCGTCACCGCGCCATCGCACCCATGGGCGCAACGCACAACGCCACTCGGTCTCCATGAGCTGCAGAGCACGCCGCTGATCGAACGCGAGGATGGCTCTGGTACGCGGGCGTTTCTGGACTATATCGCCCACGTTGAACGTCCCGAACCGATCGCTGAGTTTAACAGCAACTCAACGATCTGCCAGTGCGTGGCCGCGGGCATGGGGCCGGCGGTACTGAGCCAGCTCGCCGTCGATAGTCAGCTGAGACTTGGAAATCTGGTCGAGATCCCCTTCGACGGGCCGAGCTTGCTCCGTGAATTTCGTGCGATATGGGTACGTAGCCACTCGCTGAGCCCCACGGAGCAAGCCTTGCTGGACATCGCCAGCGCCTAGCGTCCCGGCGGATCCAGAGCTACTTCTGCAGCTTCGAAATCTCGGTTTCCAGCAGTGCCGACAGACGACGCACGCCCTCGGTGATCGTCTGTTCATCCACTGCGCAGAACGCCAAGCGTAGCTTGTGGTGCGCCGATTCCGAGGAGCTAAACGCGGCACCGGGAATGAAGATTACGCCGGCTTTCACGCCTTCCTGCAACAGCTCATAGGTATCGATCCCGGCCGGAAGGGTCAGCCAGATGAAGAACCCGCCCTCGGGGTGCGTATGGGTGATTCCCGCCGGAAGATATTTGGCCAGGGCTTCGAGCATTGCATCGCGCCGCGAACGGTAGAGCTCGTTGTAAGTCTGGATCTGCCCGCGCCAGTCATGTTCTTCGAGATAGGCGCTGATGATCATCTGATTGAGTGTTGGCGGGCACAGCGCCACCGCCTCGCCAGCCAGGTAGAAACGGCGGAACAGGTGGGTTGGTACCGCGGCCCAGCCGATGCGCAGCCCGGGGGAGAGGATCTTGGAGAAGGAGCCCATATAAATGACGTTCTGCTCATCCAGGCTGCGCAGGGTTGGGGCGGCTTCGCCTTCATAGCGCAGCATCCCGTAAGGATTGTCTTCAAGGATCAGCACGCCTTCTTCGCGGCAGATGTCCACGATTTCCGGGCGCCTCTCGGCCGCCAAGGTGATGCCAGAAGGGTTGTTGAAGTTCGGGATGGTGTAGAGGAATTTGATCTTTTCGCCGGCAGCGCGCAATTCTTGGATCTTCGTCCGTAGCGCGTCCGGAACCAATCCGTTTTCGTCGGTGAGCACCGGGGCTGCCTTCACCTGATAGGCCTCAAAGGTGTTCAGCGCTCCCACATAGGTGGGGTCTTCGCACAGTACCGTGTCGCCGGGGTTGCAGAAGACCTTGCAGGCCATATCCTGCGCCGACTGCGAACCGTTGGTGATGACAACGTCTTCCACCGAAACGTTGGCAATTCCCTCGGCTTCCATGACTTCTAGAATCTGCGACCGCAATTCTGGAGTGCCCAGTCCCGAGCCGTACTGCAATGCGACATGGCCCTGTTCGGTGATGATCCGCTTGGAGATTTCGCCAATCTTTTCAAGCGGCAGCACCTGGAGGTAAGGGTTGCCGCCGGCTAGCGAAACCAGCGAAGGATCCAACGACAGCTCGAAGACGTCACGTACCGCGGACTGCTTGATCCCGGCAGCCCTCTCGGAGAAGAGCGTTTCGTGCGTCGTGCGCAGTGCGTCGACTGACTGATTCGTTGACATGGTCCTCCTCGACCGGCGTCTGCCCGTGGATAACGGGAAGAACAATCCCGCATGCGATGGCTTGCGGGCAAAGTTTTCTATTAGACTACTTTGGTATTCCAGCAGGAAATTTACCAGATGACAAGAAGCGGTGCCTTATCTTTGGCGCTATTCCTTGTTTTCGGACCCCGCTGCCGGGCGCTGATCCAGCCAAGCTTGGACGGCGCTAGGTCGAATGCGACGGTGCGTTCCGCGATACTCCACCGGAATAATGCCCGAATCAGCCAATTTGCGTAGATAGGAATTCGAGATTCCGGCCATCTGCGCGGCCTGCGAGGTGTTGAGCAATAACTCGGTGGTCCCGATACTGACGGCCTCACCTGCCGCGAATCGACTAAGCACCTCAAGCAGCGCGTCATGGGCGTCCTTGGGTAGCTGCAGTGCCGTGCCATTGACGAAGACCGTGGTGTCGCTGGACTCCGCTAGGGCGCGATGCAGCCGCTGCGTAGTTTTCTCATCCAGCGCTTCAAAGGTGCGAACCCGGCCAAGGGCGGAAGTAGGTGATGCCATGTATTCATCTTGCCCGAGGAAACGTCAAGATGCATAGATTTCGGTAAAGGACTGGGTCGCTGGAACTTCGGGCGAATATTAACCGAATGCGACGAACGGGGGTTGTGCCACGTTCAACGGTTCCCGTATGGTGGAAAACGTAGGTCTAAAGAAAGTACTGACCAACCATCATTCGGCACACCGCGACGGAGCGTTTCGCCTTACCTGGCAACGACGCCGCGGGAATTGTGTATATGGAAGCCTGATGTCCACCTTAAATGCGTTGGTTCGGGTTCCTTTGCGGTCGGATGAATGGTCATGCGCGTTCCTACGCTATGCCACAAGTTTCGTGGGTACTGCGTTTTCGTCATTCAGAACTTTCTTGAAAGTAGAGTATTTCAATGTCTATTGAAGCCAGCAAAGACCTAAAGACCATCACCGACGAAGAGATCTTCAACGCCCATCTCGGCGGCAAGCTCACCGTCCAGTCGAAGATGCCGCTGAATTCGAAGCGCGATCTTTCCATTGCCTATACCCCGGGCGTAGCCAAGGTTTCCCAGGCGATTGCCGATGACCCAGCCAAGCACACCACCCATACCTGGGCCTCACGCATGGTCGCCGTTGTTTCGGACGGCACCGCCGTCCTCGGCCTCGGCGATATCGGTGCCGCCGCATCGCTTCCAGTAATGGAAGGCAAGAGCGCATTGTTCAAGGAATTCGGCGGCTTGGATTCGATCCCACTGGTGCTGAACACCACCGACGTAGATGAAATCGTCGAAACCGTGATTCGCCTTCGCCCAAGCTTCGGCGCGGTCAACCTCGAAGACATTTCGGCGCCACGCTGCTTCGAAATTGAAAAGCGTCTGATCGAAGCCCTGGATTGCCCGGTCATGCACGATGACCAGCACGGCACCGCTGTGGTGGTGCTGGCGGCCCTGATCGGTGCTGCTCGCCAGACCAAGCGCGAAATCAGCTCGCTGAAGGTTGTAGTTTCGGGGGCCGGGTCGGCCGGTGTCGCGGTTACCAACCTGTTGCTGCAGGCAGGTGTCGATGATGTGATCGTGCTCGATTCGCGCGGCACCATCCACCGTGACCGCGATGACCTGAACTCGGTCAAGGCGGAACTGGCGGCACGCACCAACCGTGAAGACATCATGGGCGGCCTCGCCGAGGCATTGGACGGAGCCGACGTTGTAGTCGGGCTGTCCTCCTCGCAGTTTGATGAGGCCGCGGTGGCCAAGATGAACGAGAACGCCATCATCTTCGCCCTGTCGAACCCAACCCCGGAGATCATGCCGGAGGTCGCCAAGCGCTACGCGGCCGTGGTGGCCACCGGACGCAGCGACTTCCCGAACCAGATCAACAATGTGCTGGCCTTCCCCGGGATTTTCCGTGGTGCCTTGGATTCGGGCGCAAAGAAGATCACCGAGGCGATGAAGGTAGCCGCGGCTCACGCGATCGCCGATCTGGTCGGCGAGGACCTGGCCGCAGATTACATCGTTCCTTCGGCGATCGATGACCGTGTAATGCCGGCCGTTGCCGCCGCAGTGGCCGCGGAAGCGAAGAACGCGCAGTAAGCCAGCTGTTCAACGCGGCGCACCTGCTCAGACCGAAAAGGCGAGAGCAGGTGCGCTGCGTCGATTAAGGCTAGTTATCGCTGGTCGGATCGTGGTGAATCCCGCGCCAGGAGCAGCCCTTGAGGATGGACACCATCTAGCTCACCCATAGGTGGCTTGTTCCATCGGCGGGAGAGACCCCTTGTTCGAAAGACTAGGCCTGTTCGGATTCGCTGCTGGCACCGGGAGACTACGTAAAGCCGAACCAAACGGTGACTGGAGGCCCGAAAACGAGCCGGAGGCGGCATGCGCAGCATCCTGTGGGTCATCGAGGTTGGCCAACCGGACTCGGGAGATGCGCCAACGATGCGCATCCAATGAGTGCTCCTTCTCGGCACGAAACCGTTCAGGAGTTTCTTGCACGGCAACGGAAACTCGTTCCCGCGCACCGAGTCTGTGGGAACCAGCGGATCGGATATAGATGCTCACGCTAGCTGATCGGACCACCGTCCGAGTACATCACCGAATAGTGGGAAATGTCCTTGCCTGTGGAATGCCAGATGGTCAGGCTGGCCACTCCCGGGTCGTAGTTGGTGATTTCGGGGCCGGCACCTTGTTTCACAGAACCTGCCTTGACGCAGACGGCGGTGATGACCATGCCCTCGGGGGCCATGATGGTTGTCGTTGCGCCGCCGGAACCGTTGATATGCCCGGTGTCCCAACTTGGGCATACTGCGCCAGCCGGCGGGGCCGCGCCAGCCGGCGGGGCCGCGCTGGCCGGTGCGACCGCGCCTAGTGCGGAAAGTGCGGTCACTGCGGCCACTGCGAGTAATCGTTTCATTGTTCACTCCTGTATCGGTAGCGAGTTGGTGGCCGTGGACCGAAGGCCCCTGGCCTCTGCGTGCCGGTTGGCGAAGCTCGGAGCGCCTGCCTCGAGGCGTGGCGCAGGAATTCCCTACGCGTTTCCCAACTTCCACTCAGCACGTGACAGGCGGGCAGTGCCACAAGGTGCCCGCGAATACGCAATGAATTGCTAGGCCCTAAGCTAGACGGAAAAATACTCGCTTGGTGCGTATGCCGGACACGTGATTCGCTGCTTTTCTCGGAGAGGGACTACTTGATCATGGTGCGAAGCGAGGTGCGCTGGCCGCCCCGGCACATATGCAGCGCCAGGGAGATGCCGGCCAGCCGCCGCTGTGGTTCGCGTAGCCGGTAGTTGTGCTTGGGATCAGCCGCTTAGCCAGTGAACGGTGCACTCGAATTCGAAGCGGGATGCTGGCGGTCGAAAGCTGTTCGGCGATGGAGCCGAAGTTATCCACAAATTTCGTGTTTGTGATTGCCAAGCTCGGCTTCGGATCAACACTTGAGGTGTCAATAGGACGAAGCCCAGGGAGACTAGTCATGTGCCTGCAATGTGATGGATTTTCAAATGAAGAGGTCGAACTGTAAATCACGAATACGATTCGCATGTATGGCAATGCGGTGCAATTCATCGAAAACCCCGACCCCACTAAGACCTTTGGTTACACCGTTGGACTGACCGCACACGGACACCCGGAATTCTTGGTGCGAGGTTTGGATATGGCGACAACCTGCGGGCTGCTGAATCCATTGGCCCATCGGGTCATTAAAACCGGTGAGATCTTCGGGCACCAGCACACTGCGCACTACCTCGGGCAGCAGCTGCTCTATTTTATGCGCATGCCCGACGCTGGCAGGCACCTGTTGGAAGCCGCTGCGCGGTACGGTTCCGCGATGACGGCATTGGAAATTCGCATCATCGATTCCTGGCCGCCGCCACCTGAAATGTTGGCCGAGGCCGCCCGGAGAGGAAGCGAGGGTGCCGGCTCCAGCATGCCATGGTGGGCTCGACCCTCATCAAACTAACGGGAGTTCGCAGCCCTGTATCCATCGGCGAGCAGGTTCTCTTCGGCGACCTTTTCTGCGTGTGCGGCGCGCAATTTCTGGTGTTCCTGAGAGCGTCGCATCTTCACATAGAAGACTCCGACTGCGAGGAACCATAACGGCGTGGCTAGGAGCGCCATGAGGGTGTCGGCTTGAGTGGTCAAGGCCCAGAGGACGAAAGCGAAAAAGGCCAGCACCATGTAGGGCGCGCCCAACCCTCCGGGCACCTTGAAGTTCGACCGGTCATGAAGCTGTGGCCGACGCTTTCGGAAGGCTAAATAGCTGAACAGGATGATCGACCAGACGAACATGAAACACAGCGCAGAAACGGTGGTGACCAGCGTGAACGCCTGCGCGATGGAATCACCTGCATAGAGCAATACGACTGCGGCCAATAAGAACACGCACGAGAAAAGCAATGCATTGCGTGGAACCTGGGATTTGGAAAGACTGCCGAAGCGCTTCGGTGCGTCTCCTGCCTTCGCTAGTGAATACACCATGCGGGACGTGGAATAGATCCCTGAATTCGCGCTGGACGCGGCAGCGGTGAGCACCACGAAATTCACCACGCCAGCGGCCCCGGCTAGGCCTGCGAGGGCGAACATCCCCACGAAGGGGGAGGCCTCGGCGGAGAACCTTGTCCATGGGGTGACCGACATCAGCACGGCCAAGGCACCGACGTAAAACAGGATGACACGCAGCGGGATCGAATTGATGGCCCGTGGGAGGTTGATTTCCGGATCCTTGGTTTCCGCTGCGGCGGTTCCCACGAGTTCGATTCCGACGAAAGCGAAGACCGCAATCTGAAATCCTGCAACAAAACCCATGGTTCCGTGTGGGAACATCCCGCCATGCGACCACAGGTGCGTAAATGATGCGGTGTCGCCAGTCGAGGAGGTAAAGCCTGTAACAATCATGACAAGCCCCACAACGATCAACGCCAGAATCGCGATGATCTTGACCAGCGAGAACCAGAATTCGGTTTCGCCAAAGGCCTTCACGCTGGGCAAGTTCAGTCCCACGAGCAGCAGAATGCAGATGAGCGCAGGGATCCACAGCGGCAGATCAGACCACCAGAAGGCTATGTATTGTGCGATCGCGACCACATCGGCGATCCCGGTCGCCACCCAGCAGAACCAGTAGGTCCATCCGGTGAAGAACGCCGTCCAAGGCCCGAGCAGGTCCCCGGCGAAGTCAGAAAAGGTCTTATATTCCAGATTGCTCAGCAGGATCTCGCCCATGGCGCGCATGACGAAGAACAGCATGAATCCAATGATCATATAGACAAAGATGACCGAGGGCCCCGCTGCGGAGATAGTTTTCCCCGACCCCATGAAAAGCCCTGTGCCGATCGCGCCGCTGATGGCCAGTAGTTGAATGTGGCGGCTTGAAAGACCGCGTTCGAGCGTCTCGCCGTTTTCGTTCATGGTGAGTTTCGTCGGCTGCTGTGCCACGCGGTGCTTCTTTCGTGAGCTGCTCTCCCGTGCAGAGAGGAACGTATTTGGGGGACTGAAAATAGCCCGCAGGGAAAAGGTTAATTGGTCTGACCACAGCAAGTGATATTCGGCGTCATATTTGGGCGGTGTTGCAAGTAATACTTGCGGATGAGTGTCGGTGGAAGGCCGGCCAAAAAAGTGAGTAGGCTTGTATTTATGGCTTTCCGAAATCGTCGCGCTGCGGCTCTCCCAGCAAAATTATCCCGTTCGTGGCTTCTGGTTAACGCCGCCAAAGAAGAAGACTTCGGACCCGGCCTAGCTTGCGAAGCGGACTCGGTAATTTTCGACATGGAAGCAGCCGTTCCGGACGACAAAAAAGCCTTTGCCCGCGACAACGTGGTGCGCGCTCTATCCAACGGCATGACCGCCTGGGTGCGCGTGAACGGCACCGACACGGACTTCTGGGCCGATGATCTAGCTGCTCTCGCGGAAACTCCAGGCCTACGAGGTGTCATGCTGGCCATGACCGAAAAACCCGAGCAGGTCACCTACACCGCGATGCGCCTGCGCGCAGGCACACCGGTGCTCGCGCTGATCGAAACGGCCGTAGGCATCGAAAACGCCACGAACATTGCCTCGGCTCCGGGCACCTTCCGACTGGCCTTCGGCGTGAACGATTTCCGCAAGGACACCGGCGTTTCCGATGATCCGCTTGCCTTGGCTTATGCCCGAGGAAAGCTGGTCATTGCCTCCCGTGTGGGTAAGCTGCCCGGTGCAATCGACGGCCCGCCACCTGCCGGTGCGGACGCCGCGAAGGTCACTGAAGATACCCTGGTGACCGCATCGATGGGCATGACCGGAAAACTCTCGCTGTCCCCGGATCATGTCGATGGCATCAATGCCGCGCTGGCCCCAAGCGAAGACGAGCTGTCTTGGGCCATGGAACTGCTCGAAGCCCACGCGGCCGGTGCCTCGGTGGGCGATGGCTCCTACCTGCCGCGACTGGCTCGCGCACAGAAGATCGCGGACCTGGCCGACTCCTACGGCCTGTGGAACGCATAGTCTCCACCTACTGATCAAACGCATTTGGCTGGTCCCGCAACGGTGGGGCCAGCCATTTGCGTATGCGTTGAGCAGCTAAAAAAGACTGCCGCCGCATTGGCCCTTTCGGGCCGATGCGGCGGCAGTCCTCGTAGTGCGCGGTGCGGTTGCCTAGCGCCGGGGCTCCGGACCATCCTGAACTTCGTGTGCTCCGCGATGGTGCGAGGAGCCAACCACGTTGCCGGCCTTCCACTCGGCCCAGCCTGGGCGATGAGCCATGAAGTCCTCGATCTGGTCCTTGTTGGCTTCCAGCTTCGGGTCATTCTTCAGGTACCAGCGGGTTTCGCGGGCCACCATGCCGGAGAGGATCAGCAGGCCGATGAGGTTTGGCAGCGCCATGAGGCCGTTCATCATATCGGAGAAGTTCCAGACGGCGGTCAGCTCGGTGGTGCAGCCCACGTAGACGACCAGCGAGAAGATCACGCGGAATGGCATGACGCCCTTGCGGCCGATGAGGCGCTCGATGTTGCGCTCACCGTAGTAGCACCAGCCCAAGATGGTGGAGAAGGCGAACATGACCAAGCCGAGGGTCACGATCCAGTGGCCCCATTCGCCCGGCAGGCCGTTGGTGAATGCTTCACCGGTCATCAGCGAGGCGGCGATTTGTTCGCCGGTTGCCTCATCGATCAGCTTCCAGGTGCCGGTGGTGATGATGACCAGGCCGGTGCAGGTGACCACGATGATCGTGTCGATAAAGGTCTGGGTCATGGAAACCAGGCCCTGGCGAACCGGGTGCGTGGTCTGCGCCGCGGCTGCGGCGATTGCTGCCGAGCCCATGCCGGATTCGTTGGAGAAGATGCCGCGAGCCACACCGAACTGGATGGCGATGATGATGGCCGAACCGACGAATCCGCCGACCGCCGAAGAGCCGGTGAAGGCGTCGGTGAAGATCTGGCCGAAGGCAGCTGGGATGCCGCTGACGTTGGAGATCAAGATGAAGATCGCTGCGGCCACGTAGAACACGATCATGACCGGAACGAATGCCGCGGTGACCCTGCCGATGGACTTGATGCCGCCGACCAGAACTGCGATCGACAGGATTGTGAGAACCACGCCGGTGACCCATGGGATCACGTTGAAGGAGTTCTCCAAGTTGGCTGCAATCGAGTTGCCCTGGGTCATATTTCCGATGCCGAAGCTGGCTAGGGTCGCCGCAACTGCGAAGAAGAGCGCCAGGAACTTGCCGAATGGCCCCTTGATGCCGCGTTCCAGGTAGTTCTGCGGACCGCCGGACTTTTCACCAGCCGTGTCGGTGCCGCGGAATCGGACACCCAAGTAGGCTTCGGTGTACTTCGAAGCCATGCCGAGCAGGCCGGTGACCCACATCCAGAACAACGCACCGGGGCCACCGATGCCGATGGCCGTGGCAACGCCGACGATGTTGCCCGTACCGACTGTGGCTGCCAGTGCGGTGGTGAGCGCCTGGAACTGCGAGACGTCGCCATCGGCGCCCGGGTCCTTGCGCCTGAAAATTCCTAGCCTGAGCGCCGGGATGAGTTTGATGAACTGCAATCCGCCGAGGCGAATGGTGAGGTAGAGACCGGTGCCCAAGAGCAACGGGATGAGGACAAACGGTCCCCAAATGACCGAGGAGATATCTCCGAAGAGCGTTCCCAATGAGTCCATGAGTTCTAGATCCTTCGATGCGAGTGAGAAGCGATGATGACTGCCATCGTAGGTGACATTCCCAGTCATCCTACGTGATGGTGAGAGTCAAGTCACAAACACTGATTCGTGTCGCAAGCGAGGTTGAGGCGGTTCCCCGAGCCGGTGGATGCGGCTCGGGAAACTGGAAGCCAGAAAGTCCTAGGCTGAGGTGAACTTGACCGCCGAGGTGCCGAGCCCCTCGATGCTCGTTTCCAAGATGTCACCGGCCTTGAGCCATGGGCGTCGCCCATGTTCGTCGCGGCGTCCCAAGGCAACGCCTGCCGGGGTGCCGGTGAGGATTAGGTCCCCGGGGTGCAACTCGTTGATCACCGACAGGTAGGAGACGAGCTCGGCCGCGGAGAACACCAGATCATCGGTCGAGTCTTCCTGGACTACCGCGCCATTGACCTTCGTGGTGATTTTGGCTCCCGGGGTGAACTCTTCGGAGGTGACCAACCATGGACCCACCGGAGTCGACTTATCCCAGGCCTTGCCCTGCAGCCATTCGGTGGTTCGTCCCTGGAAGCCGCGCATGGAGACATCGTTGGAGACCGCGTAGCCGGCGATATGATTCTCCGCGTCTTCGATCGAGATCCGGCGTCCGGGTCTGCCGATGACGATGGCCAGCTCACCCTCATAGTCCATCCGGTAATCTTCGGCAGGAAT
The DNA here is from genome assembly GCF_052379505.1 of Glutamicibacter sp. 363. Classification (NCBI taxonomy): domain Bacteria; kingdom Bacillati; phylum Actinomycetota; class Actinomycetes; order Micrococcales; family Micrococcaceae; genus Glutamicibacter; species Glutamicibacter sp. 363. The sequence goes on along the minus strand of NZ_JBQSYR010000008.1, from coordinate 86,844 downwards.
TTCGACGGTGTCATTTGCTCCGCAGAGTGTGGAGGCGAACTTCGCGAAGACCGTGGGGAACTCAGGTTCTTCCGCTCCCACCTCGGCGATGTGGTTGCGGTAGTTCAGCCCAATGCAGTACACCTTGGCGGGGGTTGGGATCAGTGCGGCATAGTCTGCCTCGCCTTCGGCGATCGAATCGCCTACCAATGCCCGGGCGACGACTTCTTGCTGCGTTGCATTATCGAGGCGCAAGAATTTTTGAACGTTGGCGAGATTTTCCAGATAGTAAAGACGGCCCTCTTCGATGACGGCCGCTGTCGTCAGGCCCGGTTCGGTGGTCAGTCGCACGGTAGCTAGTTTCATGTTCCTATCTCACTACATCCGCACCGTCTTGGCTAGCCTGCTGAGGGGGCTAAATAGGCCAAAACGACACTCATATTCAGCCAAGTCAAGCAAAGGTTTATCAAAATGATACCAAGGCAGTGGCGCAGCTCCACGTAAACTTGGGAGAAAAGCTGAGGCGAGGAACCTCCTCCAAGTCAGTGGTTGAAACGAAACTAAAGTGAAGCGGGTCTTAATGTGGGTGACTTTTTCGGCGAGCGATATCGCCAAATTCTATTCGCCTCTTGGCAGCATTTGTGGTTGGTAGCCCAGTGCCTAGTCCTGGCGACGATCATTGCCGTGCTGATCGCCGTATTGGTGTATCGCAGTAAATCTTTATCCGGAGTGGCCAACGGAATCAGCGCCATCGGGCTGACCATCCCGTCTTTCGCACTGATCGGTCTGCTGATTGTGCCTTTCGGCTTCGGCGTCTTGCCGGCGGTGATCGTGGTGACATTCTTCGCCGCCCTACCGATCCTGCGCAATGCCATTGTGGGGCTGAACAACATCGAGCCCACCGTCGTCGAATCGGCGAAGGGCATCGGGATGAGCCGCATGAAAACGCTGATCTCCGTTGAACTGCCTATGGCCTGGCCGGTGATCCTCACCGGGGTCCGCATCTCGGCGCAGATGGTGATGGGCGTGGCGGCAGTGGTGTCCTACGCGCTGGGCCCAGGACTCGGCGGCTACATCTTCTCCGGCCTTTCCCGTCTAGGTGGCGCAAACTCCCTTGAATCCGTCATCACCGGCGTGGTCGGGGTCGTCATTCTGGCGCTCATTCTTGATTTGATCTTGCTCGGCATTGGCCGACTGACTACCCCGCGAGGTATCCGTGTCTGAAAATAAAGTCGAAACCAGTAACGAAAATAGCGTCACCGGGGCATCGATCATGCTTCAGGAGGTCACCAAGACCTACCCGGGCCAGAAGAAATCTGCGGTCGGTGGGCTCACCCTTGAGATCCCCGCCGGTTCGATCGTGATGTTTGTCGGCCCTTCGGGCTGCGGCAAAACTACCACGCTGAAAATGATCAACCGGTTGATCGAACCGACCTCCGGCGAGATCGTGATCAACGGCGAAGACGTCACCGACATGGATGGCGACGAGCTGCGTCGCCGCATCGGATATGTCATTCAGGCCGGAGGGCTGTTTCCGCATATGACCGTGGCGACAAATATCGCGATGGTGCCGAAGATGCTTGGCTGGTCCAAGGAGAAGATTGCCGCGCGCGTCGACGAGCTGCTGGAGTTGGTCTCACTGGACCCGGAGCTGTACCGCAACCGCTTCCCGAAGGAGCTCTCCGGGGGCCAGCAGCAACGCGTGGGCGTGGCCCGTGCACTGGCAGCAGACCCTCCGGTATTGCTGATGGACGAGCCCTTCGGTGCGGTCGACCCGATTACCCGTCAGCGTCTGCAAGATGAGCTGCTCAACATTCAGTCGGAAGTCCAGAAGACCATCGTTTGCGTGACCCACGACTTCGACGAAGCCGTGAAGCTGGGGGACTGGATCGCGATCTTCAATGAAGGCGCACAGCTGGAACAGTACGATTCCCCCGAGCGCATCCTGGCCAACCCCGCCAGCGAATTCGTGGAGAACTTCATTGGATCCGGTGCCGGCTTGAAGCAGTTGACGCTGACCCGCGTGCACGAGGTGGAACTGTCCGAAGCCATCACCACCACCGCCGGGAAGAACGCTTCCGAGGTGCTTTCGCAGCTGCAAGGCGCCGGACGGAAATATGCGGTGGTCCTGGATTCGCGCGGCCGCCCGTTGCGTCGGCTCACCCGGCGCCAACTCTCCCGTGCGGAGATTATCGATGGCACCTATGATCCGGATTTGCCGGTTGTCGGCGAGCAGGCGACCTTGAACGATGCGCTGGACACCATGCTGGTGGCAAGCACCGAATCTGCGTTGGTGACCGGGCGTCGCGATGTGCTTCGGGGCATCATCACGGTGCAGACGGTGATGGAAGCGATCTCTGCGAGCAACGCCAACCTGGACGATGACCACGATGCACCGGTAGGCCTGAACTCCGGCGCCATCAATGTGGCAGACATCCAGACGGACCGCGGTCAAACCGGCGGTGAATCTTCATGAATGCCGAAAAACGAGGGCTGATCTACCAGCTCCTTGGCATCGCCGCGGCCTTCGGCATCCTGGTGATCTGGTTGGTCACCGCGAACCTCACGGAAACCGAACGGCAGACGCTGGATCCGGCAACCATTTGGGGCTATACGCTGGATCACCTGAAAATCACGGTGATCTCAGCGGTGATCGTGCTGATCATTGCGATTCCGCTGGGCATCATCTTGACCCGTCCAGCGTTTCGCAAGGCGGCGCCCGGGGTGCGTGCCGTCGCCAACTTCGGCCAGGCGGCCCCGGCCATCGGCGTGGTCGTGCTGTTGGCCTTCTGGCTTGGATTCGGTCCGAATACGGCCATCGTGTCCTTGGTGATCTATGCGATCCTCCCGGTCCTTTCAAACACCATTGTGGGCTTGCAACAGGTCGATGAACGACTGGTGGAAGCCGGGCGCGGCATTGGCATGAGCCAGATGGCGGTCTTGTTCAAGGTCGAGCTTCCACTCGCGGTCCCGGTGATGCTCTCCGGCATCCGCACCGCCTTGGTGCTGCTGGTAGGAACCGCCACCTTGGCCACCTTCATTAACGGTGGAGGATTGGGAATTCTGATTACCACCGGGGTGAACCTGAATCTGAACGTGGTGCTGATTGCAGGTTCGCTGCTGGTGGCCTTGCTGGCATTGACCATCGACTGGCTTGGACGAGTCGTGGAACAGGTCGCCCGGCCGAAAGGACTCTCATGAATCGGAAATTGAAACTTGGAGCCCTATCCTTCGCGGCCCTTTTAGGCCTGACAGGCTGCGGGCTGAGCCCCTCCACCGGCACGGTGCCCGATGCCAGCCCGGGAATCATTGAAGAAATTCCAGATCTGGCCGATGACGCCAAGGTCACCGTCACCTCGAAGGCATTCACCGAGCAATTGATCTTGGGAAAAATCTCGGTGATTGCCTTGGATGTTGCCGGTTATGACGTCACGGATCTGACAAATGTGCCCGGATCCCAACCGGCACGCGAGCTGTTGCTCTCCGGGGACGCCAGCGCCTTGTGGGAATACACGGGTACCGCATGGCTGACCTATCTGGGCTATGAAGAACCGGTAGCCGGTGCCGAAGAGCAGTGGGAAGCGGTGCGCGAGGAAGATGTGGCCAACGGCATCGTCTGGGGAGAACCGGCGCCGCTGAACAACACCTACGCCATGGCCATGAACCGGAAGGTGGCTGATCGCTTGGGCATCACCAAGCTTTCGGAAATGTCCAAACTTGATTCGGACGAGCTGACCTTCTGTGTCGACCCGGAGTTCAACTCGCGCCGTGATGGGTTGACCCCGATGCTCGAGCACTACGGGATCGACCGCGGCAGCCAAGTCAAGGAAGAGAACATCGGTTTGTACGACGTGGGCGCCATCTACCAGGCAACCGCCGAGGGCGCTTGCAACTTCGGTGAGGTGTTCACAACCGACGGTCGCATCAGGGCGCTGGATCTTACGGTGCTGGAAGACGACAAGCAGTACTTCCCGAGCTATAACGCGGCGCCAGCGTTCAACGCCGAATTCTTGCAGGAAAATCCCGGGGTCAAAGACGTGATGGCGCAGATTGCGCCAATGCTGACCGATGAGGTGCTGCTGGAACTGAACTACCAGGTGGATGTTGAGGGGCGCGAGCCCGCCGATGTCGCCTATGAATGGATGCTGAACGAAGGTCTTATTAGCGCACCTTAGTGAAGCAACCGGCGTGATGGCCGTTCCAAGGATAGGTTCCTTGGAACGGCCATTTGCGGTTAATGACCCAGGCAAAACTTGCGCAGTGTTCACCCGCAGTTGGTTCGCCCGGTGGCCTTGCGCCGAGATACTGGATTAGTTAGCGTCCGGGGGCGCAAGATAGTTGTGTCGGTCCGGATGGTTTCTAGGAACCGTCGCGGGTACCGAACTTGCCGTCGACTTCGTCGGCAGACTTGGTGGCTTCGGCGGTAGTGGGGGACTCTTCCTGCCAGATCTCTTCCAGATCCGCGGCTAGTTCGGCTTCCTGCGCTTTTTTATTAGGTGCGTTCGGATCACTGGTCATGCGCCCAGTCTAGCCAGAATTACTGGGATCGGAGAGGGCTGAGTAGAAAAATTTTTGGAAATTAAATTACTAGTCAGAGCTGAAATGGCCCACCTTCTTTGAAATCGAGGAAAAGTTTGTTGCGCGACATGGTTGACGCTTCAACTTAAATAGTGCAATACTGGTACCAGCAAAACAAATTGAAACGTCAACTACAGTGTTGGCGATGACGACAAGGAACTGAAAATGACTGTATCTGCAACTTCACCACTGACCGTCGGCGCCTGGACCCTGGACGCTTCGCACTCGGAAATCGGATTCTCGGTTCGCCACGCAGGTGTTTCCAAAGTTCGCGGCAGCTTCCAGGATTTCGAGGCAACCTTGAACGTTGGCCAGAGCCTGGAAGAGTCCTCGATCGAAGCTACCGTTCAGATCGCTTCGGTCAACACCAAGGATGCAAACCGTGACGGTCACCTGACAAGCGCGGACTTCTTCAATGCCGAGGAATTCCCGGTTATGACCTTCAAGTCCACCGGCACCAAGGGCGACGCTGAAGACTTCGTTCTCGTTGGCGACCTGACCATCCGCGGCGTCACCAAGCAGGTTGAGTTCGCAGCTGAGCTCGGCGGCCAGGTGGTAGACGCCTTCGGCGCAACCCGTGCAGGCTTCTTCGCCTCCACCACCATCTCCCGCAAGGAATTCGGCATTACCTGGAACGCGGCTCTCGAAGCAGGCGGCGTTCTGGTCAGCGACAAGGTCAAGATCGAAATCGACGCTTCTTTCGTCCTGCCAACCGCAGAGTAAGCTCCCGAAGCCATCTATGGGGGATGGCGAAGGGCCGATACAGGCAGAGACCTGGCGATGCGCGAAAGCGCATCGCCAGGTCTCTGTCGTTAACCGTGCTAGGCGGACGGTGCGCAGCGATTACGAGAATTCGGAGTACATGGCATCGGTTCCGGCAAAGGTGACCGCCATGACGATCATCAAAATTATGTAGAGCAACCCGATAATTCCGAATATGGTCCCGATCCAGCCGGTCACCTTGCCGACCGTGGCGTCGGTGTTGAATTCCCGTTCGGCCCTTTTGGCCTTCGAAATGGCGATTGGCCCCAAGATGATGCCTACGACGAATAGCGAAATGATGCCCAAGATCATCGATGTCTGCGCCAACTGGGAACCTTGGGCATGCTGCTGCGGATAAGCGTATCCGGGGTAGCCCGGTGCTGCACCAAATTGCTGGTTCTGGCCAGGGGTCTGGTACGGGTACTGCGGCTGCTGGCCGGGATTTCCTGAGGTGTAGGGATTATTCGGTTCGTTATTCGGGGTGCTCATGAGTGGTCCTTATTTATTTGAGAGAAAATGATTATCGTGTTTCTGCAGTCTTCACTGCTCTGGCATGCCTGAGCCGTAAATCGAGAACGGAAGTATGAAGAGGACCAGGAGGAAGTATCCTACGACCGCTAGCAGCTGCAGCGCTCCCAGGATCAAGCCGATCATCCCGGTGACTTTACCGACGGTAGCTTGAACCCCGTAGGCACGTTCGGCTTCGTTTCCTTTGATAATGGCGATCGGACCGAGGATCACGCCCACGACGAAAAGCGAGAGAATCCCGAGAATCATTGAAGTTTGCGACAAGGCAACGCCAGGATGCGGCGGAGGGTAGTGTCCGTTGAACTGGGTAGCAGGATCTTGGTAACTGGGCTGCGGCCCATACTGCGGCTGTGACATTTTGCCTCTGCCTCCTATGTAGTGCACTTCTAATGCTAAGCCCGCGTCATGCATTAACACACTCTGGTGGCGAATTTCTATACTTAGAGATCATGACTTGGGCTTCGTTCTTGGCATACCTCGGCGTATGCGTAATGGTCACTCTCTCACCAGGGCCAGATACCTTCTTGGTCCTTCGCTTTTCGCTGGTACGCCAGCTCCACGGTGTCGTCGCGGCTCTCGGCATGGTGACAGCCATTTTCGCCTGGGCCACGCTGGCCGGTGCGGGTGCCGCATCGTTGATGCAGCGCTACCCCGTCATCGAATCGATCATTGCAATGCTTGGCGGTCTGTACCTGATGTACTTGGGGCTATCCGGGTTCCTGAAATCTCGCGCCGTCGCCAAAGCCGATAGCGCCATTGCGCGCACCGAAACGCGAGCCGGCGCTCGGATGCGGGGTCAAACCTTGCGCCGATCTTTTGTTGCTGGTGTGCTTTCGGCAGCGCTGAATCCGAAATTAGGATTGTTGTTTCTGGCGATGATGCCAAGCTTTATCCCCAAGGAATCGAGTACCCTGCTGTGGGGAATGGGCTTGGGTGCAATCTTTGCGGCGGTTGGATTTCTATATCTATTGATATTGAGCGCAGTGGCATCCAAGGCCATGCAGTGGTTCAAGAAGCCAGAGATCACTCTTCGCTTGGAATGGACGGCCTGTGCAGCGCTTTTCCTTATGGGCATTGGAGTGCTGCTGAGCGCTTTCCTTTAGGCGAGCTGCCTTGCTAGCCAGCGGGCATGCAGCCAGGTCGCTGAGACAACCAAGACGATACTGAGCCAAAAGCCGATACCGAATATGCGCGAGAAGTTTCCCTGCTCAGCAAGGTCGGCCGTGAGGTAGGTAGCCGCCGAGGCCCCGAAAAACAGCGAGAACACAAACAGCGAAACAGTTGTGGCCCGCGCTTGCGGTGCTACTTCGGTGGCCCAGCCTTGCATGGACGAATGCATGACCGCGTTGGCTACCCCGAGCAGGAACGCGGTACAGGTGAAAGCCGCAGGCGACGGAGCAAAAGCCGAAGGCGCAAAGCTCGCCCAAAGGACTGCGCCACCGATGCCGATGAGCCACGTACGGGAAAACCGCGACACGAGCAAGCGCATGAGCCGCGCACCGAAAATCACTCCACCCGCGAATCCGCAACCAAGCAGGCCCGAGATCCAAATGCCGACGCCAGCATCTTGCAAGGCGGGAACTACATAGGCAAGCATCCCCATCAACAGCCCACCTTCGAGGAATACCACCGCGTACAGGAGCACATTCTCTGCGCTGAAGGCCGCCTTGAAGTTCCGAGCGGTGGCTTCCCGAAGCGGTTCGGCCACCCGGCGTAGGGTTGCCAGCGCCGCTATCGCGCCTAGGGCGGGAAGAAGAAACACCAGGCGCCAATCCACGAACGTGGCAAGGGCCCCAGCCACAAGCGTGGCCAAGGTAGTTCCCAGCGAAGAATAAATTTGCAGATCTGACAGACCACGGGCCTTAGCCAAGCCAACTCGAGTATCACCGAGCAGGGTCAGCAGGGTCGGATACAGCGCACCAAACATGAAACCCGTAAATGACCGGGCGATCAATAGGGGGAAGAACCCGGTGAATACGCTGCTCGCAATCGCGCCAAGCACCACTCCGAACAGCGCGCACCGCAACACGGTTAGTCGACCAAGCCTATCGCTGGCCAAGCCCCACAGCGGTTGTCCCAAGGCGTAAAGCAGGGAATACCCCGCCACGAGTTCGACGGCTTGAGACAGCGTAAGCGCAGTCGCCAATGACAGTGCCAGAAACATTGGCGGGGTGGCATAACGATCGAAAAATGACAGGAACCCAACGAAGCGCAGGGCAGAGTCGGGCACCTGCTTGGCTGCTGCGGCCGGTGGTTTGCTCAAAGCTATTTCCTATCTTCAACCCAATACCTATAACCACCCTATGTAACCAGAGATGCGCCGTACTGTTCGCGGGTATGACCTAGTGCGGCTGGACAGCTAAGCGAAGTCCCGGAACTAGGCGTCGAGCAATTCTCTGCCCGGTGCTGAGCCCGGGCAGGGATCCATGGAGCCGCACCGGTGAGGACCCGCCGGGCATGAATTGGTCGAACTGAAATCGCGGTCCGGTGCCGCTGTCCGTCCGGCGTATCGCTATTGCCGGAAGTAGCACTGGAACTATTTGCAGAATTTAGTGGTTTTTAATGTTCTTTTGTGTATACACTAATTAGGAATCAACGTTCAGACGTCGAATTCGACTCCGCTTCGTGTGGTCTTCACGCGGTCGGAACTGCTGAATTCAAGAATTCCGAAAGGTCACCAGATATGACTACTCCAGTCCAGGGAAAATCCACTAACGTTGCTGACGTTATCGTCGTCGGCGGAGGCAACGCGGCCTTCACCGCCGCACACGCTGCGGTCACGCGCGGCCGCAAGGTCCTGCTGTTGGAAAAAGCTCCGAAGGATCAGTTCGGCGGAAACAGCTACTACACCGCCGGCGCCACCCGCATCGCGCATAACGGTCTGGAAGACCTGCAGGACTTCATCGAATTCGACGAGCGCCACAAGCTCTCCGAGGTTCCTCCCTACTCCGCGGAAGACTACGCGGGCGACATGGCGAAGGTCACCGAGGGGCGCAATGACAAGGAACTGACCGAGGTTCTTGTCACCGAAGCAGCACCGGGCTTGCGTTGGCTGAAGTCCCTGGGGCTGAAGTACCGCCTGATGTACGAGCGCCAAGCGTACTCCCGCGAAGATGGCACCTTCCTCTTCTGGGGCGGGCTGCATGTCGGAAACGTGGACGGCGGCGAAGGGTTGATGAAGGATCACCTTGCGGTGGCCGAAAAGCTTGGCACCGAGGTCCGCTTCGAGCAGGACGTCTTCGCGCTGATCGTTGAAGACGGCACGGTCAAGGGTGTCAAGGTCCGCCAGAGCGACGGCAGCGTGCAGGAACTGCGCGCCGAGTCGGTCGTCCTGGGCGCCGGTGGCTTCGAAGCCAACCCTGAGCTGCGCAAGGAGCACTTGGGTGAGGGCTGGGAGAACGCGAAGGTCCGCGGCACCCCATACAACCACGGTGCAATGATCCAGGCAGGACTGGAGATCGGCATTGCCAAGGGCGGCGACTGGAGCACCTGCCACTCGGTGCAGTGGGACGCATTCACCGCGAAGAACGAATCGAACCGCGAACTGACCAACCGCCTGACCCGCCAGTCCTACCCGCTGGGAATCATCGTCAACAACCTTGGCGAGCGCTTCCTCGACGAAGGTGCGGACTTCCGCAACCTGACCTACGCCAAGTACGGCCGCGAAATCTTGAAGCAGCCGGATTCTGTCGCCTACCAGATCTTCGATGCAAACTTGCGTCCGATGCTGCGCAGTGAAGAATATGAGATGCCTGGCATCTCCGAAGTCGTTGCCGATACCGTCGAGGAACTGGCCCAGAAGATCAACGTCGACGCCGCCTCGCTGGCCAAGACCATCACCGAATACAACGGTGCCATCGACACCAGCATCCCGTTCGATCCGAACGTGCTGGATGGCCGCGCCTCGAAGGTCACCCCGGTGAAGAGCAACTGGGCCACCCCGTTGGCCACCGGTCCGTTCTACGCCTACCCGGTCACCTGCGGCATCACCTTCACCTTCGGTGGGCTCAAGGGCGACACCGAGGGCCGCGCGCTGAACGAAGAAGGCCAGCCGGTACCGGGCCTGTTCGTCTGCGGCGAGATGCTCGGTGGACTGTTCTCGGCGAACTACCCAGGTGGTTCGGGTCTTGCCGCCGGTGTCGTGTTTGGCCGCCGAGCCGGTAATCTGGCCTAAGGCAAGGTGCAGTTCCCTCGTACGCGGTGCCGCGTACGAGGGAACTGCAGATCACTACTATTGGACGCAGAACGGCGGGGCATGGCGAAGATCGATTCGGAAACGATTCACGCGCAGTTGAAGGAAGACCTGCTGCGCGGTGCCTTCGCGCCCGGAGATCCGCTGCGTGAGGTCGCGCTGGCCGAACGCTTCGGCGTCTCGCGCACCCCGGTGCGCGAGGCGCTCACCCGGTTGCTGCATGAGGGGCTGCTCGAACGCCGAGCCCGCGGATTGTTCGTGCGCGAAATTGACCCGGAGCAGATCATGCAGGTTTACGACCTGCGCATCATGCTCGAAGGGCAGGCCGCTGCGGAGGCCGCGCGGAGCCGGACCGACCCGGACCTGGTCAGGCTCGAAGCGCTCGTTGAACGGGATCGCGCGCTGGTCGATCCCGATGATTCAACGCGTTTGCTGACAAATATCGAGTTCCACCGCTCGCTCTGGCGTGCAGCGCACAATCCGGTGCTCGAAGACCTGCTGGAGCGCTTGGCAACGCATCAACTGCACGCCCCAACCTCGACGCTTTCGGTGGGATCGCGCTGGGCCGACTCCCTCGATGAGCACCAGCGCATCGTGGAGCTGATTAGCGAGCGCCGCTCGGACCAAGCGCAGGAGCAAGTCCGGGCGCATATGTCGACGGCCAAATCGATGCGCTTGAAAATGTTCTCGCACCTCTAGGAGATTCGCCCATAAATCCCGCCACTGGCGGGATTTTTTAGGTTTAACGTACCCTCTCGGGATAGCGCGAGCGCGCTAGCTGCCAGATGCCGCCAGCGGTGGAACCACGGCACAGAGCACCCGGCGAGGCATAGCTTGGATCTGGTTACCGGACAGGAGAATGCTTCGGCATGGCCCGCCGAGCCGCCCAACAAAATGGCAGTGGCAACAACAGCCGGCGCCGATTAATAGACTCGTGGCCGGATCCCCTTGGAATTTTAGGAACGGGATCCGGCCACGATGGCTTTAGTGAATGTGTTTGCTACAGCCCGCGCACCAGCAGCACGTCCAGGGTGCGTGGACCGTGCACGCCCTCCACTCGCTCCAGCTCGATGTCGCTGGTGGCCGACGGCCCGGAGATCCAGGTCAACGGGCGGGTGATGGTCAGCCGGGGCATTGCTTCGGGGAGCAGCTGCACGATGCTGGACACCGGAACGATGCACAGATGATGGTCCGGGACCAATGAAATCGCGCGGCGCCCCTGATTCGGCTCGCCGTCGAGGATGATGGTTCCGGACTCGGCGATGGTCACCTGCGAGGAGGTCACCACGGCGCTGGTCTCATCCAGTTCGGCAACCGTAAGCCGTGACCCTGGGGCATCGGCAATCTGGGCGACCCCCTGCGGCAGGTCAGCCAGCCACTGCTGATCCAGCCCATGCGGGAAGACGACCGAATTAGCGTCCTTCAGTTTCGCGGCAACAAACTCGGGAATCTGCGCGTTGTCGATGACCTCTACGCCCGCCTTGTAATCGACCAGCCGGTCTACCAGCATCTCGATGAGCTCTTCCTCGGACATCTGCGAGGAGGTACGGTACTCGCGGGGAGTTTCCTCGGCTACCGGCGCATCTGACAGCGCCGAACGGATGCGGCCGAGGATTTCTTCTTTGGCGCTCACTTGGACTCCTTTTCGTCGCTCCACCAGTCGCGGAAGGACTTGTTCGGTGGGGCAGGGATATCGCGGCTCTGCGTCCAGCCGGCCGCGATGCCCGGAAGCTTCTTGATCTTCTTGTCCTTGCCGGCCATCAGGCGGCCCAGCGGCAGAGCCTTTTCAAGCAGCCCCAGGTTCTTGCCCTTGCCCAGCGCCCAGGAACCACCCTTCATCAGCAGGTCCATTTGGGTGGGGATCTTATGCGTCTCGCGTTTGGCATCCACGTCTTCGCCGCGCAGGTGCACGAGGATCTCGGGGATATTGATCTTCACCGGGCACGCGTCGTAGCAGGCGCCGCACAGCGAGGAAGCATAGGGCAACGAACCGTTGTCCTCTGCCTCGATGCCGGTCATCAGCGGGGAAAGAATCGCGCCAATCGGGCCGGGGTAGGTCGAACCGTAGGCGTGCCCGCCGGTGCGTTCGTACACCGGGCACACATTCATGCAGGCCGAGCAGCGGATGCAGTTCAGCGCGGTGCGGCCAAATCGGTCCGACAGGGCGCGGGTGCGACCGTTATCCAGCAGCACGATGTGCACATTCTGCGGTCCGTCGTCGGCGCTGGCCCCGGTCCACAGCGAGGTGTACGGGTTCATGCGCTCGCCGGTGGAGGAACGTGGAAGCAGCTGCATGAAGACTTCGAGGTCCTCCCACTTCGGCAGGACCTTCTCGATGCCCATGACGGTAATCAGGGTTTCGGGAAGGGTCAGGCACATGCGGCCGTTGCCCTCGGATTCCACGACGCCTAGGGTGCCGGTATCTGCCAGGGCGAAATTCGCACCGGAGATCGCCACCTTGGCGGCCAGGAACTTCTTGCGCAGATGCGAACGGGCTGCCTCGGCCAGCTTGGCCGGCTCATCGGTGAGCTCCGGGTCCACCGAAGGCATTTCCTTCAAGAAGATATCGCGCACCTCGGTGCGGTTCTTGTGGATGGCCGGAACCAGAATATGGCTTGGCTTGTCGTTGCCCAGCTGAACAATGAGTTCGGCGAGGTCTGTTTCGAAGGCCTCGATGCCCTGGGTCTCAAGATATTCATTCAAGCCAATTTCCTGGGTGGCCATGGACTTGACCTTGACCACCTCGGTGGAGCCGGTTTCCTTGACCAGCCCGGTGACGATCTTATTGGCCTCGGTCGCATCCCGTGCCCAGTGGACGGTGCCGCCACGGGCGGTGAAGTTCTTCTCGAACTGAAGCAGCAGCTCTTCGACATTTGCCATCGCGTTGTTCTTGATGGCCGAGCCGGCATCGCGCAGCTCTTCCCAGTCGGAAAGTTCACCGACAACCTTCACCCGCTTGTCGCGAATGGTGTGGGTGGCATGGCGCAGGTTCTTGCGCATCTGGGTGTTGCCCAGCTCGCGGTGCGCGGCCTGGGGGAATGGCTCTTCTTCGAAAAGGTTGCCATGTCCCGCCGCTGGCATGCCGAGGAATACCTGAGTCACAGGGTCACCGTCTCTTCCATGGTGCTGGCCAGGATATCGGCCAGGTGCAGGGTCTTTGGTTTGGCTCCGGTGCGTGAAAGTCCGCCTCCGATGTGCATCAGGCAGGAGGCGTCGCCCCCGGCGCAGGCCGAAGCACCGGTGGAGCAGATGTTCTTCATCTTGTCTTCGAGCATGGCGGTGGATACGTCGGCGTTTTTCAGCGAGAAGGTCCCGCCGAAGCCGCAGCACTGATCCGCTTCGGGAAGTTCCTCGACGGTAATGCCTCCCACGGTTTTCAGCAGGTCCAGCTGGCGGTCGCCAAGCCCCAGCGAGCGCTTGCCGTGGCAAGAAGGATGATAGGTGATGGTGTCCGGGAAATAGCTGCCCAGCTGCTCGGCGGCGTTGCTCACGCCGAGCACGTCAACCAGGAGCTGCGAGAGCTCATAGGTGCGCTTGCCGACGGCAACCGCTCGTTCCTTCAACTCGGGCTTGCCGAGCCGCTCTGCGAGGTACGGGTGCTGGTGCTTAACGGAGGCAACGCAGGAACCCGAGGGAGCTACCGCGACGTCGTAGTCGTCGGTGTCAAAGGCATTGATGTGGTTTTCGACCACGGGCAGGGCTTCAGGCATGTATCCGGAATTGATGTGCATTTGCCCACAGCAGGCCTGGGCCTTGGGGAAAATGACTTCATGGCCCAAGCGTTCCAAGATTTTGACGGTCGACTTGGCGGTTTCGGGGTACATGGCATCCACGATGCATGTGGCAAAGAGAGCAATCCGCATAGTAAATAACTCTTTCGAAGTGTGGTCTGACCATACTATGTGTTCATCTTTGGATAAGTCAAGATTTGTTGTGATCGTACTCACCTTGTAATCTAGGTGGTCGGACCACGTATGGTCAGACCAACTTCGAGTAAGGACGCCCACACCGTGTTTACACCCTCCACAGATCCAGTTGCGGGAAGTGTAGCGATCTCAGCACTTGTTGCCTTGATCCCTCTTCTTACCTTCTTTGTTTTGCTGGCAGTAATCAAGACCAAAGCACATATAGCCGGGCTAGGCTCGCTGGCAGTCGCCATCATCATCGCGATCTTTGGTTGGCATATGCCGGTTGGCATGGCGTTGAACTCCGGGGTGATGGGCATGGTCTTCGGTGCCTTCCCGATCGTCTGGATCGTGGTGATGGCCATCTTCCTCTACCAGGTGACGGTGAAGTCCGGACGCTTCGAGGATCTGCGCCGGGTCTTTGATGTGATTGGTGGTGGCGACGTCCGCATCCAGGCCGTGCTGATCGCCTTCTGCTTCGGTGGGCTGCTCGAAGCACTGGCAGGTTTCGGCGCTCCGGTGGCAATTACCGCAACCATGCTGCTGGCTTTGGGTCTGGCTCCATTGCGTGCGGCCTGTGCCGTCTTGATCGCCAACACTGCCCCGGTTGCCTTCGGCGCAGTTGCCATCCCGATCACCACCGCCGGTGCCCTGACCGGAATCCCGGCCACCGAAATCGGCGCGGTTGTGGGCCACCAGTCACCACTGCTGGCCCTCTTTGTCCCGTCGATTCTGGTCCTGGTTATCGACGGCTGGCGTGGTATGCGCCAGACTCTTCCGGCGACCCTGACCATCGGCATTTCCTTCGGTGTGGCCCAGTGGCTTTGCTCGACCTACTTCTCCTACGAGCTGACCGATATTGTGGCCTCGCTCGTCGGCTTGGCCGCCGCAGTGATTCTGCTTCGCTTCTGGACTCCAAAGGGTGCCGACGAGGCGCGAGCGCGGGTGCTGACCCCGGAGGCTGCTGCCGAGCCGGTGGAGCATAACAAGAAGCTGCACGCCAACAACACCTGGATGGCTTTGTTCCCGTACCTGCTGGTGATCGTGATCTTCGGTATTGCCAAACTGTGGAAGCTGGGCGTTGATATTCCGGCGTGGCTGGCCAGCACCGATATCAAGTTCGGCTGGCCAGGATTGCATGGCAGCGTGGTCGACGCAGCGGGCGAGGCGGTAGCCTCGACGATTTACAACTTCTCCTGGCTGTCCTCCCCGGGCACACTGCTGTTGATCACCGGTGTGATCGTTGCATTCGTCTACTCGCGCAACACCGGCAACGGCAAATACGCCATGACCTTCGGCGAAGGCCTGGCAGAAGTCGGCAAAACCATGTACAGCATGCGTTACGCGGCCCTGACCATCCTCTCGGTGCTCGGCCTGGCCTATGTGATGAACCTGTCCGGCCAGACCATCACCGTGGGTACCTGGCTCGCCGGTGCCGGCGGCGCCTTCGCTTTCCTTTCCCCGATCCTGGGCTGGATCGGCACCGCCGTGACCGGTTCGGATACCTCCGCCAACGCGCTGTTCGCCAAGCTGCAGCAGACCGCCGGCGTCAACGCCGGCATCGACCCGACCTTGCTGGTCGCAGCGAACACCTCCGGTGGCGTGGTCGGCAAGCTCATCTCCCCGCAGAACCTGGCAATTGCCGCCACCGCGGTAAAGATGGAAGGCCAGGAATCGGTGATCCTCAAGAAAGTTGCCGGCTGGTCCGTAGGCATGCTGCTGGTACTGTGTACCCTGGTTTACCTACAGTCCACGCCGATTTTGTCGTGGATGCTTCCGTAATCTAGTTCAAGGCTAAAATGGTCTTCTGATGTCTATTACTCCAGCCCCGCGTGCGTACCAGGTCGTCCTTGAGTCAATCGAGGCAGACCTCCGTTCCGGAAAACTCGCCATAGGGGACCAGCTCCCCGGCGAGCGTGCGCTCGCGGAGCAGCATCAGATTTCCAGGGCATCGGTTCGCGATGCCATCCGCGTGCTGGATGTGCTGGGCTTGGTCAGAACCTCGACGGGTTCCGGCCCGAACTCCGGCGCTGTCATCATCTCCAACCCGTCCGCGGGTATTTCTCAAGCTTTGCGCATGCACTTGGCCGCGAAAGGCATCAACGTTCGCGAAATAGTTGAATCCCGAATCTTGATGGAAACCTGGGCCGCCCAGATGAATCCGCGAAATCCGGCGCATGCCCAGCAGGTCATTGACCGCACCGCGGTGTTGATCATGCGCATGGATGACCCGCAGCTTTCCCGCGACGCGTTCCACCGGATCGATGCCGAATTCCACGTGTTGCTGGCCTCCATGGCGGGAAATTCGGTGGTGGAGACCATGATGGAATCCTTGCGAAACTCGATTAGCCACTACGTCTCCGAATCAATTCCTGATGACGAGTCGTGGCAGCCGATCGTGCGCGTGCTCCGCCGCCAGCACAAGGCCATTCACCACGCTTTCGCCACCAACCAGCGTGAACGTGCAGCGCAGTTGTTGGAAGAACACATCACCTGGTTCTATTCGCAGACGCGCTAGGGCAAAAGGATCAACCCGGTAGCTATCCCTCAAGGGGAAAGCTACCGGGTTTGCTTGTCGAAGTTTCAATGAATGGCACGGCATGAATTCCAGCGGAATTCGGCGTTGCATCAGTGGCCGAGGGTACGAGGTATTTTGTCGGGCAAGCAAATAGACTTGAGCTACCGCTTCCCTTGGACCTGAGCTGCAACGAATGGTGGACATGGAATACACGCTGTCTTTTCCCGAGCTGAACCGGTATTTCGCTGCCCGAACGATGATGGAGGGCAGCCTCATCCATTCGTCGGGTGAGGTGAACCCGTACCGCTGGGTGCAGACCGGCGGGATGAGTCGTGTCCACGCCGACGTGGCCGACGCCGATGCGTTCATCCAGCTGGAACTGAATAATGGAAAAGTCCACTATGTTTTTAACTGCTCGGCCAAGGAACTGGACGGACCGTGCAAGCACATCGCCGCGCTGGGGCTGTACCTGACGCGCAACCCGGATGAAGAACTGACGGTCAGCGACGACTCCAGCCTCAACCCCCATGACGGGTCGAGCCCGCGGCCGATTCCGCACTGGCAACGATCCTTGCAAGCACTCTTGCCCGTGGCGGAACCCGAGGCCGATATCCTGGCGCTGGGCATGCTGGTCTCGGTAGTTCATGAACGATATCGGCATGCCGAGTCCTATGACATCAAAGTGCGCCCGGCCCAACCGGGTAGCCGCTCGCCCTGGGTGCAAAGCGGCGTCTCATGGGCGAATCTGCAACATGACAAGCGTTTCGATGAGACTCAACGCAAGGCGATGATGGAGTTGCACGCTCTGACGCTGCGACAGGGCGAAGCCTACTATTACAATCATTGGGGCAACGATTGGGTAACCCTCAACGCCCTGCCCGGTGAAGAGCTGGCGCACTGTCTGAAAAGCATCCGCGACTCGGGTGTCGCGATCGTGGCCGCCAAGACGAAGGAACCCCTCGACTTCCCGCAATCACCTGCGACGGGTTTTGTCGATTTCAGGCAAGGCCCCACCGGGCTTACCCTGGATCCCAAGATTTCGGCTCCGGAGGGATTCCCGAAATCCATGATCGCGTTGGGCAGGCCACCGGCCGCGGCCGTGTTCTCTGACGGGGCACCGGACAAGGGCGGCTCCTTGCACCTTGCCTGCTTCGAACCGGCGATTACCAACGAGCTCATAGATCTTATCCGCAATGGTCCGGTGGAAATTCCGGCGGATCAGATATCCGATTTCAACCAATCGTTCTTGTCCCGGTTGCGTCTCGTTGCGCCGCTGAGCAGCACCGATGGAAGTTTCGACGTACCGGAACCGGCGCGGCCAATGCTGCGGCTCGAACTGCGGCATTCGCGCAACGAACTGACCGGAGATTTCTCCTGGCAGTATGCCGATGCGGGGGTACGCCAGCGGAAAACCGAACGACTGATCGTGCGCAGCATCCTGGACAAAGTCGGTTCCGAGCACCCTCTGGTGCAGACGAACACGGGAAGCTTCGCAGCACTGCGCCTGGACACCAGCGAGAGCATCGATTTTGTGCTTGATACCTTGCCATTGCTGCGTGAGCACCCCGATGTGCACGTCGACGAGCAGACCGCAGTCCCCGAGTACCGAGTCGCCGAGGGGCAAGCCGTGGTAAGCATCGGGGCCGGCGAATCGAGCAACGATTGGTTCGACCTGGACGTCGATATCAAGCTTGCCGACCAGAATATTCCCTTTGTCGAGCTATTCAGCGCGCTCAGCGCCGGGGATGACTACCTGGTGCTGGAAGACGCTCGGGTGGTTCCCATCGATGGCGAAGAGTTCCATGTCTTGCGCCAGCTCATTGCGGAAGCCGGTGAACTGGCGCAAAGCACATCCTCGGGAGTGCGAATGCACCGGTTGAGCATTGACTGGTGGCAAGAACTGGTAGCGCTGGGCATTATCGAAGCTCAGGAAAATGAGTGGCTCACCGCGATGGCGAAACTGACCGGGGCGGATGGTCCGGAGCCGGTGCAGGTCACCGAATCCTTCACCGCCACCTTGCGCGACTATCAGCAGCAAGGGCTCAACTGGTTGGATTTCTTGCGCCGCCATCAGTTGGGCGGTGTGCTCGCGGACGACATGGGACTGGGTAAGACGGTTCAGTTGCTCGCCGCACTGGACAAAGCCCGTCACGAGGATCCGGAGGCCAAATATCTGGTGGTCGCGCCTACCTCGGTGGTAGGCAACTGGGCGAGCGAGGCGGCCAAATTCACGCCGCAGCTTCGCACCACCGCGCTGGGCGAGACAAGCACCAAGCGCCGCTCGAGCGTGGCAGAAGCAATCGGCGATGCGCAGCTGGTGATCACCAGCTACGCAATTTTCCGGCTGGATTTCGAGCGCTTTGAAGCGATGGGCTTTTCGGTGCTGATTCTGGACGAAGCGCAAATGGTCAAGAACCACGCTTCCAAGGGATATAAGCAGGTGCGCCAGATTCAAGTGCCGTGCAAGTTTGTGGTCACCGGCACTCCGGTGGAAAACAACCTCTTGGAACTCTGGGCGCTGACTTCACTAGCCGCGCCCGGCCTGCTCGGTGGGCTCAAGGCCTTCAAGGACAGCTATTCCAAGCCCATCGCTTCGGGGGATGGCTCGCGAATGCAACGGCTGAAGAGCAGGTTGCGTCCGTTTGTCCTGCGCAGGACCAAGGAACAGGTGGCCAAGGACCTTCCGGCGAAGACCGAACAGGTCATTTACGTGGATCTGGAATCGGCGCACCGCAAAGCCTACGACCGGCGTTTCCAGCGTGTTCGCCAGGAAGTGCTGGGTCTGGTGCAAGACGTGGATTCCAACCGGTTCAAGATTTTGCAGTCGCTGACCTTGCTTCGCCAGCTTGCCTTGGATCCCTCGCTTGTCGATGAAGGGACCGGCCCAAGCGCGAAACTTGAACTGCTGCATTCGCTGCTGGAAGACGCGGTGGCCGAAGGCCATAAGATCTTGGTCTTTAGCCAGTTCACCTCGTTCTTGTCCAAGGCACGCGGCGTTGCCCTGCACCTTGGCTTTGAAACCGGCTACCTGGACGGAAGCACCAGCGGGGCAAAGCGCCGAGAGCTCATCGAGGATTTTGGGCTCGGCAAATTCCCGGTCTTCTTCATCTCGCTCAAGTCCGGAGGGTTCGGCATTAACCTCACCGCAGCGGACTACTGCATTTTGCTGGATCCGTGGTGGAATCCCGCGGCCGAAGCCCAGGCTATCGACAGGGCGCACCGCATCGGTCAGGATAAGCCGGTGTATGTGTACCGGTTGGTTGCGAAGGACACCATTGAAGACAAGGTCCTGGCTTTGCAGGCAAGGAAGACCCAGCTCTTCAACGAGGTGCTGGGGGATTCGGACCAAATGGCGGCGGCAGCATCCCTGAATACCGAGGATTTCATGGCGCTTCTCGAGTAACCGGGATTATTGGGGATCTTCGATTTCCTCATTCATACGGTGCAGCAGGTCGGCGAAACGTCGCACATCCGTTTCGTCCCATTCGGACAAGCGGCGGTGAAGCCGCTCGCGCAGGGTATTCCCGCTGACTTTCCAGGCCTCGCGCGCTTTTCCGGTGACCGAAACCAGCTGGGCTCGGCCATCGTTTGGATCCGAAGTACGTGTAATGAGCCCCATGGTCTCAAGCTGCTTGACCATTCGAGAAATGGTGGCCTTGTCCAGTTCGAGGTGTTCGGCGAGGACACCTTGCTGCTGTGCATCGTGGTGAATCAAGAAGGACAGAATCCGGTAGCCCGGTGCCTGCAGCTCCGGATGGATCGCTCTGGCGCGTTCGCGGATTGTTTGGCGGGCGCGAAGCAGGGTGGTGGTGAACTCTTTTTCCACCTCGGAAAGCAGCTTTTCATCGTGCATGGTTACCATTCTAGGTATCTCCGGCCCGGTCATCGACTTTTAGCTCGCAAATAAGACCATGGTGCGGTTGCAGACACCGTGCGCAGGATGCGTTTCGCGGCGGGGTGGTGCCATGGATAACAACGCTAATTACTTGAAGCTTCAATAAACTTGAGTGTATCCTTGTCTCATGACGCAGCCAGCAGAACTCCCTCCAGTCCTATTCCTTAGCCACGGCGCACCGCCATTGGCCGATGATGCCCGATGG
This sequence comes from Glutamicibacter sp. 363, assembly GCF_052379505.1. Classification (NCBI taxonomy): domain Bacteria; kingdom Bacillati; phylum Actinomycetota; class Actinomycetes; order Micrococcales; family Micrococcaceae; genus Glutamicibacter; species Glutamicibacter sp. 363. The sequence goes on along the minus strand of NZ_JBQSYR010000008.1, from coordinate 66,282 downwards.
ACCAGCGAATTAGCTGACTGGTCAGGCGCCATCGAAAAGCCCAAGGACATTCTGATGATCTCCGCGCACTGGGAAAATGCTCCGGTGACGCTGAGTGCCACGCAGCAGAAAAACGAACTTGTCTATGACTTCTGGGGCTTTCCGCAGAAGTACTATGACGTACGCTATGACGCGCCTATGGCTCCAGGCCTGGCTGCCGAGGTTGAGCGGCTGACCGCAATACATGGCCACCACGTGGAACGCGATGAGACTCGCGGGCTCGACCATGGAGCCTATGTGCCGTTGAAGGAAATGTTTCCGGATGCCGACGTTCCGGTGGTGCAAATGTCGATGCCGACCTTGGATCCAGCTGGCTTGTTCGAACTCGGAAAGTCACTGGCCCCGTTACGCGACCGCGGAACGTTGATTGTCGGGTCGGGGTTCACCACCCACAATCTGCGTTGGTTCAATCCTGCCGCGGGAGCCGATTCCACTCCGCCGGCGGCCTCTAGCGAATTCGACCACTGGGCCGAAGAGGCGATGGCGCGCGGAGATGTGGACTCTATCCTAGATTTCATGCACAAGGCGCCGGCGGCACGCGAGGCTCATCCTCGCTCCGAGCACTGGGCGCCGCTGTACGTATCCCTCGGTGCCGCCTATGCATCCGGCGGTATCGACGCGAAGACGGCAATCGACGGCTTCTGGTACGGGCTGTCCAAGCGCTCCTGGACGCTGACCTAAGACTCTGCAAGGCCCCAAGTAGCAAAATAACGATCCCGCGGCCCCTTTGGACCGCGGGATCGTTTTTGGTGCCAGATCAAAGGTGGCGTGACGAGCGGTTTGTGCGCCGTTTCTGTGACGGCAGGCCAATTCGGCTGGAAATATTGAGGCTAAATGTAACTGGATCCAGAGAGGCGGAGCTTGGGGTCCGCAGGTTTTCTGGTGAGGTCAGAACTTCAATGCCCCTTCCCCTCGCGGTCCTCTCGGCGGCTGTGGCACAATCCATTGCGTGACTACCCTCACAATTTATGTGAGAATAGGTTATGCTCTTATGGTCAGACCATAGTGGTCTGACCATAAGGTGATTGGTTTCTCGCACTAAGTGAAGCTGCCTGGACGCAGACTGGAACTCTGCGGAAGTATGGTCAGAGAGGATCAGAAATATGGACAACTTAGCTGTGCTCGCGTTGCTCGCGCTGGCGCCGATATTAGTGGTTGGAGTGTTGCTCGCAGGCTTCCGCTGGCCCGCGAAATTCGCGATGCCGGTCGGATATGTCGTTGCGGTGCTGGTAGCACTGTTCGTCTGGAAAATGGACTTCAGCGGTGTGCTTGCAGCCTCGATTGAGGGGCTCGTCGTCGCGGCAACCATGCTCTACATTGTGTTCGGCGCTCTGCTGTTGCTCGCGACGCTTACAGTTGGTGGCGCAATGTCCACCATCAGGGCTGGCTTCAACAACATTTCTCCTGACCGTCGCGTCCAAGCGGTGATCATCGGCTGGCTATTTGGCAGCTTCATCGAAGGGGCCTCGGGCTTCGGTACTCCCGCCGCCGTGGTCGCACCGTTGCTGCTGGCCTTGGGCTTCCCGGCTATGGCCGCGGTGATGGTGGGCCTGATCATCCAGAGCACGCCGGTGAGTTTCGGCGCGGTGGGCACCCCGATCCTGATTGGTGTCCAGCAGGGGCTCGGTGGCGATCCTGCGGTGGCAGAACGCATCAGCGTGCTGGGCGTGACCATGCCGGAGTTCGTGGGCTCAATCGGACTGCAAGTCGCAATAATCCACGCCATCGTCGGCTTGCTCATTCCCTTGATCATGGTCTGCATGCTCACCGGATTCTTCGGACCGGAACGCCGCTTCCGGGACGGTCTGGCCGTATGGCCCTTCGCCATCTACGCATCCCTCGCCATGACGGTCCCCTCCGTACTTACTGCCCGCTTCCTCGGTCCTGAATTCCCTTCGCTATTCGGCGGGCTGATCGGCCTCGCACTGGTCATGTTTACCTCCAGCCGTGGATTCCTGATGCCCAAGGAAGTCTTCGACTTCGGGCCCAAGGAGACCTGGTCCGAGCGTTGGATGGGCTCCCTCGAATCGGCCAAGGCCGTTGACCTTACCGGGCGCATGGGCGTGCTGCGCGCCTGGGCGCCCTATATTCTGATGGGCACTCTATTGGTCGCGACTCGAGTGATCCCGGATCTTAAAGCATTCCTGACGGGACTGGCGATTCCAGTAGCGGACATTCTCGGCACCGGAATTAGCACCAGTATCCAACCGTTCTACCTTCCCGGCTTCGTGCTTATCCTCGCTTCCGTCTTTGCCTTCGTCTTGCATAAGATGAACGGCGCCCAAATTGCGCGCGCATTCAAGGTGTCGGCAGGGCAGCTCTTTGGCACCGCCGTTGCATTGCTCTTCGCCGTTCCGCTGGTGCGCATCCTGATCCAATCGGGACCGGAACTGAATAATTCGGGGCTCTCCAGCATTCCGGTGACGTTGGCCGAAGGGGCCGCGGCGATTTCCGGGGGCTTCTGGCCGCTTATCGCGCCGTGGATCGGTGCGCTGGGAGCATTCGTGGCAGGCTCCAATACGATTTCGAACCTGACCTTCTCGCAGTTCCAATTTTCCACAGGGGCTCAGATCGGGGTTCCTCCGGAGTCCATTGTGGCGGCACAGGCCATCGGTGGTGCTGGTGGAAATCCAATTTCCATCCATAACATCGTGGCCGCCTCGGCGACTGTTGGATTGCTAGGGCGCGAAGGTGACTTGCTTCGCAAGACGATCCTCGTCACGATCTACTATTGCTTGGCTGGCGGCACACTTTCCTTCCTGTTCATTCACGGGTTGGGGCTGAATGCTGGCACAATCATGTTGGCGGTGCTGCTGATAGCCATCGCGCTGATTGTCCGGTGGATGCTCAAGCAAAAGCCATATGCCGCAGGCAAGCATCCCGGCGCCCATTCGCCGAAGTTCTCAGAATAGAAAAAGCGGAGCCCAGGCAAGCCGGCAATCATGCGGGCTTGCCTGGGCTCGCTCGTGTGCTCTGGGTTTTGCGAATCGACCGCGAACGGCGAGGCAGGAGGCTGCACGCTTTGTCGCTCCCCTTGGACAGGCATGAAAACGGCTGAAGCGCACTTTTCATCCGTGTCCAGCCCAGCCCAGCCCAGCCTAGCCCAGCAGGAACGTTGCCAGCAGTACTACCGGGATGGTGAGCAAGGTGCTGGTCAGCACCACTTCTCGGGGCACAGCAACTGGCAGTTTGAACTGCTGGGAGAATAGCAGGACGTTTTGCGCGGTGGGCAGCGCCGCCATGATCACCACGCCGAGAAGCTCGATTCCAGCCAGGCCAAAGACGAATCGGGCCACGAGCCAGGCGAGCACCGGCATGAAAATCACCTTGAACGCGGTCGCCAGATAGATTTCGCCTCGCAGGTCCTTATCGGACAGCGGACGCTGGCCGTACAACGCCATGCCGAAGGCCATTAGCAAGAGGGGGATCGACGCGTCGCCGAGCATTTGCACCGGAGCGTGAATGACTTCGGGCAGCCGCAAGCCAAAGAACGAGAAGACCGCGCCGAGCAAGGTAGCAATGGTGACCGGATTGGCGATGGATTTGAGGATCGTCTTCGCGAGCGGCATATTGCCTGTGTCGCCGCGCGGAGCTCGGGAGACCACCGCAAACATGCACAGGTAGACCGGTGCAATGATCAGCAGCTGCGCAATGAGCACCGAGACCACAGGGTTGGTGCTCCCCACCGCGTACAGGGCCAGCGGCACCCCGATATTTCCGGCGTTTACGTAGCTCGTGGACATGGCCGCGGCGGGCAGGCGATGGGCCGGAGTCTTAAAAACCAGCCTTGCGACCATCGCATACAGCGCACCGGTCAGTACCGCGGTGATCAATGCTATCGGGGTGAATACTCCGATAACCGCATGCAGGTCCGTGCTTGCCAGCAGGGTGAACATCAGCGCGGGGTTGGTGATGTAGAAGATGAGTGGGGTCAGCCCCTGGGCAATTGCCACGCGTTTTCGCGGCAAGGCTATCGAGGTCACCAGGCCGATACCGATGAGGATCAGGACAATGGCAAATCCTTGCAATACTCCTTGCATGTTGCCCTTTCTCGCCCAAAGATGGTGCTGCCAGGTCCGAGGTTATTCACGGCCATGGACGGTAGGGATAAGTATGAAATTATCCCCACCGTCCATGGCACATTATTCAGATTCTACTGCTGCCCGCTAGCGAACCAGGGCGGGACTCTTCGCATCGAAGGTCCAGCCGGGGATCAGATATTGCATGGAGACCGCATCATCGCGTGAGCCCAGTCCGTGTTCGAGATACAGCTCGTGAGCTTCTTGCACCCGATCCATATTCAGCGCGACACCTAAACCTGCGCGCTGCGGAACCTTGATTTCGCCATCTCGAATCAGCAGCGAATCCTCGGTGAGTCCCTGGCCATCCTGCCAAATCCAGTGCGTATCCAGGGCAGTGATCTCGCCCGGCGCCGCGGCGCCGACCTGAGTGAACATGGCTAACGAAATATCGAAGTGGTTATTCGAATGCGACCCCCAAGTCAATCCGAATTCGTCGCAGAGCTGGGCGACGCGCACCGAACCGGACATGGTCCAGAAATGCGGGTCGGCTAGCGGGATATCCACCGCGTTGGTGCGCACCGCGTGAGCCATTTCCCGCCAGTCGGTGGCGATCATGTTCGTGGCGGTTTGCAGTCCGGTGGCCCGGCGGAACTCGCTCATCACCTCGCGTCCCGAGAAGCGCCCCTCCGGACCGCATGGGTCCTCGGCGTAGGCCACGACGCCGGCCATGCGCTTGCCCAAGCGGATCGCGTCCTTCAACAGCCATCCGCCATTGGGATCCAAGGTGATTCGAGCCTCGGGGAAACGCTGCTTCAGAGCGATGACGGCATCGACTTCGGCGTCACCATCCTGAACTCCTCCCTTCAGCTTGAAGTCCTTGAAACCGTAGCGTTGCTGGGCCGCCTCGGCCAAGCGGACAATGGCTTCGGGAGTCATGGCCTCTTCCCGGCGCACGCGCCCCCAGGCATCTGCGCCCTGTGGTTCGCGCAGGTACGGAAGGTCGGTCTGATCCGGGTTGCCCACATAGAACAGGTAGCCAAGCATTGGTACCGCATCGCGCTGCTGCCCGTCCCCTAGCAGCTCGGCCACCGGCACACCGAGGAACTGGCCATGCAGATCCAGCAAAGCGGATTCGAGGGCCGTCACCGCGTGCACGGTGGTGCGCAGGTCAAAGGTCTGCGCACCGCGTCCGCCGGAATCCCGGTCCGCGAAACGGGCAGCGACCTGGCGCAGCAGCGTACGGTATTTCGCGACCGGAGCACCGGTAAGCAGTACCCCGGCTTCCTCGATGGTTGACCGGATCGCTTCGCCGCCGGGAACCTCGCCCAGGCCGGTGCGGCCCTCGGAGTCGGTGATGATGGCGATATTGCGGGTAAAGAACGGGCCATGGGCGCCGGAGAGATTCAACAGCATCGAATCATGTCCGGCGACAGGAATGACCTGAATCGAGGCGATAGTTGGCTGGCTGCTCATCGACTACTCTCCGGTGGTTGTCAGGGTGCCGTCAATGCGTCGGGTCAGGTTCCAAGGGTTGTCCTTGGCGATCGGCCGTGGCAGCAGGGCATTGGGGAAATTCTGGTAGGCGACCGGGCGCAAGAAACGTTCGATGGCCAGCGTACCTACCGAGGTGGTCTGCGGATCGGAGGTGGCTGGGAACGGCCCGCCGTGCACCATTGCGTGGCCCACCTCAACGCCCGTTGGCCAGCCGTTGACCAGGATACGGCCAACCTTGGTTTCCAAGGTCGGGAGTACCGCGGCAGCGGTCTCGTGGTCAGCATCGGTGAGCTGCAAGGTCGCGGTGAGCTGGCCTTCCAACTTTGACAGCGCGGTGACCAGTTCGGCAGCAGAATCGTAGCGAATCACTAGCGAAGCCGCACCAAAGATTTCATCCTGAAGCACCGGATTTTCCAGCAGCTGTTCTACCGAGGAGGAGTAGATGGCAGGTGCCGGTGCATTCTGACCGGCTCCTTCGGTACCGCGACCCAACAGCTCGACGCCCGGCTGGCCGCCTAAGGCCTCGACACCCTGTATCCAGGAGTTGTAGATGCCCTCGGTCAGCATTGTCTGCCCCGCGGTATTCGGAGCCTGGCTGCTGATGGCCTGCGCAAAGGCGTCACCGCCAGCGCCGGTAGGCACGAAGACCAATCCAGGTGCGGTGCACAGCTGACCCGAGGAACCGGAGACAGAACCCAGGTAGGCTTTTGCCTGCGCGGCTGGATCTTCGGACAGCGCACCGGCAAAGAAGATCACTGGGTTGATGGAGCTCATCTCGGCGTAGACCGGAATCGGCTCTGGACGTGCGGCCGCGGTAGCCATTAGTGCCGTGCCGCCCGAACGCGAACCGGTAAATCCAACTGCCTTGATCACCGGATCCGCTACGAGGGCCTGGCCGATGGTCGCGCCCGGACCATAAACCAGCGAGAAGACGCCCGGGTGCAGGCCGAAGTCCGCAACGGCCTTGCTGATTGCCCGACCGACAATCTCGCTAGTGCCAGGATGAGCGTTGTGTGCCTTGAAAATAACCGGGCAGCCAGCGGCCAGCGCCGAGGCGGTGTCTCCGCCCGCGGTGGAGAATGCCAGCGGGAAGTTGGAGGCGCCGAAGACCGCAACCGGTCCCACGGCAATCTTGCGCTGGCGAATGTCAACGCGCGGGAGCGGGGCGCGATCGGGCAGTGCCGGATCAACGCGGACCCCATGCTGGTCGCCTTGGCGGATCACCTTAGCGAACAGCCGCAGCTGCCCGGTGGTGCGCCCGCGCTCGCCGGTCAGGCGCGCCTCGGGAAGCCCGGTTTCCGCCATGGCGCGTGCCACCAGCTCGGCACCCACGGCTTCGATGTTCTCGGCAATCGCATCCAGAAAATCCGCGTGCTTCGCGGGCTCCAGCGAGCGGAAGGATTCGAAAGCCTCGGCCGCCGCCGCGGTGGCGATCTTCAGCTGATCCAGATCGATAAGCGAGTAAGCCGGCTCCAGCGGTTCATTGGTGGCAGGGTTGTAGCCGTGTACGGCGCGGCCGTTGCCGGTGGTAGCAGCACCCGCAAGGATTGATTGCCCGCTCAAATTCTGAGTATTGGTGGTCATGTTTACTCCTGATTCGACGTGTTGATTTGCCGGTGATGTACGCGGCTTGGCTTAGTGGGTGGCCTCGGCGGGCACAATGCCTGCCTGCTGGATCAGTGCGCTCAGATCCGCAAGGTCCTGCTCGGTGAGGTTCTGCAGCGGTGGGCGGACCGAACCCGAGTCGCGGCCGATGGCCTTCAACCCGCCCTTGACGATGGAGACACCGTAGCCCTTGACGCGGTCGCGGATATCCAGGTACGGCAATACGAATCGGTTGAGCTTTTCATTGACTGCCACGCGATCCTGGGCGCGCACGTCCTTGTAGAAGTCCAGGGCGAATTCCGGGACGAAGTTGTACATCGCCGAGGAGTAGGTGCTCATGCCCAGCTGCAGCAGTGGCAGCGCAAAAGTCTCGGCGGTGGGCAGGCCGCCGAGGTAGAACAAGCGGTCACCGTTCTTGGCATAGACCTTGGTCAGGTGCTCAATGTCCCCGTTGGCGTCCTTGAAGCCGATGAAGTTCTCGTGGTTCTCTGCCAGTCGGGCCACGGTGTCCGCCGAGTAGACGGCGTTGGCGCGGTTGTACACGATCACGCCGGTTTTGGTTGCGGAGCAGATCGAGGAGACATGCTGGTACAGGCCTTCCTGGTCGCACTCGGTCAGGTATGGAGGCAGCAGCAGCAACCCCTCGGCGCCTGCAGCTTCGGCGTCCTGGGCGTTCTGGATGGCTTGCTTGGTCGAACCGCCGGCCGAGGCGAGCACCGGAACTCGTGAGCCCGCTTCTTCCACAGCCATGCGAACAACCCTGGCCGCTTCCTCTGAGGTCAGGGCAAAGCCTTCGCCGGTGCCGCCGGCCGCGAACAGGCCTGCGACCTCGAAGCTCGACTGCCAATCCAGATGGCGGCGGTAGGTTGGCTCGTCGATTTCAAGGTCAGCATCAAACGCGGTGACCGGGAAGGAAAGCAGTCCGTCTTTGAGCTTGTCGGCGAGTTCGGCGGGAGTGTACTGAGCCATGGGGGATGGTCCTTTTCTTGATCCGTCGCAAGGTGCATCGACGGAAGGTGGGTGGATTGAATCCGTTGTCCCCAGCGTATGGAGCAAGCATGATGCCTGTCCAAGCCCATATTTATATTGTTTGATACCCTACGAGCATCATTAGCCGTGGAGTGATCCGCGCACAATCTCCACCAGGCGTTCGAGGGCCGGGTTGCGGGAGGTCTTGCTCCAGATGGCGTGCAATTGCACGGGATCGTCGGTGACCTCTCCTAGCCGCAGGTAGCTGACCCCGTGCACGCCCAGCAGCTTGGCGCTTTCCGGAACAATCGCGATACCGCGCCCGGCGGAGACCAAGGCGATCATGGTGAGGATCTGGCTGACGGTATGGCGCACGTTCTTGTGCTCGACATCCAGCCGGCGGACCACCAGATCGTAGAAGTAGCGCGCCTTGGTCGAAGAGTGCATGATCAATGGTTCTTCGCGGAGGTCATCAAAAATGAGTTCTCGCTGCAGCAGGTCAAGCCGATGCCCCGTAGGCACCGCGGCGAACAGGCCTTCGGAGAAGAGCAAGGTGGATTCGAAGAGCTTCTCGTCAAAGGGCGGCCGGGCGAGCCCCAGGTCCAGATCCCCGTCGAGCAGGGCGCCTACCTGCTCGCTAGTAACCATTTCCACGAGATCCAGATGGACCTCGGGCATTTGTTCGGTGATTTCGGCCAGCAGCGGACCTAAGAGGCTAAAGCCCGATGCGGCGGTAAACCCGATGCGAAGTTCACCGAGCTGGCCCGCTGCAATGCGCCGCGCGTTATCCGGCGCCCGTTCGGCGGCAACCACAAGCCGCCGGGCATCGGCGAGGAATGCGTGGCCGGCAGCGGTGAGTGACACTCGGCGGTTATCTCGTTCGAGCAGCTCAACTCCGACGGATCTTTCCAGTTTTTGAATCTGCCGACTCAGCGGAGGTTGCGTCATATTGAGACGTTCAGCGGCCCGTCCGAAATGCAGCTCTTCTGCTACCGCAACGAAGCTGCGGGCCTGATCCAGAGTGAACACTTGATACCTTTCGGGAATCATTCCATGCATAGTTGACCTTGGACATGCATCATATCTGTTTTCTAGGCTGTACCGGAGACCTAAATGGTGAGCTGACTCACGAGATCGGCTTTATTAGGACTCATACACTCGAAACCATAGGAGATCTTCCCGTGAAAAATCGCATGACCCGACGCACTCTCCTCTCAATCTCCGCAGCCGGCGCGGCTCTGGCTCTGACCGCATGTGGCGGCAACGTGGGCGGCGGCAGCTCTTCATCCGCTGAGTTCCCAAGCGGACCGGTAACGCTCACCGTGGGCCAGGCTCCTGGCGGTTCCACCGACCTGATTGCCCGCGCCGCCGCCGAAGGCATGGCCGAATCACTAGGCGTTGCTATGCCCGTCGTGAATAAGCCCGGTGCCAACGGCGCCTTGGCTACTCAGGAAGTAGCGGCCTTGGATGCCGATGGCCAGAACCTGATCCTGCTCAACGCGTCGCTGATCACCATCACTCCGCTGGCGGTTTCGGAAGAAGAAGCGGTCTCCCTCGACGACTTGGATGTCCTCATGGGGCTTTCCCAGGACGACTATGTGATGGTCGCCAGCACCGACTCGGGCGTGAAGAATCTGGATGATATTAAGAACAGCGACAAGAAGCTCTCCTTCGGCACCACGGGCGTTGGCACCGGTTCGCAGCTGGCCCAGGCGCTGCTCTTGGCACAGGCCGGCATCGAGGGAACCACGGTTCCCTTTGATTCGGGCTCCCCGGCTTTGACAGCAGTTATGGGCGATCAAGTTCAGGTTTCCACAGTTCAGCTCGGCGAAGCCAAGCCGCAGATCGACGCAGGTACCGTCACTCCAATCGTGGTCTTTTCCAAGGAGCGCAACGAATTCCTTCCGGATGTACCAACCGCCATCGAATCAGGTTATGAGGTGCCGGTGTCCCAGTACCGCGCCATCGCGGCACCGAAGGGCCTGGACGATGAGGCGAAGGAAACGCTCGTCGCCTCGATCAAGGACGCAGTGGGCACCGATAGCTACAAGAGTTTCAACGAACAGAACATGCTCTCCCCTCACGAGATTTCGGGCGAAGAGGTTGTCTCCGAATGGAACGAACTGGCTACCAAGTACAAGGATCTGACCGAAGAGCACGGCATCTCGCTGGCAGGTAAGTAGCCAAAAGCTACCGGCCCCAATCCGAAAGTGAGTACCAAAGGATGAAAGTAATGGACGCGAAAAAGGTCGCACAGGATCCAACGGATCTGCCGGCGAACGTCGAAGCAATGCAGCATGCCGATGAAGCAGATGCCCTCACGCCCGAGGAACTTGCGGCGCAGTGGGAAGCGGAAGCTCCGGAGCCGGCTGGACCAATCGCAAACCTGGTTTCCTCCCTGGTGGTTCTCGGACTGAGCCTTGCTGGACTGGGGCTGTCAATCGGGTTGGGGCTGGGCACCCCTGCGGCGCCGGCGGCAGGCATGTGGCCATTTATCATCACACTGATCGCAGCGGTGATGGCAATCGCGCAGATCATTGTCGGACGCTCCGGAGGCAAGGACGGCGAGAAATTCAGCGGTATGAGCTGGTATGCGGTCATCGGTTTCGGAACACTGATTCTGATGGTGGTGCTGATGCCGCTGATCGGCTTTGAAGTTCCGGCACTGCTGTTGTGCTTCGTCTGGATGCGTTGGCTAGGTGGTGAACGCTGGAGGTCGGCCACGATCTACTCGATCTTGATTGTCGCCGCCTTCTACGCGATCTTCATCGCCGCACTCGGCACCACCATTCCCCGACTGTTTTAAGTCGCAAGTAAAGGTATATGCGCATGGAATTCTTCGGACCGGTCCTCGACGGCTTCACCGTCGTCTTGGATCCCACAAACCTTCTCTACTGCCTGCTCGGTGTCGTCGTCGGTATGCTCATCGGCGTGCTGCCGGGCCTCGGCCCCGCCGCGACGATCGCGATTCTGCTGCCGATGACCTATGGCGTCGAGCCGGTCACTGCGATCATTATGCTCGCAGGAATTTTCTACGGTGCCCAGTACGGTGGCACCATCACCTCGGTACTGCTTCGCCTGCCCGGTGAAGCAAGCAGCGTGGTCACCGTCTTCGACGGATATGTCATGGCCAAGCAAGGTCGGGCAGGTACCGCACTGGGAATCGCGGCCATCGGCTCTTTCTTTGGCGCCACGGTCTCTATTATCGGGTTGACCTTCTTGGCCCCTCTGGTTGCAAGCTTTGCCTTGGACTTCGGACCACCGGAATACACCGCGCTGGCAATGCTCGGCATCCTGCTGGTTGCCACAATCTCCGGGGGCACGAAGATCAAGGCGATCATCGCCGCCGCGGTAGGCCTGTTCCTTGCCACCGTAGGCCGTGATGGATTCACCGGTGCCGAACGTTTCACCTTTGGAAACCTGTCGCTGGCCGACGGAATCGATTTCGTACCCATCGCCATGGGACTCTTCGGCGTCGGCGAGATCCTCTACAACCTTGAAGAACGCCACCGTGCAGCCACGGCTCCGATGAAGGTCTCTAATGTCTGGCCCAAGGCCAAAGACATCAAAGAAGCTTCGGGCGCTATTGGCCGCGGTTCGGTGCTCGGGTTCTTCCTGGGAATTCTGCCAGGCGGCGGTGCGACTATCTCTTCGCTTGCCTCCTACGCCATGGAAAAGAAAACCGCGAAGGACCCCTCGCGATTTGGCAAGGGAGCCATTGAAGGAGTTGCGGGCCCTGAAACGGCAAACAACGCCGCGGCGACCAGCTCGTTCATCCCCTTGCTGACCCTGGGCATCCCGGCGAACGCCACCATGGCAATCATCTTCGGTGCCCTGTTAATCCAGGGAATCACCCCTGGCCCGCAGCTGATTAGCAACGACCCCGAACTTTTCTGGGGCGTGGTGAACTCGATGTATATCGGAAATATCCTGCTGCTGATCATGTCCATTCCCCTGATCGGGGTGTTCGTCAGGATCCTGCGCATCCGTGCAGCGATCCTCGCTCCGATTACCGCATTGATCACCCTGCTGGGGGCCTACACGATTCGAAACTCGATGTTCGACGTGCTGCTGGTGGTGCTCTTCGGCGCCCTTGGCTACCTGATGAAGAAGTTCGGTTTTGAACCAGGCCCACTGGTCTTGGCCTTCGTCCTAGGAAGCCTGCTGGAATCCAACCTGCGCCGCTCACTGCTGGTGCTGGAAGGAGATCCCGCGGGGTTCTTCACCCGCCCAATCTCTGCAACGCTGCTGGCTCTGTTCATCTTCGTTGCGGTATGGCCAATGATTAAGTCAGCTATCGACAGGCGCAAAAACGGCTCGCTAGCCGACGCGGCCGCGAAGGAAAAGGAAAACGCATGAGTATCATCGTCGGATACGTCCCCAGCAATGTCGGAGAGGCCGCGGTAGCCGCGGCAATCAAAGAATCGAAGTTGCGCCAGGAGGAGTTGCTGATCGTAAATTCCTCGCGCGAAGGTTCTTTGGTGGACAAGAACACCGCATCATCAGAAGATCTGGACAGAGTCCTGGAAGCCGCTACACAGGCGGGCATCGATGCTCGGGTGCTCGAATCGACATACCGTGATGATCTCACCGAAGAGTTCCTGGGATTGGCAGATGAGCACCAAGTGTCACTCATTGTCATTGGGCTTCGCCAGCGCTCGCAGGTGGGGAAGTTCATCATGGGTTCCCAAGCGCAACGCATCTTGCTCCAGGCCCAGCACCCGGTGCTAGCGGTGAAGGTAGAACAAGCGTAGCAAGCGCTTCTCCGCAGATAAATCAAGGCCGTAGTTACCCCGGAATATCCGGGGTAGCTACGGCCTTGATGCTGTTGCAGTGAGCACCTGTGCTGCCTAAATGCCAGTTAGTTGCCCTCGGGAATGCCAGATTCAAGGTCCAATCGGTGCAAGGAGTTCGCGAGGTGCAAGCGCATGGCGGCGCTGGCAGACAATTGGTTTCCCGAGGCAATGGCAGCTCGGATTGCTTCGTGTTCCTCGGCTACGCGTTCCAGGCGCGGGGCAAGCTTGCCATCAGGGATCTCGAACCGCTGACGCGGCATGGCGATCATTGCCGGTCCGAAGAGCTCTACGGCTTGCACGAAGTATGGGTTCGCGCTGGCGCGAGAGACCGCCAGATGGAATTCATAGTCACAGCTCATGGCTTGGGCAGCGTTGGGGCCGGCGGCGCGGAAAGCGGCCAGTGCCGAGTCCATGTCGGTGAGATTCGCTGAGGCAGACCGGCTTGCGGCACGAGCCGCCGCCTCGGATTCAATGCCCATGCGGAACTCGATCAGCTGACGGCGTTCGGCCAGGGTGCGCGGTACACGCGCCTGCGTCGAGGCATCCTCTGCCGGGGGAGTCAACGCGAAGCTGCCTGCGCCCCGGCGAGTATGCACCAGTCCCTCGGCCTGCAGCCGGGTGATGGCTTCACGGACCACTGTGCGCGAGACCCCGTGGTCGGCAATGAGCGTATTCTCGCTGGGAAGCTTGTCGCCGGGGGCGATTGCCCCAGAACTTATCCGCTCACGAAGGTGTTCGACCAGCGTGGTGGTCAGATTCGGTTTCATGCTCTCCATAGTTCAACAATAAGCGCCGGGACACCTCAACGAGGTGTCCCGGCGCTTATTAATGCTTCCTTAGGCCCGGCCGAACTCAACCGATTCGGTGGTCCAGGCGCGTGCCTGATCGCTGAAGCTGAATCCCAGACCTGGTCGATCTGGCACGATCATGCGGCCATCCTTGGTTTCCAGGCGTTCATTGAACAGCGGATCCAACCAGTCGAAATGCTCCACCCAGGGTTCGCGTGGGTAGGCGGCGGCCAGATGCAGATGGATTTCCATGGCGAAGTGCGGCGCCAGATCCAGTCCAGCCTGATCGGCTAGCGTCGCCAGACGCAGGAACTGGGTGATGCCGCCGACGCGTGGAGCGTCAGGCTGAATGATGTCGCACGCACGGGCGGAGATCAGCCGCTCGTGTTCGGCGACCGAGGCAAGCATCTCGCCGGTGGCGATGGGGGTATCCAGAGCAGCGGTCAACGCCGCATGGCCCTCGGCATCGTAGGCGTCCAGCGGCTCTTCGATCCATACCAGGTCGAACTCTTCGAGCTTGCGGCCCATGCGCAAGGCGGTAGCGCGGTCCCACTGCTGATTTGCATCCACCATCAGCGGGAAGTCCGCCCCGATGTGCTCGCGCACGGCGGCGACGCGGCGCAGGTCTTCGGCGCTGTCGGGCAGGCCGACCTTGATCTTGATGCCGCCGATGCCCTCGGCAATGGATTGGGTCGCGCGGTCCTTGACCTCTTCGATACTGGCGTTCAGGAATCCGCCGGAGGTGTTGTAGGTGCGAACCGAATCGCGGTGGGAGCCAAGGAACTTGGCCAAGGGAAGCCCCGCGCGCTTGGACTTCAGGTCGTAGAGCGCAATGTCCAAGGCGGCTAGTGCCTGGGTGGCCACCCCCGAACGTCCCACCGAGGCACCGGCCCACAGCAGCTTGGTATAGAGCTTGGCGATGTCGTTGGGGTCCTCGCCGATCATTGTCTGCGCGACTTCCTTGGCGTGTGCGTACTGCGCGGGGCCTCCGGCTCGCTTGGAGTAGGAGAAGCCAAGGCCCTGGTGGCCCTGTTCGGTGGTGATTTCCGCGAAGAGGAAGACCACTTCGGTCATCGGCTTCTGGCGTCCGGTGAACACCTTGGCATCCGAGATCGGCGTGGCTAGGGGGAGCCGTGCGGTGGAGAGTTTGACGTGGCGAATGGCATCGGGTGTGTAGCTCATGGGGTTTCGAACTCCTGCAGTGGATGTGCCCTGTGCGGGCCCTTCATGCAACTTATGCTACAAGTTCAAAACTTGTAACACAAGTAGTTTATCGGGGAATCCGAAACCGATTCTCACGGCACACCGAATCGCCTTCGCCGTGGTTAATGTGAAAGACCGCCCGGAAAATCCGAGCGGTCTTTCGTGTGGGAGGCCTGAACTAGCTGATGGCCTCGGGGATGGGGGTCGAGCCGTCGTAGAAATTAACTGTTCCGCGAGTCGCCGCGTCCGTAGCCAGCACGTGCGTGATGACCTCGGCGACGTTCTCACGAGAGGTGTTGGCTTGGTCATCTTGCGCGGCTTGACCCTGAATCTTGCCTTCTGCATCGGCCAAGACGATCTGCCCGGTTGCCGGGTCGAGGGTCAACACGCCCGGGCCGAGGATCGTGTAGTCCAGATCGGTGCCGCGCAGGTACTCATCCGCGTCATGCTTGGCCTTCGCGTAGCCAAAGAATGAATTCTCCGGATCGAGGGTATCCACGTCCACCGCGGCGCGTGAGTACGAAACCATCACAAAGCGCTTCACCCCGGCCTGCTGTGCCGCTTGCATGGTGCGCACGGCTGCCTGGTAATCCACCGCGAGCGTGCGTTCGGGATTGCCGCCGCCGGCACCGGCGGAGAAAACTACGGCCTTGGCGCCGGCAAACTGCCGAGCGAGGCTGTCCACGTCGGCCTGCTCGATGTCGAGCACGACCGGAGTCGCGCCAAGGGCGGTGATTTCTTCTGCATGGTCCGGATTGCGAATCAACGACTCGACGTCCATTCCCTGACGTGCGAGTTTGGGCGCCGCGAGAAGTGCGATCTTCCCGTGTCCGCCAATAATGACTACTCGATTTGTTTCGGCCATATTCTGCTCATTTCTCCTCGGTTGTCGTCTTTGGCACAACACCAAGTAGTGGCGCGATATTCCATACCCCGGTCTTGAGCTGCTGGTTTTGTGTCCTCGGCCGCTGGAGAGCATGTGGCCGAAAGCCATTTCCCGTGGCTGCTCGCTCCGAAGCGGGACCAATTCCTGCAGGTTAAAGCGGTACTTGATGCACCCAGCTGGCGGCCTTTCCGGCGCTGCATTACACGGCCTCCAGCAAGCCAGCGCGTAGCAGGCCAGATTGCGTTGCCTCATAGTGGCCTGCCAGATAGGTGAGTGGCGGGCGAAAGTGACAAGATGGTTCCAGACGTGTTCAACAACAAGGAGTCATCGTGAGCTACCAAGTCGGTCCCGCAGAACAGATTGCCAGAGGAGACGCATTGCTGGTCCCCGCCAGTGACAGCGGCGCCAGCGAAGACATTGCGATTTTCCATGCAGCAGACGGCAATTTTTATGCGTTGCAGGACGAATGCCCCCATGAGATCGCTTCGCTCTCCGACGGCTGGGTCGAAGGGTGCGAAGTTGAATGCCCCTTGCACGCATCCACCTTCGATTTGAAGAGCGGAAAGGTGCAGTGCCTTCCCGCCACCGATGACGCGCGCACCTACAAGGTTGCGGTAGTTGACGGGAATTTGGAGCTAGATATCTAAATGCCGTCAGTTCATATTGTCGGCGGTGGCGTTGCCGGATTTACCCTTGCGCGCGAATTGGTCAACAAGGGATATTCCGGAAGCATCAAGATCAGTGACCCCGAGGGGCTTCCCTATGACCGGCCACCGCTAAGCAAGTCGCTGCAGCGTGAGCACTTCGTTCCGCTTGCTTGGTTCGAGGAACATGGTGTGGGCCTGGTCCAGGAATCGGTCACCGAACTGAGCGTACCCACGGAGCCGGACGATTGGGTGGTGCTCGCCACGGGCACCACTCCCAACAAACTTCAGGTGCCAGGCGCAGAATACGCGCGCAGCCTGCACACCGGAGACGACGCCGCTTACCTGTCGTCGATGCTGGAAGATGGAATGTTCGGCCAACGAGTCCTCGTCATCGGCGCCGGGCTGGTCGGTGCGGAGTTCGCCGCCACCGCAAAAATGCTCGGTGCGCAGGTGACCCTCGTGTCCAGCTCTTTGGCACCACTGTCCAAAGTCTTGGGCACAGACATGGCAACGGCGTTGCATGCCGAGCATTCCCGCCGAGGGATTACCTCGATGACCGGTGCGGTGACCGAGCTCGGTCCGACGCACGCGATGGTTTCCGGTCGGCGGATCGACGCAGAAGTCATCGTTGCAGCAATCGGTGTCACCGCCGAAACCAAGCTCGCAGCAGAGCTGGGGCTGGAAATCAACGACGGGATTCTCGTCGATGAATCCCAGCGTGCCACCGGTCAGCGGCAAGTCCTTGCCATCGGGGACGCCGCGCGCATGGTTCAGCGGCCACGCGCGGTGCACTGGGAAGCAGCCATGGAAGACGCAGCCATCGCTGCCGCAACCATCATGGGCACCGAAGCAACCGCACACTCGGTTCCCTGGTTCTGGTCTGACCGCCACGACAGCCACGTCGAAACGGTGGGGGACTTCGGCAAGGCAAGTCGAACCATCTCGCGGTTGAACCGGAGAGGCCAGCTGCAAGTACTCTTTGGTTTGGACGAGTCTGGAAGCCTGATCGCCGCATCAATGGTCGATGGCGGGCTGATGTCCAAGGCAGTTAAACGACTTATCGCCCGAGGCGTCACCCCGAGCATTGAAGAACTACGAGACCCACTGGTCGGTCCTCGCGACCTTGGACGGCAGGACCGAGCATGATCACAGAACGTAATTCGCAGTTGCCCGAAGCTCTTCGCGTTCCGACGAAGCGCGTAGGAGCCGGCTGGATAGCGGCGGTCGTCATTGTCCATATCGGCATCAATGTCGGCTTCTTCGCGCCGATTCAGGTGCTGCTCGGCCTGCACGCCGAACAGCTGGACGCGAGCCAGAAAAACGCCATTCTTTCGCTGGTCACCGGCGTGGGCGCCGCGGTATCGCTGGTTGCCAACCCGTTATTCGGTGCTTTGAGTGACCGGAGTACCTCGAAGTTTGGTCGACGCGTCCCGTGGGTGATGTGTGGAACCGTCTTTGCCGCGCTGGCATTGCTCTTGATGTCCACCGCGCAGACGGTGACCGTGCTGGTGATCGGCTGGGCGTTGATGCAGGCCGCCGGCAACGCGGCACTGGCCGCGATCTTCGCGGCCATCCCCGATAAGGTGCCGGTGGAACAGCGTGGACTGGTCGGTGGACTGGTAGCACTGGGCCAGACCTGTGGTTCGCTTATTGGCGCGGTCATCGGCATGGTGGCCGCCTCGAACCTGGTTTTCGGCTATGCCATGGTCGCTACCGCGGTGGCGATCTGCGCCATCCCGTTCGTATTAATGCGCCAGGACGTGCCATTGCCCAAGGGCACGCTGGAACCGTTGAAACTCTTGGAATTCATCAAAAGCTTCTGGATCAATCCGGTGCGGTACACCGATTTCGGGTGGGCTTGGCTGACTCGATTCCTGCTGTATCTGGGCAGCCAACTGTGTTTGGTCTACCTGCTTTTCTTCCTGCAAGACGAACTGCATCATCCGGAGCCGGCTACCGGGGTGCTGGTGCTGACCGCCATCTACGCCTTCTGCGTGATCTTCTCCTCGGTGATCTCCGGACGGTTGTCAGATCGGGATGGGAAGCGCAAGAAGTATGTAATCATCTCCTCGGTCATCGTGGCCATTGCTGCCCTCACGCTGGCTTTCGCCTCGTCCTTCGGCACAGCAATCATTGCCGCGGTACTGCTGGGCATTGGTTTCGGAGCCTACCTGGCGGTGGATTTTGCCCTGCTGACCCAAGTGCTTCCGCATGAAGACTCGCGGGGCAAGGATCTGGGCATGATCAATATTGCGAACTCCCTGCCTCAGGTCGTAGCCCCGCTTGTCGCTTGGCTGTCGGTGACTTGGTTCGGCGGGTATTCAACCTTGTTCATCTGCTCCGCGGTGATCAGCCTCGTTGGTGCCGTACTGGTCACGAAGATTAAAAGTGTTCCGTAGTGGTAAATGACAATTGATTGGCTGGTGCATGACGCACCTTTCCTGGTGACCTTCACTTTCTTCTTTTGCACAGCGTTGCTTCGCGGCAACGCGACCTATTGGGTAGGCCGCGCAGTGGCACGCGGAGTGGAAAATACCCGGTATCAGAGAATCATGCACGGAATTATGTACCGGCGTGCCCAAAGATTCATTGCCCGGTGGGGAATGCTTGCGGTTCCATTGTGCTTCCTCACCGTCGGAATTCAGTCTGCGGTCAATGCCTCGGCCGGGGCTAGCCGGATGCCACTACGGCGCTACCTGCCTGCGGTGACAGTAGGAGCGCTGGCCTGGGCCTTGATCTATTCGACCATTGGCATGGCGGTGTTCTACGCCTGGCTCTTGCTGGATTGGCCGTTTATTGTTGCTGCACTATTGGTCATCGCGGTGATCGTGTATTTTTTCCTCCGCTACCACAAGCGCAATTCGGAACGGATTAGAGATGCCGCTTGCGATGAGACCATGCCTGATCAAGCATGAACTCACTATGATGTTGTTCTAGAGAATGCAAAGACGTCCAAGACAGCAAGGCCCGCAAATTTGGTAGTGAAAGCTGGTGCAAATAGATGCTCAATACCCCCGCGTCTGGCGAAAAAAGAACTGCCCAGCTCGATGAGCTAGACCGGCGGTTGTTGGCGCTGCTCTCGGAGAATTCGAGGAGAACCAACAACTCGTTGGCCGAGGAATTGGGAATCGCGGCATCCACCTGCTTGGCTCGACTCAATGCGCTACGCGACTCCGGAGTCATCTCCCGATTCACCATCGAGGTCGACCCGCAAGTACTTGGTCGGGAGCTCGAGGCGCTGATCTTCGTCAAAATACGCCCGGGTGCACGTCACCTCATGTCCAGCTTCGCTTCGGACATGCGCGCTAAACCCGGAGTCCGCCAACTGTTCTTCCTCGGCGGCGCCGACGACTTCGTCCTGCACGTTGCGGTCCGAAACTCTTCAGATGTGCGACAGTTCGTCTTGGACAACCTGTCGGCAAATCCCGCGGTGGCCACCACCCAAACTTCTCTTGTCTTTGAACACAGCCACGGTACCGACGAATATTAGCGAACGGTTGCAACCAGGCTGGTACCCCGCGACGATACTGACGTTTGGATGAGAACGTATCGGGAATATGGTCCACAACGGAATCGAAGCCAGCGTGCGAAAGTAGAACGATTTGCAGGCTTCGGGAACACGCTCTCGATTCGTACTTCCTGACGATAGCGACTAGCATTATTCGAATAAAAATGCTAAGATGAACGTTCTCTTCCGAGGTGAGGCGTATCGAAGTCGCGAACCATCGCTGATGATGCCTCGGTCGAGTCTAGCCGCATCCGCGGTTGAGTTTTGAGGAGGCCGAGAACTTAATGAGTGTTGACGTAACTATACTGGCCGCATTGGTCACCCTTACGGCGCTTGTTGGCGCCAGTATCTATCTGGTCGCGAAATACCGGCGAACACACGCAGCAGAGATCCGCGAGTCGCTGATTCGGCATGCAAATAAGCATGGCGTCGCATCCCCGGAGAACCTGACGAATCAGGAGCTCAAGGCACACATTCACGAAGTTAAGCGCGACCGCAAGCAAGGGCAGATGAAGACCGCCTAGCAGGTATCGGTGCGCTACCTTCAATGGCGGCGGTGAATAGAACATTTTGGATTCGCTCACCGCCGTCATTCATTTCCCCGCTCAGGCTCTTCGCTAGACCCGTCGCATTCGCCGCCTGAGTGATGATGGACGGGTCGCAAAACCTAGATTAGTTAAAGAATAAATATTCTTCAGAATCATATTTACGCTTTGATTTTTAGCCTCTTTGATAAATGGCGCAAGTCACCATTTTTGCCGTAACTTCCGGTTATTCATGCGGATTGAATCACAAGGTGCTGTGACGTTGTGAACGAATTAGAGGGTTCTGTAAAAAGGGGGAAATTTATGGGCTTTACTGGAATTACGATGTTGGCAAAAATCTAGGAGCAGAACATGGGTGCGATCCCTCTCGGCGAAGACATACTCTTGGCCCGTCATGGCGCAAGTATCGTCAAGTTTCGTCAGGATCGCAAAAACCGTGCAACTGTTGCCTATCTGCGTGGGGGCGCAACGGATTCGGCTTCGAATCTGCTCAGTGCCCGAGCGCTTAGTCCGGCAGAATCGATTAGCCGCGGAGCAGTTTCCTACCTGGAAGATGAATCGGTAGTCAGCCGCCAGGAAGTGCGCTCGCTGGTGAAGATCTCTCTCGGGTTCAGCGCCGTGATGGGAATCGTCTTTGGCGGATTGCTGCTGGCTCTGTACAAGGTCGGTGGCAACGAGGCGATCGCGTCACTGTCGACCATGGGTGCTATGCCCTAACTCCAGAATTTTCAAGCAGTTTGGGCGAAACCTATTGGTTTCGCCCAAGCTGCTTCTGTATTGCTGGTACTTCGGCTGCGTGCGCATCTCGGAGCGCCACTGACAAGACTCGTAATTAAGAAATTCTGGGCATAGGATGGCGACAATCCCACGGATTGGAGCCCGGCATGCGTTTCGTAATGGAAGTAAACTTCGACTCCGAGAGTATGAAGCTCAAGCCACTCGAGGAGTTGCAGAAGATACTCGCGGACTGGTCGAAGAATATCGCCATCTACCCGCTAGAGCCAGGCGCTCAGGGGGACATCCTCGATGCCGAGGGTGAAGAGGTTGGCGAATGGGCGTTCCTTGATGACTAATCCCGCTTCTTAGAGAACCGCCCAATCACATAACCTATGGCCAAAGTGGCGGAGAGCACGGCCCACAGCGGAGCTGCGGTGTGGAAGAGCAGTAGTTCCACACGCACGAATTGAAGGTTCTGCAAGATAAAGACCAGCGCAATAATTCCCAGCGCGATGGCTGCCCACTGTTTGGCCGAAAGCCTTGAACTCCCAGCAGGCGTACGGCTTTGCCTCATAGCTGGTCTCGCGAAGCCAGCAAGCCGAGCACCAGCGCGCGGATTCCGCGTCTAAAGGAATCGTCGCTGGTGTTGATTCCCGTCTCGCGCTGCGCCGCAACGGCCTGCGTGAAATTAGGGGTGGCATCTTGGCGATTGCTCGTGTCAAAAATGTCATGTGGCGCTGCGGTGTCCATGGCTGAGCCGAAGATGAACGACTCCAGGGCGACAATCGTCGGAACGATCTCGGATTCGGCGAGCCCGTAGTTTTTCAACGCCTTTGCCACATGCTCATACATGCCCAAGGTGCGTGGCGAATCGGCCACCGGGAGCACGGCGATAATCGGGATCAATGGAATGTGCTTGGCGAAAATATCGCGGTAGCTGGTAGCCCAGTGAATCAGCGCCTCGTGGATTTCTAGTTTTTCGAACGCGGAGGTGTCCACCTCCGCCATCACCAATTCCTGAATCCATTGCAGTAGGTCTTGCTTGGAATCCACGTGGTTGTAGAGGGCCGAAGGCGAGACCCCCAAGGACCTGGCCAGTTGCTGCATGGTCAGTGCGTCATAGCCGTCCTGCGATACGAGACCCAGCGCGTGCTCGGTGATGCGGTCACGGTTGAGTATCGCTGTGCGTGGTCGACCGGCCCGTCGGGCACCTTCGGTGGTCATTCCAATTTCCCCCTGACGTGGCATGCTTCACAAGCGCATGTTCGTACTCTATGCTATACGCAGAGGTAAATGAACCAAATTCATTTAGCGTTGAGGAGAATTACCATGAAACAACTTGAACGTGACGTCGTTGTGATCGGTGCTGGGCCATCGGGTCTCACCGCCGCCTTCGAACTGCAAAAATGCGGCAAGACCGTGGCGGTGCTCGAAGCGCGTGACCGTGTAGGCGGGCGCACCTGGAGCGAAGAAATGGACGGCGCCACCATTGAAATCGGTGGCCAGTGGATCAGCCCGGATCAGACCGGATTGTATTCGCTGATCGACGAGTTGGGCATCGAAACCTTCGAACGCTACAAGGCGGGCAAGAGCGTCTATCGAACCACCGATGGCGAGAGCATCGTCTATGAAGGCGCGGATTTCCCGGTCGCGGCAAGCACCGTAGTCGAAATGAACAAACTCATTGAGCTGATGAATGAGCTTGCGGCACAGATGAATCCAGACAAGCCATGGGAGCACCCGCGCGCCAAGGAGCTGGACATGGTCTCCTTCCATCATTTCTTGCGCGAACATTCGGCAGACAACCTCGCCTGCGAAAACATTGGGCTATTTATCGCCGGTGGCATGCTGACCAAACCGGCGCACACCTTCTCGGCATTGCAAGCGGTGCTGATGGCATCCTCGGCAGGATCTTTCGACAACCTTGTTGATGAGGATTTCATCCTTGACCGACGCATCGTGGGCACCATGCAGGGAGTTTCCAAAACGGTGGCCTCGCGCCTCGGCGACGACGTATTCCTGGACAATCCGGTGTTGAAGCTCGAATGGTCTGAAGATGGGGTAATCGCCCACGGAGCTACCGTCAGCGTGAAGGCCAAGAAGGCTGTCATTGCAGTTCCGCCGAACCTGTACTCGCGCATCAGCTATGTGCCGGCGCTTCCCCGCAAGCAGCTGATCACCCACCAGCACCACTCCATGGGTCTAGTGATCAAGGTCCATGCCGTGTACGAGACGCCGTTCTGGCGAGAAGCCGGGCTATCCGGAACCTGTTTCGGCCCAAGCTCCTTGGTACAGGAACTCTATGACAACACCTACACCGGAGAAAGCACCGGTACCCTGGTCGGTTTCATCTCTGACGTCAACGCCGATGCCATGTGGGAACTGAACGAAGAAGACCGCAAGGAGCAGATCCTGCAGGGGATCTGCGAATTCCTCGGCGAGAAAGCCTTGGAGCCAAAGGTCTTCTACCTTTCGGATTTCGGCGCCGAAGAATGGACCCGCGGGGCCTATGCCACCAGCTACGACTTGGGCGGCCTCTCGAGGTTCGGCGCAACCCAAAATGACAACGTCGGACCGCTCTACTTCTCCTCCTCAGACCTCGCCGGAGAAGGATTCCAGCACGTGGATGGCGCCGTGCGAATGGGCCGCCGCTCGGCCGCACGAATCATCGCCGAGCTTGACGGGGCCAGCTACGACGAAAACTATGACGGTGTGGCTCCACTGAATAAGGTCACCGCCTAGCCATGAAATTGCTTGTAGGATACACCGCAGATCAACGCGGCGCCGAAGCCATCGAACTGGCCGCGGCCCTGGTGCAGGGCACCTTGTCACCCAGCCTGGTGATCGCGATAGTGCTCCCTGCCAGTACCCCGTTCAGCGCCGTCTATCCCGGCGGGGACCACGGATTCGACTCGATTCTCTCCGCCAAGGTCGATGAATGGGCCGCCCACGCGCTGAACCAGGTCCCGGCGGGAGTCACCGTTCGCGTGGTAGCCCGCTCGGTGCCTTCGGTGGCCGAAGGTCTGATGGAGCTGGCCGAAGACAGCGGAGCCCATGGGATCGTCTTGGGCGGACGCAAACGCCACCGGGCGGGTTTCTTCATGCCCGGTGGCGTGGCGAACGCGCTCCTGCACGCTTCGAGCGTTTCGGTGATCATGTCCAGCCCGCAAGCGCTAGCCTCGCTGCGTGCGGCCCAAGGGAGGATCACCCGCATGACAGCCTTCGTGGGGGACCGCCCCGGGGCACGCGAGGTGATCGCCAGCGCAGCTAGATTCGCCACAGCCCGTGGCGTGGATTTACGTGTGGCCACCCTCGTGGCTGACTCTGATGTGTCTGACCCGGCCACCGAGCTGAACCAGCATCTGGTGCGCACCAGGAAGTTCCTCACCGAACTGACCGACTCCATGGGAATGCAGGCATCCGTTGAAGTGGTTTCGGGGCAAAGCCTGGATGAGGCCATCGAGTCCCTGGAATGGATTGATGGCGAATTCGCCATTCTTGGCTCGGCGCGGCTTGCCGCCACCCGGCGCCTATTCATCGGTCCCAAGGCACAACGAATTCTGCGCCAGCTCAACGTCCCCATGGCCGTGGTGCCGAACTAAAAATCCGTGGAGCGGGCGCTGCCCGCACCCTGGACAGACGACGACGCCTGCCCAGCATGAACCCCAGAAGGTAATCACTATGTCGCAAGATCTCAGACGGGACACCGTCGAGCAACCGGACACCGGCCTGCACTCCAAGGGACTGTCCACCGGCACCGTAGGCGTGCTGGGACTGGTCGTGATCGGTATTTCCTGTATTGCCCCGGCCTACACCTTGACCGCCGGCCTAGGCGCCACGGTGTCCGAGGTCGGCACGCAACTTCCGGCCATCTTGCTGGCGGGTTTCATTCCGATGCTGCTGGTGGCACTGGGCTACCGCGAGCTAAACAACGCGATGCCGGACTCGGGGACTTCATTTACCTGGGCCACCCGCGCCTTTGGTCCCATGATCGGTTGGATGGGTGGCTGGGGTCTGATCGCGGCGACGGTGATCGTCTTATCGAATCTGGCGGCCGTAGCCGTGGATTTCTTCTATATCCTCATCGCCCAGCTCACCGGCAATCAAGCGATTGCCGAGCTGACGGATAATCTTTGGGTCAACATTCCCACCACACTGGCCTTTATCGCCGCGGCGGCTTATATTTCCTATCGCGGACTGAACGCAACCAAGGTGTTTCAATATATTTTGGTCGGTTTCCAAGTATCGGTGCTGCTGCTCTTTGCCGTCATGGCCTTCACCAACAGCACGCCCTTTGACCGCACGCCGATCACCTTGGACATGTTCAACCCGGCGAGCGTGGATTCATTCTCGGCCTTTGCCGCGGGCATCTCGCTATCCATCTTCGTGTTCTGGGGATGGGATGTCACGCTGACCATGAACGAAGAAACCACCGACCCCAACAAGGTACCCGGACGCGGCGCGACCTGGACAGTGCTCCTGATCATCGCCTTGTATCTAGCGGTTTCCTTGGGAGTCCTCTACTGGGCAGGTGTGGGTGAAACCGGGCTCGGGGCAGGCAATGAAGCGAACCAAGAATCGATTTTTGCGGTGCTTTCAGGGCCGATCATGGGTCCACTGGCCATCCTGATGTCATTGGCGATTCTCTCTTCTTCGGCAGCCTCGCTGCAGTCAACCATGGTGTCTCCGGCACGCACCTTGCTCGCCATGGGCTACTACAAGGCCTTGCCGCCGAGCTTCGCCAAGATTTCGCCACGCTTCATGTCGCCCTCGGTAGCTACCATCGTCTCGGCAGCTGCCGCCGCGGTGTTCTATGTCGTGACCCGGCTGATCTCCGAAAATGCATTGTGGGACACCATCACGGCGCTCGGGCTGATGATCTGCTTCTACTACGGACTGACGGCGCTGGCCTGCGTCTGGTATTTCCGCGGTGAACTATTTACCAATGTGCGGAATTTCTTCTTCAAATTCTTGGCTCCTTTGGCCGGCGGTGTGGTGCTGCTGGTGATGTTCTTCAGCACCGCCGTCGAATCGATGAACCCCGATTACGGTTCCGGATCCGCGATCGGCAACGTGGGAATGGTCTTCATCCTCGGCATAGGTGTGCTGCTGCTTGGCGTAGCAATCATGCTCTTCACCAGGGTGCGGCATCCCGCTTTCTTCAAGGGAGAAACAATCAAAACGCGTTGAGCGCAGCCATATTGTGCCCTCAACAAATATCATTGAACCACCCACGAATGCCTTGTGGGTGGTTCAATGAGTTCATGGCTACTTCGGTTCTTTTTATCTGCTCGCGCAATGCAGGCAAGTCGCAAATGGCTGCGGCATTGATGGATCTTGTTTCTGGCGGCACGGTCACCAGCTATTCGGCCGGTACAAACCCTGGCACCGTGATCAATCACGAGGCGGTCGATTCTTTGGCCGAAACCGGTGCAGACATGTCTGCCGGAACGCCCAAGGCTATTGATTCATCGGTCGTGGAGAAGGTGGACCGCGTAGTCATCTTGGGGAGCGAAGCCAACCCGAGCATTGACGAAGCGATCCCCACCGAACGCTGGATCACCTATGAACCGAGCGAAGACGGGGTCACCGGTGCGGAACGGATGAATATGATCCGTGACGAAATTGCAGATCGCGTTCGCGAACTGTTCCATGAACTGGAGAAGTAAGATCACCACGAGCAAGACCAAGCAGGGCAAGAATTCATGGTGGCTTCCAGGCATCTGCCTAGTCCTCACTGGCTGGTGCGCCAACCAGTACGTATCGCTTATTAGCTGGTACCAGCAGCACCGCGAGTTGAACGAAATTGAAGCGATGCTGGTGATGGGCAGCTATTTGCTCGGCATGATCCCCACTTTGCTCTTGGGCGGGCCCCTGGCCGACAAATTTGGCCGCAAGCCGTTCACGCTGCTGGCGCTGACCGCGTCCACGCTGGGTTCGGTTGCCATGATGTTCGGCATGGTGAACGACTCCGGGTTGTATCTCGGACGTGTCTTCACCGGAATGGGGATGGGACTGGCGATGGTCGCGGTGACCAGCTGGGTTAAAGTACTGAGCGTCGGTCCGGCAGGAGCCACTCGTGCGGCCCTGTGCACCTCGGCAGGCTTTGCCTTGGGACCGATAATTTCCGGGGCAATAGTTGGCGCGAGCGCTAGCCCCGAACTGGCTTATGGAATTCACGCCGTAGCTGCTGTGTCTTGGCTGCTGCTGATCACCACAGTCAAGGAAGAAAAAGCTGCCAAACTTCGAACAGCTGGAGGCAGCACCACGGCGGAGAATCTCGCCCGCTTCAGATTCGTAGTTCTTCCAGCGGCTCCGTGGGTCTTTGGGCTGGCCGCTAGTGGCTTTGCCATAGTTCCCGCATTGAGCACGGACGCTGGCCAGTCATCGCTGTTCTACACCACCGCCGCGGTTGCCATCACCATGGGCATGGGAGTGATCGTCCAGCCACTGGCCAAACGATACAACAACACCAGCAAGGTGAACCTATTGCTCGCCGGGCTCACTCTGGCGGTCCTGGCTTTTCTCTTGATGATCGTGGTTTACACGACCGGCTCCGAAGCCTTGGGCGTCGTCGCCTTTATTCTCTCGGGTTCGGCAAATGGCGTCTTGCTGGTGGCTGGGTTGAGCCAGGTGCTTGACCTTGCCGGATCGGCAGAAATGGGCAAACTCACCGGACGGTTCTATGCGGTGTGCTTTATCGGATTTAGCTTCCCGACCCTCTTCGCCATGTGGCGTCCATTCGCGGACCCTATCTGGTTTATCGCGTTGCTAATCGGGCTTTGCTTGCTCAGCATGGTGTGCGTATTTGCCGCGCGTAGAAACCTTCCGGCAAGGACACTGGATCTAGTAGCTAGCTAGTTCTTGGTTCCGCTGAGTTTCTTGAGCAATTCGGTGGTGCGGTAGGGGATCACGTCGCGCAGAATCATCGAGGTAGATGTGCGCGTGATGCCCGGGCATAGGCGGATCTCTTCGGAGACTCGATATAGATCATCTGGATCGGTGGCCGAGACGCGGATCATCAAGTCGGTTTCTCCGGCAGGAGCAACACATTCGAGTACCTCTGGAATGCCGCGCAGTGCTTCGATGGCTTCATTCAAACTTGACTGGTTGAGCTCTGCACTGACGAACGCGCTGACTCCGCGCCCCATCGAGCTTGGCAGGATCCGTGCGGTATTCGGACGCAACGCGCCAGAGTGGGCTAGCCGTTCCAACCGGGTCTGCACGGTGCCGCGGGCCAAACCCAGCTGCTGTGCCAGCATCATGATCGGCACTCGGGGATCGGCATCCAGAGCCAACAGGATTCGGCGGTCGGTCTCATCGAGCTGATACGTTTCCGAATGCATATGGAGTTTCTCCTGTGCTGGCAAGTTGGGTGGGCGGCGGCGTAAGTGCCTTCATAGGATTTTAGTCAAAATGACCAGCCGCACCCAAGTGTGTTGCACGGTCTGACCGGTTTTGTTGCGTCTAACTCATTATGTGTCATCGCCCGGATGCAGTCGAATCTTCGAATGCCGACTTATCCACAACCTGCCTATTTTCACACCAAATAACCGCAAATAACAGTAACCTTTCAAGTATGAGGTTTATGAGATTGGAAGACGTCGCCGAAGAGCTGAACGTCAAGCTTCCGCAGGTACGCGCACTGGTGAAAAGCGGCGAGCTTCCGGCGATACAGATTGGTGGACGCGGCATGTGGCGGGTAGAAAGGGTCGAATTGGAAAACTACATTCAGCACCGCTATGCCCAAGCCCGCGAGGAAATCAGCGACGGCAGCGAATAGCGCATGTGCAGGCGACAGCAGTAAATCCCGACCGAGGGACAGCCCCGGACGGGATTTACATCCAGGAGTTCAACTATTTCTGCATAAAACGTTCCAAAGATGCCTTCACGAAGGGAGCTTGGTCTTCGTAGTTCTTCGCGAATCGTTCATCGGCCACGTACATCTCGGCCAACCCCAATACATATTGTCTTAGCTGCGCTTCATCTCCCTCATGGCCCGGAGTTCCGGGGATGCTATTGAGCCAAGCTACATGCTCCGCAGCAATTTGTTGGGCTTGGTCACCAGTTGGGTCTATGCCCGAACGCCCAGCCTGTATCCACTTTTCATTTAGGTCCTTCACCAGCTGCAGCTGTGCGGCCTGTTGGCCCTTCGACTGTCCGCGCCACCACTGATCCGACTTTACGTAGCTCTCTTGGCTCCAACGGGCGACTACCTCGTCTTTGTATTGTTCGTTGAAGCCGTCGAAGGCTTGATCTACATTCATGCTCTCTCCTGATTTTAGCGATTGGATGGTGTGCCTCAGGGCGTTGATTTGCGCATCTAAGGCAGCGCGTTGGTTCCGCAACTCGGTGATATGGGTTTGGAGGGCAGAAATCTCATCTTGATGCTCGTCAATGATTTCGCCAATGGTTTCCAGCTTCAGGCCCAACTGACGCATTAAAAGAATGCGCTGCAGGCGCACCAACTCATGCCGTGTGTAAAAGCGGTACCCATTGTCTGCGGTCCAGCTCGGATGGAGCAGACCGATATGGTCGTAGTGGCGCAGGGTTCGACTACTCACACCTGCGGCCCGTGCCACTTCGCTGATCGAGTGCGCACCACCGGGATTGGTCGGCAGAAAATCGTTCATGGCTACCACGCTAAGGGTTGACGCAGCGTCAAGGTCAAGGCGTAGTGATGATTCTGCAGACAAAGTTGTCCTGCAAATACCAACCTTGTGTAGATTTACTATGAATGCCGATTTCGGCACCGACTGCACCCGCACCAGGAGCGGAATTGGCACCGACCATTACCCAACGCCGTTGGGCGCTGTATACGCTGTTTTTCCTTCCCGGGCTGACGATGTCCTCTTGGGTTACCCGAACACCGGCCATTCGCGATCTGCTCGAAGCTACCCCCGCCAAGATGGGGCTTGTGCTCTTCGGCTTGTCCGTAGGATCGATGCTTGGAATTATCTTCTCCGGAAAGCTCGTTGCGCGTTTCGCGGCCCGTCCGGTGATCCAAGCAGGCTCATCCGCCGTGATTATCTCTATGCCGCTGATTGGAATGAGCGCCCACTTCCAATTGGAATGGTGCGTCGCCGCGGGTCTATTCATTTTCGGCGCCGGAATGGGCAGTGCAGAAGTTGGCATGAACGTGGAAGGCGCCGAGGTGGAACGAATCACCAAGAAGCCATTCCTTGCCAGCCTGCATGGCTTCTTCTCGCTCGGTACCGTCATTGGGGCGAGCCTCGGGATAGTCTTCACTTCGCTGGCCTTCCCCGTAATTTGGCACTTAGTGCTCAGCGGCCTGCTTTCCCTCGCACTATTCTTCTGCGTCAATCGCTATCTTCCGCAGGGAACCGGCAAAATCGATATGCACAGGCAAGATGGAGAAGCGCCGCAGCGCACCGCGCGGTTGTGGCTGGATCCTCGCCTGTTGCTAATCGGCTTCATCGTCTTGGCGATGGCGCTCGCCGAAGGGTCCGCCAATGATTGGCTCCCGCTAGTCATGGTGGACGGCCACGGATTTGACCCGGCCGCGGGCTCCCTGATTTTCACCGGCTTCGCGCTGGCGATGACCATTGGCAGGTTCTGCGGCGGCTGGTTCATCGCACGTTTCGGCGCGAGCCGGACTTTTGCCGTGAGCGCCTTCCTCGGTGCGTCCGGCCTGTCCGGCGTCATCTTTCTCGAAAGCCCGGTTCTTGCAGGCAGCGCAGTCATTCTTTGGGGAATTGGCACCTCGCTCGCATTTCCGCTGGCAATTTCTGCCGCTGGAGCCTCGGGAAATGATCCTGCAGGACGAGTAGCTGTGGCAGCAACCATTGGATACATCGCATTCCTGGTCGGTCCGCCACTCCTCGGATTCGTGGGTGATGAATTTGGGCTGCGTCAGGCATTGATCCTGCCTTTGTGCTTTGTCATCGTGGCGATGTTCTTGTCCTCCGCAGTGTCCGAGCGAAAGATCAAGATTGAAAGAGTCCATAGCGAAACCGTTGAAGACAGTGACCCGCGACACTAAATTCAGCGCATTCGGCAGAATGTCGGCTCTAAGGTACCCCAAGGTACTAGGACTGATCATATTGATCACTCATCAATAGGTCGGTTGCACACAGTGATTGATTTGGTATTTACTGGTTTCAGTTGAAGTCATCGGGTTACCGCCTGGCATGGCTTACGCCGATCACCGCAAAGATCACCCATATCTTCGCTGGCGCATCTAGACACGGGACAAATACACCGTCGTCGGGCATCGAAAGGTCTGATCAAGAGACCCGTACACGCTTCCCCGTTTTGAGGAGAAACGTGGACGGGTCTCTTTGCCGTTGTACCGCAGGGCAGTGCAGCCCAAAACGATCCGGACCGCCGAAACCGTTGAGCTTGTCGACGCTGTGACACCGGTGGCCGACGCGCTGAAACAGCTCCTCGGGTCCTAGGATCAGACTCGCTCCTCTGACACAATGAGCCCGTGGGAGCACATACGTTGAACATGAGAAGCAGCCGGAACTTCTGGAGTCCCTGGTGGGCTCAGATCGTTGCGGGGTTATTCGTTGTACTGCTTGCCGTTGCTCCTTGGCTCTGGTTATGGCTTGGGCAACGAGACGAGTCGCTGTTGCCTGCTCCGAATTCCGATGCAGCGGGCCTGATTATTGTTTTGTCTCTTGTCGCTTTACTCGGCGGTTGGTTTGCCCGAGTCATTGGGCGGAGTGCGACGAGCTTCGCGATTCTGACCGATGTGGGCATGATGCTCTCCCTCTTAGGACTTGCAGCGCAATGGATATTGGGCGGCGACCCGGATTTTCTGCAGGGAGGTGCCAGCCCCGAAACCCAAGGGGAACTATGGGTTTTCGGAACACTGCTGGTGATTTCCCAGGTCCTCTATTTTGTCATCGCAAAATTGCGGCTGAGCGTGGTGGCGCTGGTGGTCGCCTTGCTCGCATTCAGCGTGGGCCAATGGATACAAATGGTGGCGACTTATACTCCGGCAGATCCGAACATCTATTCCTCGCTGATTTACGCCGGCCCGTTGCTGCTCGGACTCGTGCTGGGATTCCTCGGTTTTCTCCGAGCCTGGCACCTGGTTCTCTGGATTGTTGCCTTGGCAATTCAATGGATCATGCCCGCGGTGATCTCAGCGGTAGTCACGATCCTGGAAAACCCTGTGGGGTCATGGGGCGAGTCCTTGAGCGAATTCGGCGGGCTGACCGTAGCTTCCGTGCGGCTATCCGACTGGATCATTCCGGCGTTGGTGACGCTTGCGACGGCGATGATGGTGAGCGTCATTCTGCTCATCGTCCGCAAGGTCAGGCGGCGCTCCTACTAGCCCCGCTGCGGCCAATGCGCTCGCAGCCTTGGAATGCAGGCAAATTCTGGAATACTCGAAGGAGATTGGACCTTCAGCACCGGGCACCACCTGACGTAAAGGAAGATTCGTGATGGACAAGGACGACACCAAGGTAGCAAGTACCCTGTTGGCTCAGGAATTGGGCGATCTTGAATTAGCGAATCCGATCAAGCCAGGGAGTTACTCGGCCCAGCGGATCAGTTCCGCTTCCGGCGCCACGCTCGTGCAGATCGCTTTTGACGCGGATGTCGAATTGGCCGAGCATAAGGCAGCGACTCCCATCATCGTGCAGGTTCTCGACGGGCAGGTGGACTTCAGCGTGGGTGATCAGACTCATCAGCTGAGCTATGGCGGAATGATCCGGTTGGAGGCAGGTGTGGTCCATGCCGTTTACGCGGAAAACCCTGCCCGCATTCTGATCACCTTCATCGACGCCTAGGGCTGTATCAGCTGGCCGTTCTCTCCTCCGAATAATTCTGCGCTGAGCTCCGCGACCGGAAGCGGCGCAGAGGCGGCCAGTGCCGAGACATGAGTGGCGGGCACCGGCAGCCAGCGCAGCTGGTATTCTGCCGGGTGCTTCACCTCGATCCAGCGCCCCTCACGCTCGGCACGAAGCGCACGCGCCGATAGCACCGGGACGGCGGACGGCTCTTGGCGCAGCCCCGTGCCCGAGGCTTTGAGCAGAGCCTCCTTCGCCGACCACGCGATGAGGCGCACCCGATCCGCGTTGGCCTCTCGACGAACCAGTCTGCGTTCCGCGGCGGTGAGCGCCACGTCATCAAAACCGGCAAAAACGCCTTCGGGGGAAAAGCCGGGCCCCCGCTCGATGTCGACTCCAAGGTCGATCTGCTTCGGGCCAACTGCCGCAATGAACATTTTGCGGCTACGCGAAAGCGAGATCGAATGCTCTGGGGTTGCAGGTTTCCCATGCTCTACAGAGCCACACGAAGTGCAGCGACGTGAGATCCGCAGCTGCTCGGCCATCGCCAGATCGCCGTGCTGGACATGCGCCAGCAACAAGCGCAGCAGCGTGCGCGCCCCGAGGAAGGCCGCGCGGTCTTCGGCCTGCAGGAAGTCGGTGGCGCGCCTCGCCTCGGTGCCAAGAATCCGCTCTGGACCGCCGAATTTCTCCGCCGCCAGCTCGACCTCGCGGGCGGTAGCCACCGCGTAGAAAATCTGTGACTGAGAATTTTCGATGCCCATGTGCTTAAGCCTACGTGCTGGAATTCGGCAGGGGAGGAACCACGGGTCCCGCCGGGTAAGGGTCAGTGGACCGCCTGATGCATCAAAAAAGTAAGCCAGCTTACGTCTGCGCGCGATAAGGCGACAAACTGGGAAAATGATGTGCAAGCCGGGCCAGATTATGGAAAGGTGTTGCGTAGAAGTACTTTCGGTGGCGAGCTTGGGGCGGCTTTCCTGATGGGGTGGGTGCCGATTGAAAGAACTAGCACACGCCGCTCGGACATTGCCAGATTCCCTATGAACCGTGATGGATGAGCGCCGCCGACTGATAGCAAGTAGGGACATATGAGGAATCCGGGACGCACCGCAGCACTGGCCTTGGCCGTGACCATGACAATCGGAACCGGCGCTCAGGCAGCCGCAGCGGCACCGGCATCCGCAGATGTGCCGAACTCATTGCCGACGGCGAAGCTCACCGTCCAAACGGCCAAATCGGCAACTATCAAGCGCACCACGGCAAACCTGCGGTTGCGCGAACGGGCCTCAACCTCCTCAGCCACGTTGCTGGTGATCCCGAAGGGCACCAAGCTCAGCGTGCTGGCGACCAGCAATGGTTGGAACAAGATCAAGTACGGCGGGAAAACCGGGTGGTCCGCTGGGTCATACCTGGAAAAGACTTCGTCCACCACGGATTCCAAGGGCGGTTCGGTCCGCTACACAACGGCGAACCTCAACCTGCGCACCGGGGCCGGGACCGGCTACCGTTCGCTCGGCGTGATCCCCCAGGGGGAGAAGGTCACCGTTTCGCAGACATCCAAGGGATGGGCCAAGGTGTCCTCGTCAAAGGGGACCGGCTGGTCCAGCGCCAGCTACCTGACCTCGAAGGGGTCTTCGTCGAAGCCAAGCAACCCGAAGACGGACTCCCCGGAGGGCTCGCGCTATACGACCGCGAACTTG
The DNA here is from genome assembly GCF_052379505.1 of Glutamicibacter sp. 363. Classification (NCBI taxonomy): domain Bacteria; kingdom Bacillati; phylum Actinomycetota; class Actinomycetes; order Micrococcales; family Micrococcaceae; genus Glutamicibacter; species Glutamicibacter sp. 363. The sequence goes on along the minus strand of NZ_JBQSYR010000008.1, from coordinate 31,598 downwards.
AATCTGCGCACCGGGGCCGGAACCGGCTACCGCTCGCTTGGCGTGATCCCGGAGGGCGAAAAGGTCAATGTGCTGCGTACCTCGGGCAACTGGGCCCAGGTCTCCTCCTCGAAGGGGACCGGTTGGGTCAGCCGGACCTACCTGGGCGGTGGCGCCTCGAACACCGAACCAAAGACCCCGCCCACCGCCAAAAAGTCCGCGTACACCACGGCCAACCTGAACGTGCGCTCCGGGGCCGGAACCAGCCACCGTTCGCTCGGCGTGATCCCCAAGGGCGAGAAGGTCACCATCCACACGACCTCCAGCGGCTGGTCGCAGGTGAGCTCCTCCCAAGGCACCGGTTGGGCCAGCAGCGCGTACCTGTCCACGAGCGCCAAGAGCGACAGCCAGCCCAAGGGCGAGGACAAGGACGACAGCGTCCGCCCTATCGGGGGCAGCACCCAGTGGACCACCGCGAACCTCAACCTGCGCAGCGGGGCAGGTACTAGTCACCGTTCCCTCGGCGTGATCCCGAAGGGCGAAAAGCTCACCGTCCACCTGACTACGGCGGGCTGGTCGAAGGTGACCGCCTCCGAGGGCACCGGCTACGTCAGTGCCGACTACCTGAGCGACGAAAAGCCCTCCAGCGCGCAATACCGCTGGACAACCGGCAGCTTGCATCTGCGCACCGGCCCGGGGACCAGCTACGCCAGCAAGGGGATTCTCCCGGCCTATGGGCGCGTGCAGCTGATCAGCGCGCAGAACGGCTGGGCTAAGGTGACCAGCAGCGTCGGCACCGGATACGTCAGCTCCCGCTACTTGAGCACCGCAGAGCTGCACCCGGTGCGCAGCGATACCCAAGTGGTCATCAAGCAGCTGCGGCAGCTGTTCGCCGGTGACTTCACCTCGCTGGGCACGGTGCGTCCCGGATCCGTTGGCCACAGCTCCGGCAAAGCCGTGGACGCGATGATCGGCAACTACCAGAGCGCCGCCGGAATCGCCGCCGGAGACCGCATCTCCCAGTTCCTGCTGGATAACCGCAAGCAGCTGGGAGTCCACTACCTGATCTGGCAGGACAAGATCTGGTTGTCCGAGGCGAAGGGCTGGGAGCCGTACTCGACCTCTGGCAAGTACGGCACCCAATTCACCGACAACTGGAATGACACCACCCGGCATATGGACCACGTCCACGTGGAAACCTACGGCGATTCCGCCACCGGAGGCGCTCTGGATTACAGCGCGCTGAACGGCTAGGCAAGTAGAGGGCTGCGGATCCTGTCCCCTGAGGGCAGGGCCGCAGCCCTTGCGTTTCCCTGCAGGGGTATTGTGTCTCACCGCACGCGCAAGGACAGACTCTGCTGCGCTTCAGCCGCGGAATACGGCATGTTGGATCTCCACCGAGATCCTGTATTTCTTATTGCTTCGAGGAATGGAATGACCTGAAGCGATCATCCGGAAAAAGCGCCAATCGGTAAATCAGCAGTCCGGGCTCCGACCGGTGCCTGGCATGGGCGCTCTTAGCCGGGCGCAGCAATGGTAGTTGATAGCTGCCCGCGGTTACCTATCCAGCCATGACGGTGCCGCAGCGCTCAGCCCTTGTTATCCTCGGCCCAACGGTGTCATTCTGAGGTATGGGTGCGAACATCACTTGGTATCAACCTCGCCGCCGCCGGGCGTCGGCTGCAGCCATCGTGGCGGCGCTCGCCGTGCTGCTCTCCGGCTGTGCTCCCACCGAAGGGGCCGAGGACTACCCCGTGCCGCATCACAGCTTCGTCAGCCGCCCGGATCTGACGCCGCCGAAATTGGCAGTTTCGCACGGCGAAACCGCGGCCGCAAAGCACGGGGGAATGACCGAGTATATTTTCTTGACCCCGGGCTACGAGACCGGCACTCCCTCATCCGGGGCGATGATCTTCGATGCCCAAGGCGAACTTGTCTGGATGGAACCGATCGACCCGGAGGACCCTAAGGACAACTATTTTGACCTTCGTCCGCAGGAATACCGCGGCGAAACAGTATTAACGGTCTATCAGGGCACCAGAGACGGAGGCCGCGGCAATGGCGAGATTCTCATCCTCAACGCCGCCTACGAACAGATTGCCAGCGTCACCACCGGCGGTTCTCTAGGTCCGGGCAAGGCAGACTTCCACGACTCGACCATCACCGCAGCCGGCACCATGCTGATCGCTTCCTATGTGCCCACCCCGGCCGATCTGTCTGCCGTGGGAGGCCCGGAGGATGGAAACATCGAAGATGCGGTGATCCAAGAGGTCGACATTGCCAGCGGCGAGGTGATCTTCGAATGGAGCGCGCTGGATCATGTTCCGCTGACGCAGACGATGCTGGATTTCGACTCCGAACGGGCCGCGCAGACGGAGGACGAGGACGAACTGGGCACCGCGGAAAAGCCTTTTGACTACTTCCACATTAATTCGATAACCGAAGACCACGACGGCGCAATTCTCGTCTCGGCCCGGCATACTTCGGCGGTGTACCGGCTGGACCGCACCACCGGGGAGGTGGTCTGGACGTTGGGTGGATCGGCCAGCGACTTCGACCTCGATGAGGATGCCGTGTTCGTCTGGCAGCATGACGCGCAGCGAGCACCCGACGGGACGCTGACGCTGCTGGACAACCACGCCAAAGGAGATGAGAGCGAACGGTCCTCCCGGGGGCTGCGGCTGTCACTGGACGAGGGGGCAATGACCGCCTCGGTGGTCACCGAGTATGCTCCGCCGCAGGAACGGGCGGCCGGCAGCATGGCCAACGCCCAAGAACTGTCCAACGGCAACATGCTTATCGGCTGGGGCTCGCAGTCCTATTTTTCGGAATACAACCATGATGGTGAATTGCTCTACGATATCTGCCATGGCGATGCCTGCTACCCGGAAGGATTCTCTGGGGGAGGCACCAGCTACCGGGCGTACAAGGCTGCGTGGCACGGGCAACCATCGACCGACCCGCAGCTCACGCTCCGGGATCGCACCGCATACGTCTCCTGGAACGGTGCTACCGAGGTCGCGCAATGGCGCCTGCTAACCGGGGACGACGCGGCAACCGCAAGCGAACAGGCCACCGTCGAACGGGAGTCCTTTGAAACAGCCATCCCGTTGCCCGGCGATGCACGGTACGTCGTTGTTGAAGCCTTGGACGGCAACGGTGAGGTGCTTGGCAGCGCAATGCACCAGGAGTAAGCGACTGGCAGGTAGGCCGGTGTGGATTTCGACAGCTCGGCTCGTCGGGTTAGCTCGCTGACTCCGACACAAGTGGCCGCTGCATCGCCGAAGGCCCGGAGCAAGGCCATGGCCTTGTCTTCGGCGGTGCGTGCATCGCGGGATTCCGGATCCTGGGAAGTCAAACATGAAGTGGGCCGATCTGCATGCAATTCATTGCCTGAAATCGGCGGAATCCACCATTACCGGATTCGGCGATCTAACCGCGGCGGGGATCCGACATGCATCCCCCAAGATTGCATGTCGGATCCCCGATTTCCGCCCCCAGCGGCGCCGGCTCAGCGCACCACGATGGTGATCGCCTTGCTGGTCCGATCGACGGTGATCTGGTCCCCGCCGGCTCCATTGAGCGCAGGCAGCGCCGCGGGCTCGGCGTTCGGCACCGGCTCGACCGGGCTATCCGCGCCAGCGTCCGCACCTTCTACCGGTGGCACGGTCTCGCTCACGCCCTGTGCTTCGTCCAGGACGCCGGCACCGGCGTCGGCCGGCTCCTGGGCCCCGAGCGGATGCAGCGGTGCACCCGGCCGCCAGAAGGTGTAGCCCCAGTTCGCCGACCACTTATAGGACCACCGCGAGCGGTTCCCGTTGGCCCGCAGCAGCACGTTCGTGAAGCGCACGTCGTGCCCGCTGCGCGCCAGCATCACCGGGCCGGGATTGCCCGCGAAGCTGAACTGGTCCAGTACGGATCCGTTCGGAGCGTGCGAGCGGAAGGTCAGTCCGTTCAGCCGCACCGTGTTGATGCCCGGGTTGTAGAGCCGGATGTTGGCGCGGATATAGGTGTCGCGGCCGGAGCCGAGGAAGACCGGGGTGACCTGGATCGAGTACCAGATCCGGGAAGCGGCCTCGAGCGCCTTGCGGGCGTCGATCCGGCCGAACCCGAAATGCTGGTCCCGGCCCCCGGAACCCAGGTCCCGCGCCGTCAGCTTGATGATGTCCTCGACCTCCCAGGAGCGCAGCGCCGGATCGACGGCAAGGATCAGCGCCATCAGTCCCGCGACATGCGGTGTCGCCGAGGAGGTGCCGTTGAACGTGTTCACATAGTTGCCGCCGGAGTAGCCGCCGGAACCCATGATGTCGGTGGTCGGGATCTTGACCCCGGGCGCCACCACGTCGACTTGCGGGCCGTAGTTCGAGCCCCACCAGGTCTCGCCGTCGAGGCTGGTCTTGCTCTTGCGCTGGTCCCACTGGTTGCTGGCCCCGACCGCGAGGAAGCCGCGGATCGAGGGGGAGAGGCGGGCCGGGTAGCCGACCCCGAGAATGTCGCCGTTGCCGGTGGCCGCCGCGATCGGGGTGCCCCGGCCGCCGCGCCCGGTGGCCTGGGCGTAGCGGAACGCGTTGGTCACCACGGTGCTGGTGGGGCTGCCCCACGAGTTGGACAGCACATCGGCCCCGAGGTCGACCGCCTTGCGGACGCCGGCGGCGATGATGGCGTCGGTGGTGGACCAGAAGCCGTTGCCGATGCCGTAGGCGATGCGGATGTGCCGCACCCGGCTGTTCGGCGCGACACCGGCAATGCCGCGCCCGTTGTGGGCGGTGGCCGCGACGATCCCGGCGCAGGCCACCCCGTGGCCATCGGCCGACCTGGGGGCCGGGTTCGGGTCGTTGAAGCGCGCGTCGTAGCCCGGGGCCAGGACGTAGTCCTCGTGCGCGTTGCCGCCCTCGTCGATGACCGCCACCGAGATGGCGGAGCTGCCGCGGGTGATGTCCCAGGCCTCGGGGCAGCGGATCTTCCTGATGCCCCACTGCGCCGGCAGCAGCGGGTCGTTGGGCGTGAACGCCGGGCCGGTGCCGTTCGGCTCGGCCGTTTCCACGAGCTCCTCCAGGGTGCTGGTCAGCCGCGGGGCGATCCGCACGAAGTTCGGCACGGCGTACTCCACGCCCTCCTGCTCGTGCAGCTCGTTGGCGATGGCCAGCGCGGAGTCCGGCGCGCGGGTGGTGCGCAGCAGGTAAGCGCCGGGCTCCGGGTAGTCCTCCTGGACGGTCTGAAGATGGTGCTTTTTGATGAGCTTCGCCGCGGCGTCGGCGCCGGGCTCGAACTTGGCGATGAGCTCGCCCTGGTCGATCAGCGCGCTCGGCGCGTCTTCGCCGTCCCCGGCCTGCGCGGCCACCGGCTCGTAGATGTCCACTGCCCCGGCCTCCGCGGCGGCTTGCGCCCCGGCTGGCCGCGCGAGCGGCGCGTCCTCGACGCGCATGACCACGAGGTTCTGGTCGGTGACCCGCAGCAACTGGACCGGGTGCTGCGGGTCGTGGGATGCCGCCGCGGCGCGGGCGTTCATGGCCTCGGCCTGATCCGCGTCTGCATGGATGGCGACGAAGTTCGGTGATGCGGCCAGCGGAACCCGCTCGCCGTCGGCGTAGTAGTAGGCCTGCGCCTCATTGTTCTCTGACATTGGATTGCTCCTGGAGCCGATAACGGATGCGGCGCCCCTTTGCGCCGCACCCCCTAGGAGCGCCGGCGGCGGCCGGTGATACACCGCCGCCCAAAAAGTTTCCGCTCAGCTGCCCGGGCCGGCCCGCCAGTCGGAGCCGAACCAGGCGAAGCTGCGCTCCAGCGGCCCGTCGCAGGCCGCGGCGAGCGCCGCGGGCCCCTCCTGCCCGGAGGCGAGCCGGCGGTGCAGGCCTGCCATGGTCCGCTCTGCCAGGGCGTCGGGGATGTCGGTCAGCGGCGCCACGACGGCGCCCACCCCCATGGCGAGCAGGCTCGAGGTCAGGCCCAGCGCCTCGTCCCCGGGGCGCAGCCGCCCCCGCCCGGCGCTGCAGGCGGAGAGCACCACCAGCGAGGCGCGGATCGGCACTTGCTCCAGCTCGTGGGCGAACAGCGAACCGCCGTGCAACCGCAGCGAGGAGAACAGCGGGCTGTCTTCCCGGTGCTGCCCGTGGGCGGCGATGTGGACGACGTCGTAGGCGGCCAGGGCGGCTTTGAGCGCGGCCGGTTCGGCGGGGACCGGCCGGGCGCCGGCCCAGCAGCCGGCCACCGCCGCGCATTCGGTTTCGGCCAGCGCCAGCCCGGGACCGGCAACCACGGCCACGCTGGGTGGGCCGGCAAGCCTGACGCCGCCGGCAGCCCAAGCCGCAACCGAGCGGTTGAGCGTGAAACCGCGGTGCCGCAGCCGCGGCAGCATGCCCCAGGGCAGCCTGGCCAGCTCCCCGCTGGGGATGATCACCAGCGGGGCGTTGCCGAGGTCCTCGGGCAGCACCAGTTGCTCGAGCCGTTGCAGCGCGGCGTTCAGCGAGGAGCGCACCGCGCGGGACAGCGGGCCCGCCGGCGCGTTGCCGGCCGCCGCGGTGTCGGCCAGGGCGGCGGCGATCAGGTCGGAGACCTCTGCCCGCCCGGCCAGCGGCAGCAACCGCGCCGGAGCGCCAGGCGCCAGCTGCACCAGATGCAGCGCGTCCGCGGACCAGAAGTAGCTGAGCACGCCCACCGCTGACAGCTCGGCACGGCCCACCGGCCCGGGCAGGTCTTCCGGTTCATGGGTGCGGTGGGTCCAGTGGTGCTCGCGCAGCTGCCTTTCGATTCTGCCGGCCGCGACGCGCAGGGCACCTGCCGGACCCGGTGCGGCGGTGCGCAGCTCTTCGCGCAGCCGGCGCAGCGTGGCGAACAGGGCGGCGGCCGCGTCGTCCGCGGGCGGCAGGACCGAGGGCACCTCGGCGAGCGCCGCCCGCCAGCGTTCGGTGGCCCGCAAAGCGGTCCAGCCCTCGCCGCTGGCAGCCACCCGCGCTAGATCGGAGCGCATGATGGGGGCCAGATGGACGGCGACGGCGGTACGCAGATCCAGGCTTGCCATGCCGGCGCGGGCGGCGGCGGTATCCCGCGCCGCGGCGCGCAGCAGGCGGCCGCGCCGCGCCGGGTCCGTGGTGGTGCAGAGCCCTGCGAGGACGGCCAGCAGGCGCGTGGAAAGGTAGGGGGAGGCCCGCATGCGGCGCAGGCCGCGCAGGGCCTGCGGATCGCCGGGCTCCGGCTCGGGTCCCTCCGCGGCGGCGATCAGCTGCAGGGCGGCGGCCCGATCCGCGAGCCAGGGCCGTCCGGTGGCTCGGGCATCGGCGGCCAGGGCCGCGGCCTGCGCCGCAAGCTGCGCTTTCCCGGGCTCGGAGCCCAGGACCAGCGCTTCGAGCCGTGCGGCCCGGGCCTCCTGGGTGCGGGCCGTTTCGCCGCGCCCCGCGGCCTGCGCCAGGACCCCCTCGGCGAGGCGGACCGCCTGGCCGGGGTCTCCGGCGAGCGCGGCGCAGCGGGCCTGGTCCAGCCGGGCCTCGGCCCATTCTTCGGCCAGCCCGGCCAGCTGCAGCTCGGCCACGGCCTGCTCGAAGAGCTCGGTGGCCTCCTCGATGAGCCCGGCCTCCAGCAGCACGCGCGCGCGGTCGTGGCGCGCGACGGAACGGTCCACCTCGACCTCGAGCCCGTCGGCTTGCGCCATGAGCTGCAGGGCCGCTGGCAGGTCCCCGCGCAGATACTCGACGAATCCCAGGTTGTGCAGCGCCATGAACCGGTAGGCCGGCAGGTCCTTGCCCAGCTCCGCCGCCGCGCGCAGGTCCGCGGCGGCCTCGGCCAGGGCGCCGGTCTGCGAACCGATGGTGCCCTTGTTCAGCAGCAGCCGCACGCGGTCATCGAGCGGGAGCCGTGTTGCGTACTTCACCGCGGGCCGCAGCTGTTCCAGCGCCTCCTCGAAGTTTCCGGCTCTGGCGTGGAGCACCCCGGCCTGGATGCGGGCGAGCGCCACGAGATTGTCGTCTGCGGCGGTGGCGGCTTCTTGCAATACCGCCTCGATCTGCGCCAGCGCCGCGGGAAGCCCGCGCGCATCGCAGATCAGCCAGGATTCGGTGAGCCGGATCCGCTGATCGAGGTCCATGCGCTCGGGCCGGGGCAGCGCGGCCAGGTGCCGGCGGGCGGTGCCCAGCAGCGCGCCTGCCTCGGGCAGCCGGTACGCGGCAATGGCCGCCCGGGCGCCCCGGTAGGCTTCGGTTGCCGCCGACAGGTGGTCCTCAAGCGGCATAACTAGAACTCGATGACTGGTGTCAGCACCGGCTTCGCCTCCGGGTCCGCGGGCCGCAGCAGGAACCGGATCGGCCCGTGCGGGATCGAGCGCCAGAGCAGCCGGCCGTTCACATCCGAGGTTGCCCAGTGCGCGGTGCTGCCCGCGTAGAGCGCCACGTCGAGCCCGCCGCCGGTCACCCAGCCATCCACGCGCAGCGACCCGTCCGGCTCCGGCGCGGTGGACACCATCAGCTGCAAGGCCGAGCTGGTGAAGGTGACCGAGTCGGTGGCGCTGGTTTCGGCGGCGCGCAGCGCCGGAGCCTGGCCTTCCAGCAATGTGGCAAGCTCCGCATTGAGGGTGGCCAGGGAGAGCGCAAAGAGCACCGTGTCGTCCAGCGTGGGCGGCGGCGGGTCCAGGGTGTCATAGATCGCCGCGAGCTGCTCCAGGATCGCGGTATCCAGCCCGTCCAGGGGCCGCTGGTGCGGCTCGAATTGCTCGTTCATTGGGTGCTCCAAGCCGGGTCGGCGGTCAGGTAGGTGCGCAGGGTGTCCAGGCAGCGCCCGCGGGTGGGGCCGATGGACCCGACCGGGATGCCCAGCGCCGCGGAGAGGGCGGCGTAGTCCGGCGCTCCGCCGCGGCTGATGACGCGCAGGATGGCCTGGCAGCGCGGCGTCAGTCGGGAAAAGTGCGCCCAGAGCGTGCGCCGGGCCTCATCGCGCAGCAGCGCCTCGGCCGGACCTGGCATGGGGCCGGGGCCGAGGTCTGCTGCACCGGGTTCCGGGTTCTCCCAGGGTTGGGTGCGCCCGCGATCGCGGGCCACGCGCCAGGCTTCGCGCCGCACCGTGGTGCCCAGCCAGGCGAGCACGGTCTGCGGGTCCCGGATGGTTTCCGCCCGATCCACCAGCCGCAGCCAGGCGGTCTGGACCACATCCTCGGCGTCGGCGCGCTCGAGCCGGCAGCTGCGGGCCAGATGCCACAGCGTGGGATTCAGCAGCCGCACCAGCTCTTCGAGCAGTTCGCGCCGGCCGCCGCGGAACTCTTCGAAGAGGGTTGCGGCCTGCCCGACGAGGTCAGTATCCCCGGTCATGGCCGTTGCCAGCCCAGCGTGGTTCCCAGCGCCGTCCATCCGCGTTCCAGGCGTTCGGCCAGCCCGGTGGCGGCGGTCTCGGCCAGGGCGCGGGCGAGCTCGGCGGCGAGCACCGGGGCGGAGAAGGAGGTGCCGCTCCACACCCCGAAGCCGCCGGTGAAGTCATCTGGGTCCAGCGTGGCGCGCGGCAGCCCGGAATTCTGCAGGGCGGCGATCATCTGCCGGTCCCCGCCAAGGTGCGTGGGCATCGTGGAGACCAGCGCCGCGCCGGGGCGGTGGCAGCTGACCCATGGCCCGGCGTTGCTGAAGTAGGCGACGCTGCCGTCCGGGTTCAGCGCGCCGACCGAGCACAACGGAAGCAGCCCGGCGGCGGCAGGTCCGGCGGCGAAGCCTGCCGGGTACATCGGGGCGGTCGTGGAGTTGTTGCCGGCCGAGGCGACGACCAGCACGCCGAGGCGGCCGAAGTCCTCGAGCAGCGCGCGCAGCGGGGCATCGGCAAGCCGGTCCGCCGGGGCCTCGTGGTAGTAGCCCAGCGAGAGGCTGAGCACGTCGATGAGCTCCGCCTGGTCTCCGGACGCAAGGGCGGAGAGCTGGCCGGTGCGCAGCGCCTGGAGCGTGGCGATCAGGCAGGATTCGGAAACCACGCCGTCGTCGGCCATGACCGGGATGCCCAGGATGCGGGCCTCGGGGCAGCGTTGGCGGATGAGCCCGGCGATGAACGTCCCGTGGCCGGCGAAGGGCGGCAGCGTGCCGTCCAGCGGGTTGCGCACCGGTTCGGGGACCGCGCAGCCCGGTACCGTCCCGTGCCGCCCCAGCAGCTGCCCGTCGACGTGGACCTCTGCGGTCGCGGTGGCCGGGTCCTGGAACCAGGGATGCTGCTCCAGGCCGGTGTCCGGCACGACCACCACGGGCGCGCGCTTGGTGCGCGGGCGGCCGTCGAGCGGGTCCGGCAGCACCACCGACACCGGGGTCCGACCGCCCATCCCCGGTGCTCCGTAGCTGGTGGCCGGCGCCCCGGCGACGCCAGCGTAATAAGGCACGCCCGCATAGTAGGGCACCCCGGCGTAGTACGGGGTGGCGACCAGCGCGTGGTCCAGGGCCACCCCGTCAGCGGCCCCCGCCCGGCGCAGCCGCCTCAGCAGCTGCCAGGCATCGACATCCTCCGGGTCGCCATGCAGCACCAGCCGGCTGACCGGCGGTGCGAGCTTCACCGGGGCCTGTTCCCGGCCGGGCTCGATGCCCAGCGGCGTGGCCTCCACCTTGATCCCCAGCTCACCGGCCACCTTGTTGATGGCTGCGAGGCGGCCGGCGATCGTGCTCGGCTCCGCTAGGAGCATCAGGGAATTGGCCACATAGGCGGTCGCACCGCCGGAATGCGGCACCACCGTGCGAAAGTTCCAGGCCGCTGCGACCAGCGGGTCAAGGTGCGGGAAGGGATTGCTGGCGACGGTCAAGTGCTCGGTCATGATGGTCCTCTCAAGGTCGAGTTCTTGAGACTTAGGAGGGATGAGGCTCCGCGGTGATACATCAATGCTGGAACAGAATTTTCGGCACCATTCCAATATGCCTGCATCCTACGCCGGATCCGGGTTCCGCGCACCGCTGGAGCGCCTGCTCAAGGCGCAGCCCCGGCCCATGCAATGGGCTAGCGGAGCAGGGCAGGGGCGCCGCACATAGAATGAAGTGGTGAGCGAGCAAACTGAACGAGAACTTTTCGAATTAGTGCAACCCATCATCTTGCGGATCGATAAGGAAGATCCGTCTACCGAGGATGAAGGGATCTCGGCGGTGGCCCGGGCCGCGGTCATTGCCTACCTGCAGAATCCGCAGAACCCGGAATGGCAGACCTGGGCTAGCCAGGCCTTCGCGAAATCGGTGCGCCGCGCGAATCCGAAGATGTTCGCCAAGGTCTTGGAAATGTTCCCCGAACAGATGATCAGCGAGGTGGGCAAGGCCCAAGCCGTCGGGTTGCCACCGCTTCCCGCCACGGACTTGCCCAAGCTGATCGCCAAGCTGCAGGTCTCCGGAACCGAGCTGCCAAAAAGCGACGAGGCGCTGGTCGCCTCGGTGAACATCGTGCTGAACAAGTCCTTGGACATGTCTACGGGCAAAGCCGCCGCGCAAGCAGCCCATGCGCTCTTCGCCTGGCTGACCGAGGCACGGCCAACCATCATCGAAGGTTGGCTCAAAGTCCACGCGCCGGTTGGCATCAAGCAGCTGCCGCGCAACGAGTTTGATCGGCTCTCCGCTCAAGCGTCCGGTCCGGTGATCCAGGACGCCGGGCGAACCGAAATTGAACCCGGCTCGACCACCGCATTTGTTCTCTGCGCTGAGTCGTAGAGCTCAGCTTTAGCTCGGGTATCCGCGAGCCTCATTTGTGTGTCATGATTCTTTTTGGCGGTAACAGTCATGTCACCACAGCGGATGGCTGTTCACTTTCGTGAGCCACTGAGGATCGGCAGAAATGCCTTGTCACGAAGGTAAATAATTTCATGTATGCCAACCGTGTACTGAGTCTTGCGCTCGCAGCGGTATTAACCGTGGGGCTGGGAATGCCGGCTGCCGCTTCAGCGCAGATTCGACCGGAATCCGCGGTGGAAATTTCCGCGGTGAAAGCGAAGATCTCCAAGAAGACCACGGCGAATTTGATTCTGCGGAAAACCGCGTCAAGCACATCCGCCGCGCAGCTGGTGATTCCGAAAAATACCACGCTATCGGTGATCCGGAGCAGCTCCGGATGGGACCAAGTAAGTTTTGCGAAGAGGACCGGATGGGTCTCATCAAAATACCTGACCACGGTTGGGGTTCCCAGCGAGTCCAAGCCCAAGGCAAGCGTTTATCGCTACCTGAAGTCTTTCCAGCCCCTGCGTCAGAAGGCCTCTGCCGCAGCGCCTTCGCTGACCGGTGTGATCCGTAAAACCAAGGTTCAACGACTCGGGTCTTCGGGAGCTTGGACACGCATTAAGGCCGGACGCACGATCGGGTTCGTACCGACCAACCAGCTTTCCACGTCCCTTCCGGCCGCAGTGCATCGGTACACGAAGTCCGCGCAAACGGTCTACAAATCAGCTTCCACGAAGGCATCCACCGTCACCCGTGTCGGGGCCGGTGCAAAGCTCGAATGGTTGCGCACCTCGGGAAGCTGGGCTTATGTCTCCGCGTCCGGTGCCAGGGGATGGATATCCGCAAAGCAGCTATCCAGCACGAAGCCAAGGGTCGATAAGGTCATTGGGAATCGGTGGATGATCACTCATACCGTGGTGCGCCAGGGCAACTGGAACAAGGCCAAATCCTTGGGGATGATCAAGGCCGGCGACAAGGTCGGCCTCTACCTGAGCAAGGGGTCTTGGTCCAAGGTGCAGACAACGCGCGGGACCGGTTGGGTGCCCACCAGCAGCCTCGTGAGCAGTTATTACAAGCCCCATTCCGCCGCATCCCGCTGGACCGTGAAGCAGACGGCACTGCGCTCGGGCAACGCTGGATCGAGCCGGCGGCTAGGCACCGTGGCCAAAAACGAAAAGGTGTCCCTGCATGGCACCTCCAACGGTTGGTCCCGAATCAAATCATCCAAGGGTACCGGCTGGGTGGCCACCCGGGTCCTGACCGCGAGCAAGCCCGTCGGCAACGTCCTCAAAGGCCATCGTTGGACGGTGCAATCCGTGGCGGTGCGCGCCAGCGCTTCGGCAAAAGCCAAATCCTCTGGCACCATCCGTGCCGGGGCGAAGGTTGGGTTCTACACCGCCAGCGGCTCGTGGTCCAAGGTGAAAACCTCCCGAGGCACCGGCTGGATAGCATCCAGCGCGCTGGTCAACAGCGCCTACAAACCGCTGAACAGGCTCAAACGCTGGACTACAAGCAACGTGCACTTGCGCGCTGGCTACTCCAGGGCGCACCAGTCCCTGGGGGTGATCACCTTGCACCAGCCGGTCACCGCACACGGAAGCGCCAACGGCTGGACGCGGGTGAGCACCTCCGAAGGCATCGGGTGGATCAGCTCCGGCTACCTCTCGGCTGCCGAGCCCACGAAGCCTGCGCCCGACAAGCAGCAGAGCAACAGCTACCGATGGACAACAGCCAACGTCAACCTGCGGGCTGGCGCCGGGGTCCATCACCGGGGCAAAGGCGTCGTTCCTTCGGGCGAGAAGGTCACATATTTGACGTCCAGCACTGGCTGGGCGAAGGTGAAAACTTCCAGAGGCAGCGGATGGATCAAAGAAAGCTACCTATCCCGGCGGGCCCCGGCGGCCCTCCAACCGGATGCGCGACGCGTCATGAAGGCAATCGACGGCCGATTCCGCGACACGGTCAGCGGCATCCACACGATTCGCAGCGGCTCGGCCGGGCATAGCGCAGGCAAAGCAGTGGACTTGATGATCCGGGACTACAAGAACAAGCGCCGGATCGCTGAAGGCGATGAGCTGGCCCAGTTCCTGATCGACAACCGCGCTCAACTGGGTATCTATTACCTCATTTGGCAGGACCGGATTTGGCTTCCGACGACAGGCTGGACTGCGTACTCCGGGTCCGGCAAGTACGGAAACCAGTTCTCGAATAACTGGAACGACACCACCGTGCATTTGGACCACATCCACGTCGAGGTCTACGGGGACTCGGGCACCGACGGCAGGCTGGATCTCAGCGCGCTGCCACGCTGAGCGTGAAAGCTGCTCCGTCGGAGGGGCTCGCGGCATTGCCGCCGAGGGCCCCAAAAGTGCCGCGAGGAGCCAACCCAAGAAGGGCCAGTCCGAGATCTCGGACTGGCAACGGTGGCAGGCCTAGTGCGCGCCGGCATACATCTGGTCTGCTGGTGAGATGGACAAATTTATGCACAATCCGGAAATTCAGGCAGACCGACCAGCCGCAGGCTGGAGCGGCCGCATCGACGGGAGCGGCAAGCAGCACCTGCGCTGGCATCAGCACGTCGCCACCGGGCCCTCCGGGATGCCCGCGCCGCAGGCAGGTGGCCGACCGGTGGCCCTGCTCGGCTTCGCCTCGGATGCAGGAGTGCTGCGAAACCAGGGAAGAATCGGCGCAGCCAAAGGGCCAGCCGCCCTGCGTGCCGCGCTCAGCTCGCTTGCCATCCATGAATCGCGCATGGTGTGCGACGCCGGTGACATCGTGGTGGTCGGCGACGAGCTTGAGGCAGGCCAGCGGCGACTAGCCCAGAGCGTGAGCCAGCTGCTCAAGTCCGGGATGCTTCCCGTAGTCCTCGGGGGCGGGCATGAGACGGCCTACGGATCCTTCGGCGGCCTTTTTGATCGGCTTCAGCACCAGCCGGATGCCCGCATCGGAATTCTCAATCTTGATGCGCACTTCGACCTGCGCAGCGCACCACGGCGAAGCAGCGGGACACCGTTCAAGGACATAGCCAACGATATGCACGCCGCCGGACGAGAATTCAACTATGCGGTTCTTGGCATCAGCCAGCCGAATAACACGCGGCTGCTATTCGAAGAGGCAAAGGCCCTCGGCGTCACGTATCTGCTCGACGAGCAATGCGGGGCAGGATCTTTGGGGCAGGTCGCCGAGTTCGTAGATCTTTTCCTGCAGGGCATCGATCAGCTGTATCTGACGATCGATCTCGACGTCTTGCCCGCCGCGGTTGCGCCCGGGGTGAGCGCGCCAGCAGCCTACGGGGTTCCGCTAGAGGTAATCCATGCGGTCTGCCGGCAAGTTGCACAAAGCGGAAAGCTTGCCCTGGTCGATGTGGTCGAACTTAACCCGCGCTTTGATCTGGACGGACGTACCGCGCGCACCGCGGCGCGGCTGATCAACACGCTGGCAGGGGTCTAGCAACCACATATATTTCACAATAATTGCGTCACCAAATTTGAATGTTTGACCCCTCAAACATTATGCTGTGTGCAAGCGGATTTTTCGTGGCGATCAAATGTGAAATGGTGTGGGCAACGGTGCAAACAGCGCAAAGTAGACGACATGGGTCGCGGCTTCTGCGCGCCCTGACCCTGACCTGCGCTTTAGCGCTGGTGCTCGGCGGATGCGGTGCGTCCAAGGAGCCGGAAGCGAAGCCCGCGCAGGACGGCCGTCCGGTGGTGCTGACGACTTTCACGGTCCTTGCGGACATCGCAGAAAATGTTGCCGGCGAACATCTGCGCGTGGAATCGGTGACAAAGCTGGGGGCCGAAATCCATGGCTACGAACCAACCCCGGACGACCTGCGACGTGCCTCCCACGCGGATCTGATCCTCGACAACGGGCTGAATCTGGAAGCCTGGTTCGAGCAATTTGTCCACGACAATCCGGCACCGCACCTGACGGTCAGCGACGGGGTGGAGGTCATCTCCATCGCCGAAGATGCCGGTATCGGCAAACCCAACCCGCATGCCTGGATGAGTCCGCTGAATGTCAAGATCTATGTGGACCATATGGTCCAAGGCTTCAGCGAACTCGATCCCGAGCACGCGGCGGACTTTGCCGCAAATGGCGAAATCTATAAGAACAAGCTGCAAGCGGTCCAGGACCAGCTAGCGGCAGACCTCGCCCAAGTGCCGGAGCGGCAACGCGTGCTCGTCTCCTGTGAAGGGGCCTTCAGCTATTTGGCCCGCGATGCCGGACTGCGCGAAAAATATCTCTGGGCGGTCAACGCCGAATCCATGGCCACCCCGCGCAAGGTCGCGGCAGCCATCGACTACATTCGCGAGCACGAGGTTCCCGCGGTCTTCTGCGAATCGACGGTCTCCGACTCCGCCATGCAGCGCGTGGTCGAATCCACCGACGCCGCGTATGGCGGAACGCTCTTCGTGGATTCCCTCTCCGAGCCCAACGGTCCGGTGCCCAGCTATCTGGACCTCATCACCCATGACGCGCAAACCATCGCCCGTGCCCTCCGAGGAGAACTCAAATGACACTTGCAATCGACGTTGACGCAGCGACGGTTCACTATGGAACGGTCCTCGCCCTCGATAAGGCCTCGGTGCAATTGGAGCGCGGATCCGTCTGCGGATTGGTCGGCATGAACGGTTCCGGAAAATCTACGCTATTCAAAACCATTATGGGGTTGCTCAAGCCCGATACCGGCAAGGTGCTGGTCAACGGGTCCAGCCCGCTGCAGGCGCGGAAATCCGGGGCTATCGGCTACGTCCCGCAGAATGAGGCGGTCGACTGGGACTTCCCGATCTCGGTGCGCGAGGTCGTGATGACCGGACGCTACGGGCATATGGGCTTCACCAGGCGTCCGAAAAAGGCGGACCAGATCGCGGTGGACGCCGCGCTCGAACGCGTGGACCTGGCCGAGCATGCGGGACGGCAAATCGGGCAATTGTCCGGCGGGCAAAAGAAGCGCGCCTTCGTGGCCCGCTGCATTGCCCAGGAATCAAACATCATGCTCCTGGATGAACCATTCGCCGGAGTGGATAAGCGCAGCGAAGCGACAATCACCAAGCTCTTGCGCGAGGTGGCGGACCAGGGCGGAAGCGTGCTGATCTCAACCCATGACCTGCACGCCTTGCCGACCTTGGCGGACCAAGCGATCCTCTTGATGCGCAAGGTCCTGATGCAAGGAGACCCGCAATTGGTCTTGCAACCTGAAAATCTTGCCATGGCCTTTGGCCTGGATCCGATGAACCGAGGCGGCGCAGCATGAATCTGATCGAGTTATTAGCCGAACCGCTGAGCTACACCTTCATGGTGCGAGCGCTCGCCGTCACGGTCATCGCGGCGATCCTGTGCGCGGTGCTCTCCTGCTGGCTGGTGCTGATCGGCTGGTCGCTGATGGGAGATGCGGTCTCCCATGCGGTGTTGCCCGGGGTTGTGCTCGCTTACATTGTCGGCGCGCCCTTCGCTTTGGGGGCCCTGGTCTTCGGCTTCCTAGCCGTGGCGCTGATCGGGGGAGTCCGGGACACCTCCCGGCTGAAGGAAGACGCGGCCATCGGCATCGTCTTCACCACGCTCTTTTCCTTCGGCCTGGTGCTGATCTCGGTCACCCCGAGCCATCTGGATTTGAACCACATCATCTTCGGGAATCTGCTGGGAGTCTCGGCCGCAGATCTCTGGCAGGTCATCATCCTTGGGGCCGTGACCTTCCTGATTCTGGTCTTGAAGCGCAAGGACTTCACCTTGTACGCCTTCGACTCGACCCACGCGCACGCGCTGGGGATGAATCCGCGGTTGATCGGGGCGGTGCTCCTGGGCCTGCTCGCCATGACCTCGGTGGTGGCCCTGCAGGCAGTGGGGGTCATCCTGGTGGTGGCGATGCTGATCATCCCCGGGGCCAGCGCCTATCTGCTGACCAACAGCTTCGGCAAGATGCTGATCATCGCTCCGGGCCTTGCCGCGTTGGCTGGGATCATCGGAGTGTACGTCAGCTACTACGTGGATGCTTCAACCGGTGGCATGGTGGTGCTCTCGCAGGGCGCGATCTTCGTCTTGGTCTACCTGTTCAGCCCGCGGCAGGGACTGGTGGCGCACCGGCTCATGTTGCTGCGCCGCCGCAAAACCTTGGAAGCCGCCGCCAAATAGCGGCGCATTCGGCGACGGATCAGGGCAGGGAAGAAACCCAGACCGATTCGGTGGCCCGGGTGCCGAGCCGGATCACCGAGTCGCTGCCGTTCGCCGAGACCTCCAAGGTATCGGAAAACGGGGCGCCGGTGGCGATGGTTAGCCGCGCGCCGACCGTGATGCCGTTCTCGGAGAAATACTGCAAAAGTTCGGAATCCGAGTCGGAGATCCGCTCCACCGTCACCTTTTGCCCCGGCTGCGCTTCGGCGAGCAGGATTGCGACCGGAGTGGAGACCGCGCCCTCCGCGGTGGGAATCGGATCCCCATGCGGATCACGGGTCGGGTGCCCGAGCAGCTCGTCGATGCGCTGAATCATGAATTCCGAAACCGCATGTTCAAGTTGCTCGGCCTCATCGTGGACCTGATCCCAGCGGTAGCCGAGCATCTGCACCAGAAAGGTCTCGATCAACCGGTGCCGGCGCACCATGGTGACGGCGTACTCGCGGCCGAGCGCGGTCAGCGAGACCGCACCATAGGGTGCGTGGTCCAACAGTCCTTGCTGGCGCAGCTTGGCCATGGCACCGGATACCGTGGACAGCTTCACCCCGGCCTTCTCGGCGATGACGGTTGGGGTCACCGGCTCATCAGACCATTCATTCAGGCTGAAAATGATCTTGAGATAATTCTGCGCACTATCCGAAAGCTGAGTAACCGACACGCTTTCATCATAGTCAACTGCGCGCACTGGGCGCAGGGGAGCCGCCGATCCGGCGGAATAAATCTGAGTTTTTCGGTGACCAATTCCTGCTTCTTGCCAAACTTGCTGGTCGCAGGCGGATCCCCGGCGCGCGCCGGGCGCGCTCCTGCTGGATGCCGCAGGGCCGGCCTTGACTAGAAATCTTTCGTAGGGAAGACTGTGTAATCGATTCCATGGAATCGATTACATGAGTAAGCAAGGGAGCTTATTGGCCATGAATGCGGTCACCATCAAGGATGTCGCCAGCGCAGCAGGTGTATCCGTTGCCACCGCCTCGCGCGTCCTCTCCGGCCACCCGGCCACCTCTCCGGCCTCCCGCTCCAAGGTTGAGGCAGCGGCCAGCGAGCTGGGCTTCATGCCCAACGCGCAAGCCCGCTCCCTGCGCTCCACCAAAACGGACTCCATCGCCTTGCTCATCTCCGATGTGCGCAACCCCTACTTCTCCGATTTGGCGCACTCCGTGGAACAGCATGCGCGCGCCGCGGGCCTGATGACCTTCATGGGCAACGCCAACGAAGACTCCACCCAGCAGGACGACTTCCTGGCCACCATGCTTTCGCGCCGCGTGGATGGGCTGATCATCGTCCCGCAGGGCCTGGACGAAGAGGCCGATGCGCCCAGCTTGATGATGCACCGCGTCCTTTCCAGCGGCATCCCCACGGTCTTCGTGGACCGCGCGCTGCGCGGAAGCAGCGTCCCGGCCATCACCACCGACAGCACCGCCGCGGTCCACCAAGCGGTGGCCGCGCTCAAGGATCTGGGCCACACCAAGATCGCGTTCATCGGCGGGCCGAAGCATGCCTCCACCGCGCTGGAACGCTACAGCTCCTTCAAGTCGGCGCTTGCCGCAAACGGCCTCGAACATGACGAAGCGCTGCACTTCGTCGGCGACTTCAAACCGGCCTCCGGTGCCGAGGCAGCGCGCTGGCTGCTGAACCACGGCGCCAAGCCGAGCGCCGTGATCATCGCCGACGCGCCGATGGCCATCGGGGCGCTCACCGTCTGGCGCGAAGCGGGTCTCCGCGTGGGCGCCGAGCTGTCGGTGATCACCTTCGATGAGGTCGACGCGATGCTGCTGCATGACCCGCCGATCGCCACGATCAGCCACGATCTGGGGCTTATGGGAAAGCTCGCGGTCGCCTCCCTGACCGCGGTCATGCAGGGCGAGAACCCGGCACCCCACGAGCTGCAAAGCAAATTTACTTCGCGCGCCTCGGTGGCCGCTCAAGCAACACAAGTGATGGAAGGAAAGCCACGCCCATGAGTAATGACGCTCTACTGGTCCTGGACCGGGTCTGCAAATCGTTCGGCCCCGTCCAAGTGATCGACGAAGTCACCGTGGAGGTCCACGCCGGCAAGGTCTCGGTCCTGCTCGGCGAAAACGGCGCGGGCAAGTCCACCCTGATCAAGATGATCGCCGGAGTGCACACCGCGGACTCCGGGCGCATCCTGATGGACGGCAAGGAAGTGAAGATCCCGGATACCAAGGCCTCCGAGGCCCTGGGCATCGCCACCATCCACCAGGAACTGAACCTGGTGCCTTCGATGAGCATCGCCGAGAACATCACCCTGGGCCGAGTGCCGCGCCGCTTTGGCATCATCAACCGCCGCGAGATGCGCCGCATCGCCCGCGAGGCTCTGGACCAGCTGGGGTTGAACCTCGATGTGAACACCCCGGTGGGGGACCTCGGCCTGGCCGAGCAGCAGCTGGTGGAGATCGCCAAGGCACTGTCCCTGGACGCCCGCGTGCTGATTCTCGACGAGCCGACCGCGGCGCTGACCAACGCGGAAATCGCAGGCCTCTTCGAGGTAGTGAACCAGCTCAAGGCCAAGGGCGTGGGCATGGTGTTCATCAGCCACCACCTGGATGAGATCGCCGAGATCGGCGACTTCGTCAACGTGCTGCGCGACGGCAAATTCATCGCCACCGTGCCCGCGGACACCGACGAGAGCGAACTGGTGCGCCTGATGGTCGGCCGCGATATCGACGCCCAGTTCCCGCGCCAGGCAACCGTTCCCGGGGACACCGCGCTGCTGAGCGTGGAAAATCTGTCCCTCGGCGCGCTGGAGAACATCTCGCTGTCGGTCCGCCCCGGCGAGGTCGTCGCCCTGGCCGGGTTGATGGGAGCCGGGCGCACCGAACTGATCCGCGCGATCGCCGGCGCGGACAAGTACTCTTCGGGAACCGTGAAGATCGCCGGCAAAAAACTGCCGAGCAACGACGTCGCGGCAGCCACCCGCGCGGGCCTGGGCCATGTGCCCGAGGACCGCAAAACCCAGGGGCTGGTGCTGGACGCCTCGGTAGCCGAGAACATCGGCTACGCCACGATGGCGGCCACCGCCAAGGGCGGGCTGGTGGACCGCAAGGGCCAGCGGGCGCGCGCCGAGTCCGTCGCCGTCCGGCTGCGCATCCGCATGGGAAATATCGACCAGCCGATCCGCTCGCTCTCCGGTGGCAACCAGCAGAAGGCGGTGTTCGGACGCTGGTTCTCCGCCGGCGCGAAGGTGCTGCTGCTCGATGAGCCAACCCGCGGCGTGGACGTCGGGGCAAAGGTGGAGATCTACGAACTGATCAATGAGATCACCGCCTCCGGGGGCTGCGTGCTGATGGCCTCCAGCGAACTGCCCGAAGTGCTGGGCATGTCCGACCGCGTCCTGGTGATGAGCCAGGGGCGCATCGCCGGGGAACTAGCCACCGAACAAGCCACTCAAGACAGCATCATGGCCTTGGCCGTGAGCAATGTGCACCGCGAAGATGAAATGGGAAAGAAGTAATGAGCAGCGTAGCCACCACCCCCAAGAAGGGCTTTGACTTCAAGGCATTCCTTGCCAACAACGGTGCCCTAGTCGGCCTGGTTGTTCTTTGCCTTGCCATGTTCATCGCGACCCCGCGCTTCTTGACCGGGCCGAACTTGATGAACATCGGCATCCAGGTCTCCACCATCGCGGTGATGGCCTTCGGCATGACCTTCGTGATCGTCGCCGCCGGCATCGACCTGTCCGTCGGCTCCATCGCCGCGATCTCGGCGATGACCTCCTCCTACTGGGTGACCACCGCCGGACTGCCCGACGGGCTGTCGATTATCGTCGGCCTGGCCATCGGCGGACTGTGCGGGTGGGTCACCGGGGCGATGAG
Source organism: Glutamicibacter sp. 363 (assembly GCF_052379505.1). Classification (NCBI taxonomy): domain Bacteria; kingdom Bacillati; phylum Actinomycetota; class Actinomycetes; order Micrococcales; family Micrococcaceae; genus Glutamicibacter; species Glutamicibacter sp. 363. The sequence goes on along the minus strand of NZ_JBQSYR010000008.1, from coordinate 9,979 downwards.
CGCCTTCGGCAAGCTGCCCACCTTCATCGCTTCGCTGGCGATGCTCACCATCGTGCGCGGGCTGACCCTGGTCATCTCCGATGGACGGCCAATCGCCACCGGCGAGGCGGTGTCCTGGCTGGGCGGGGGCCTGGGCTTCATGCCGGTGCCGATCCTGATTCTGATCGTCTCGGGCCTGGTCGCGGCGTTCGTGCTGAACCGCACCATCATCGGCAAAAACGCCTTCGCCGTGGGCGGCAACACCGAGGCCGCGCGGCTCTCCGGAATCCCGGTCAAGCGCGTGCTGGTCACCGTCTTCGTCATCTCCGGCATCTTCGCCGCGCTCTCGGGGATGATCCTGGCCGGCCGCCTGGATTCGGCGCAGCCGACCCTCGCCAGCGGCTACGAGCTGGATGCCATCGCCGCGGTAGTCATCGGCGGCGCCTCGCTCTCCGGCGGCGTCGGACGCATCTCCGGCACGCTGATCGGCGCGCTGGTCCTGGCGGTCATCCGCAACGGCCTGAACCTGCTCTCGGTCTCCGCCTTCTGGCAGCAGGTCGTCATCGGCCTGGTCATCGCGATCGCCGTGGGCTTCGACGTGCTGCGCCGCAAGAACGTGCGCCACTAAAAATCTTATAAATCAACCACTCAACATTCAGTTCAAAGGAGAACCCGATGAAGCACATCGTGCGCAAGACCACCGCCCTGACCCTGGGCCTGGCCCTCGTACTCGGCGCCAGCGCCTGCGGCCGCGGCGAAGCGGCAACCGAGGGCGGCAAGGCGACCCTGGCCGTCTCGACCCTGAACAACCCATTCTTCGTAGATCTGCGTGACGGCGCAGAAGCCGAGGCCAAGGCGCAGGGCATCGAGCTGTCGGTGGTCGACGCGCAGAACGACTCGGCCAGCCAGGCGAACCAGCTGGCCACCGCCGCCACCGACGGCAGCGCCGGGGTCATCATCAACGCGGTGGACACCGAAACCGCGGAAGCCGGCCTGGCTCCGGTAGTCGCGGCCGAGCTTCCGATCGTCGCCGTTGACCGCTCGGTGGGAGAGACCGAGGTCGCATCCTTCGTCGCCTCGGACAACGTGGCCGGCGGCGAGCAGGCAGCCAAGGCACTGGCGGAGTCCCTGGATGGCAAGGGCAAGATCATCATCCTCGAAGGCGTGCCGGGGGCCTCGGCCACCAACGAGCGCGGCGAGGGCTTCACCAAGGGTCTGGAGGAATTCGCAGGCATCGAGGTCGTTTCCAGCCAGACCGCCAACTTCGACCGTGCCGAGGCACTGGACGTGGTCACCAACCTGATGCAGTCCAACCCGGACGCCGACGGCGTGCTGGCCATGAATGACGAAATGGCACTCGGCGCCATCCAGGCGCTGGGCAACAAGGCCGGCAAGGACGTCAAGGTGGTCGGCTTCGACGGCACCGAGGACGGCTTCAAGGCAGTCGAGGCAGGCACCCTCGTGGCCACCATCGCGCAGAACCCAGCCGAGCTGGGCAAGCAGTCGGTGCAGATCCTGGCCAAGGCCATGAAGAATGAAACCGTCGAGGAAAGCGTCCAGGTCGCGGTGGACACCGTTGACACCGAAAACGTCGCCGAATACATCACCAAGTAATTCCAGGCAGCACCCCATTCGCCGGCCGAGAGCCCATGCGGCTGCAACAAGCTAAGGAAAAATCATGAAGGACAACGTACAGGTCACCATCGTTGGATCCAGCAACGTGGACATCACCGCACTGATGAACCGCCTGCCCGGCCCCGGCGAGACCGTGTTGGCCGATTCCTACCAGCTCTCGCCCGGCGGCAAGGGGGCCAACCAGGCGCTGGCCGCTGCGCTGGCCGGCGCCGCCACCGAATTCATCGGCGCCGTTGGCAACGACTCGCACGCCGGCATCGCTCTGGGGCAGCTCGAAGAGGCCGGGGTGAAGCTGGATCGCGTGGCCCGTGCCAGCGAGCCCACCGGCGTGGCCATCATCCAGGTGGATGCGGCCGCGGAGAATTCCATCGCGGTGGTTTCCGGAGCCAACTCGACGGTGACCGCGGACGCGGTCAGCGCGGCCGGCGAGCTGCACGGGATCCTGGTGCTGCAGGGCGAGATCCCTGCCTCCGGCATCAAGGCAGCCATGGATTCGGCCACCGACCGGGTTGTGCTCAACCTGGCGCCGGTGATTGAACTGGACCGCGAGTACCTGCTGAAGGCCAACCCGCTGGTGGTCAACGAGCATGAGGCCGAAGCCGTGCTGCAGCAGCTGAACCCGCACCCTGCCCGCCGTTTCGACAGCAAATATGAGCGCCTCGCCGGAATGCTGGTTGATGAGGGCATCGCCAGCGTGGTCATCACGCTCGGTGCCAACGGTTGCCTGGTCGCCGACCGGGTCACAATAGAAAACGGCGGAGTCCAAGTTCGCGCGCTGCCAGCGGTCAAGGTCAAGGCCGTGGACACCACCGGTGCCGGCGACGCCTTCACCGGTGCGCTGGCCGCCCGTTTGGCCAACGGCGATAGCTTGGCTCAAGCCGCAGAATTTGCGGGCAAGTTCGCAGCCCTGACCGTGCAGGCGCACGGTGCCCAGGCATCCTACCCGCGTTCTCTAGAGAACCTCTAAGACCATTTCGAGCAAGACCTAAGGAAGCCTTCGTGCTGAAATCCGAAATCCTCAACGCCCCGCTGCTTGGCGCACTGGCCAAGTGCGGGCACACCGACACCGTGGTGATCGCCGATTGCGGCCTGCCGATTCCAGAAGGTCCGGTGGTCATCGATCTGGCGCTGACTCCGGGTCTGCTCAGCTTCGAGCAGGTGCTTCAGGTGCTGACCCGCAACATGGTGATTGAGCAAAGCACCTTGGCTGCAGATGCCGAGGGCGGGGTGGTCCAGGAACTATGCGTGTCGCGGGGGCTTGAACCGGGGTTCATCTCCCACGAGGAGCTGAAATCCGCATTGCCCCAGGCCAAGATCATTGTGCGCACCGGGGAAGCGACCCCGTTCGCCAACGTGATTCTGCACTGCGGCGTAGCCTTCTGACCGACCTGATTCCAGCCGGTGTCAGCAGCTTGCCGGCACCGGCATTGCTGTCTGCCAAGCAAAGAAATGCATTGGAACATGAATTGACCGGCAGTCCACTTCATACCTAATTCGCGTGCACCCGGTAGCTCAGTAAGGGGATATGTGCTTGGTTCTCTTCTGGTGGGTTAGTCGAGACGAGCTGCTGTTGACGGGAGCTTGGATTAGCATCGCGCACAGCGCTTCACTCGCAAGCGCACCGGAATGAGCATGGTGTTAGCGTCATGCCGATCTTTTATGGAGGATAGCCAATGAAGATAGCTTTTTATGCAGCATTTGCTGCTATGGCGATCGGCGCGGCAACTGTGATCCTGACCGTGCCAGCACTATTCCATGAACCTAGCCAGTTGCAAGCAGGCTTGGTAATTTGGGCGGGAATAATATTCTTGGCTGGGCTTACCATCGTGAAGCTGCTGAAGTACGTGGCCACGAAAGAAGCTTGATGCTTCTGTTCCCAGATTCTGACAGGGCTTCCTCATGTTTGCCGGCTACGCGGGGGAAGCCCAGATAGTTGTTTCACAAGCTGGTCCCTAGAATTGGCCTCATGAGGCAACGCAAGATGGCAGGACGACACGGTGAGGTTTTTTCCCTTATTGCGCCCGAAGCCGGGCTCTTGCTCGGCGCCGGACGGGCGATCCTGCTGCAACTCGCCCACCCGCAGATTGGCTTGGCCATCGCCAAGCATTCTGATTTTGCTTCGAATCCGCTCGGCCGGTTGATCCATACCCTTGGCTATATTTACGCGCTGAGCAACGGGACCCCAGAACAGCAAAGAACCATCATCGACTACGTGAACACCGCGCATCAACCGGTACACGGTACGCGAAACCCCGATCGGGAAACTCCGGCCTACTCGGCGATGGACCCAAAATTGCAGATGTGGGTTGCCGCAACCCTCTATGACTCGGCACGGGTTATCGCCGCCGAAATCCTCCCCATGGCTGAATCCAGCGACAACGAGAACCTGTACCGGCAGTACGCCGCTCTGGGTGATGCTCTGCAAATGCCGGCTCACTTCTGGCCGGACAGCCTTGGCGAATTTGATGAGTATTTCGACCGAACCCTCAACACGCTGAGCGTCACTCCACAGACTCGTCGCCTGGCCGATGAACTCTTTTTGGGTAGCAACGCCCCGTGGTGGATCCGCATTGGACTGCCCTTGATGCGCGATGTGACCATCGCCCAGCTTCCACCCACGGTGCGCGAACAATTCGGCTACGAGCTTTCCGCGAAGGCCGCCAAACGCAACGCGCGAGCCATCTCCTTCGTGCGGTTGGCCACGCGGATATTGCCCAAATTTATCAGGCACGCGCCAATGCGATGGATGCTACGTCATGTGGACCGGATGGGCTAGCCGCCGGTCTTTGCTTGGCCAACACCTTGGAGTCTGCCTGGAAACAGGATGCGTGGCAAGGCAAGCAGCAAGAACAACGTCACCAGGATCAACGAGCCACCGATCCAAGCACCGGTTTCCCAGCCGAAGAATACCTGCAACACGAACCAGACGCAGCCAGAGACAAGCAATCCCACCCCGATACCCACGATTTTTAGCACGATATGGCCAAGGTTTACCGTTTTTTCCTTCAGCCGCTGGCCAAAGAAAAAGCGGTGAACGGCCACGGGGGTAATCAGTAGCAGGATCAGCAGGGTCGCAGCGACCAGCAAGACGACGTAAACAATTTCATCCTTGTGGGTGAGCACTTCAAATCTCGCCTGGAAAGGCAGGACCACCAAAAAAGCTGCCAGAATCTGCAGACCTGTCTGCATCACGCGCATTTCCTGGAGCAATTCGTTCCATTGGCGATGCGGGGCACCGTCGCTGGTATCTGGATGGGAACGCTTATTCATCACAGCTCTCCTCGATCTGAAGGCGACCGCCAGCGGAACAGGTTCGCCAGCTGAGGCTACGCCAATTTTCTTGAAACTAGACAAGACGTCGGGTTGCAGACTTTCCAAACTGTCGGCCTTCATGGGTAATTTGAGTATCCCAGTAGGAAAACTATAAGGGAGGTCATGATGAAACTCGAGAACGAAGCACGCATTCAGCCAGATATCTGGACCATGCCTGACAAAGGACTCTCGTGGTGCGATTGCGGCGCGGCGCATGAACTCAGCGCCGACATTGTGTACGGATTCGCCGAAGAGCTCGGGCTGGATACACGTGAGGCGATGACGCACCCCCAACTGGTTGAACTCACCATGGAGGTATGGAACTTTGAAGCGGTTTGTCGTTTCTTCCACCTCGCCTTGAACGAAGCGACACAATTTATCCACGGCACCGTAGCCGAGGAATATCCGTTCGCCGAAGGGATCGATATCGTCGGATACTTCTCGAAAACCTGGCAAGGCTGCCCGGCGGCAGAGTGCCGTGGCGATGACTAGCCAAAGCGACCGGACAGGTTTGGGTAGCTAGCGTTCACAAGAGCCAATCGCACGGCGTGGAAATTGGGCGGTGAGGCTCGCGGCGCATACTGTGGAGAAGATGAAGAGCATTGCACCGAGCCAGGCGACGGCAAACCATGACGGATACATCCATGTGCGCGGCGCAAACGAGAATAACTTGGATAACGTGGAAGTGCGGATACCGCGCGACGCGATTGTGGCTTTCACCGGGGTCTCCGGCTCAGGAAAGTCTTCCTTGGCCTTTGGCACAATTTTCGCCGAATCCCAGCGGCGCTTCCTCGAATCTGTAGCGCCCTATGCGCGCCGATTGATCGCCCAAGGCCATGCCCCGAAGGTTGAATTCATCTCCGGTCTGCCGCCGGCGGTCGCCTTGCAGCAGCGTCGGGGGACCGCCAGCTCCCGGTCCAGCGTCGGGACGCTGACCACGTTGTCCAACTCGGTGCGGATGCTCTACTCACGTGCCGGGAATTACCCGCAAGGAGCGGCCCGGCTCGATTCGGATGCCTTCTCCACGAATACCGCTGTCGGCGCATGCCAACAATGCCATGGAGTGGGCACGGTGCACTCGGTCAGCGAGCAGTCGCTGGTTCCCGAACCATCGCTGAGCATCCGGGACGGCGCGATTGCCGCCTGGCCGGGAGCCTGGCAGGGTAAAAACCTGCGCGATATCACCACCCACCTCGGCCACGACATTGACGTTTCCTTCGGCAGCTTGCCGAAGGAAACGCGTGACTGGCTGCTCTTCACCGAGGAGCAACCGGTGGTCGAGGTGACCCCCGAACGAGATCGTGTAGCAAAACCATATAAGGGACGGTTCTGGAGCGCCGAACGCTATGTGCGCCATACCGTGGCGACCTCCAAGAGCGAGAATTTACGCGCCAAGGCGTTGGCCTTCATGCATTCGCAACCCTGCGCCGAGTGCTCCGGGACGGGGTTCCGCCGCGACTCGCTTCGGGTGAAGTTCGCCGAGCTGGACATTGCCGAATTCAACGCGCGCTCGTTGCAATCCTTGGCTGAGCTCTTGCGCCCCTTCGCGACCGTGACCGGTGGCGAGGCCCAAGCCGATGTGGTGAGCATGATCAGCACCGACCTGCTCGCCAGAATCGAAGTGCTCCTAGAACTCGGGCTGGGGTACCTGAGCCTAGACCGCAGTACTCCAACCCTTTCACCGGGGGAGATGCAGCGGCTACGCATTGCCACGCAGCTGCGTGCCGGATTATTTGGCGTCATCTATGTGCTGGACGAACCCTCGGCGGGGCTGCATCCGGCCGATGTGCAACCGCTGATCGAGGTGCTTTCCGCCTTGAAGGACGAGGGTAATTCGGTGTTCGTGGTGGAACACAATATGGATGTAGTCACCCGCGCCGAGTGGATCGTTGATGTGGGACCCGGGGCGGGCAGCGGTGGTGGCCAGGTGCTTTATAGCGGGGAGGTCGCCGGTCTGGCTCAGGTCGAAAAGTCGGTGACTCGCCGGTTCTTGGACGCTTCTCCGGCACCGGCGCGCAACCTGCGCAACGCCACCGACTGGCTGGAACTGCGCGGGGTGAACCTGCACAACCTGGTGGATGTCGACGCGAAATTCCCCTTGGGTGTTTTCTGCGCGGTGACCGGTGTATCAGGTTCGGGAAAATCCAGTCTGGTCTCCGGGGCGCTGGCCCAAGGCGCGGGCGGTTCGACCGTACCAGCCCAAGATGAACCCGAAGATGCACCGGTGCAGGCTGTCATCAAGGAAGTGACCGGGGCGGGTCAGATCAATCGGGTGGTGCTGATGGATCAGAAACCCATCGGACGTACCCCGCGTTCCAACGTGGCCACGTATACCGGCCTGTTCGACGCGGTCCGCAAGACCTTCGCCGACCAGCCACTGGCGCGTGAACGCAGTTACGGGGCAGGCCGGTTTTCCTTCAACGTCGCCGGCGGCCGCTGCGAGAACTGTCTGGGCGAGGGCTTCTTGGAGATCGAGTTGCTCTTCCTTCCCGGCACCTATGGACCATGTCCGCAGTGCCAGGGAACCCGGTACAACGAACAGACCTTGGAGGTCGAATACCAAGGGAAGAACATTGCGCAGGTGTTGGAGCTGAGCGTTGCTCAGGCAGAGGAATTCCTGGCCGGAATTCCGGCCGCGGCCCGTGCGCTGGCGACTTTGCGGGAGGTCGGGTTGGGCTACCTGTCATTGGGACAGCCGGCCACCGAAATGTCTGGTGGTGAGGCCCAGCGGATCAAGCTGGCCACCGAACTGCAACGCCAGCGCCGTGGTCATACCCTGTATCTGCTGGACGAGCCGACCACCGGGTTGCACCCTGCCGACGTGCAGCTGTTGGTGGCGCAACTGCACCAGCTGGTGGACCAAGGACATACCGTGATCGTGGTGGAACACCATATGGATGTCGTCGCAGCCAGCGATTGGGTGATCGATTTGGGGCCAGCCGGAGGGGACGGAGGCGGACGAATTATCGCCGCGGGAACACCGCACCAGGTGGCGCAGAACCAGGCCAGCCGGACCGCGCAATTCCTCGCACTTCGGCTGGCCGGAGACGACAGCTAACTAGTTGCCGCGAAGCTGCGCGTACGGCGGACTCTGCACGCCATCGGCAATTGCTTCGGCTGGGTCATCACCGAGATGGATCATCTTGTTTTGGCCATCCACGTGGACCACGCTTGGCACGTAGGCGCGGGCCTCGGCGTCCTGCATCTGCGCGTAGCTGATGATGATCACCAGGTCTCCCGGATGAACTAGGTGGGCGGCGGCACCGTTGATGCCGATCACGCCGCTGCCTGGCTCGCCGGCAATGGTGTAGGTTTCCAGACGTGCCCCATTGGTGACATCCACGATGCTGACTAGTTCGCCCGGCAGGATATCCGAGGCCGCAAGCAGTTCGGAATCGATGGTGATCGAGCCGACGTAGTGCAGGTCGGCCTGGGTGACGGTCGCCCGATGGATTTTGGACTTAAACATGGTGCGTTGCATGGAACGAGTTCCCAATCTAAAAGAAGGTTTGCCGTGCCAGTTTACTACCCGGCACGGCAAACTTCCTGTGGGCTATCGTCCCTGTGCGCGATGCAAGGCCTGGAGTACCGTTCCGTCGGCTACCAATCCGTAGGCCGCTTCGAGCTCTGCGGAGAGGAACCGATCCTCGCCGGGGCCGGCAACTTTGGTGCGCAAAACGTCGTGCACGGCTCCGGTGACCGGTGCCGGGGTCAGCGGCTGGCGCAGGTCCAAGGCCCGCGCGGCAACCACTAATTCGATGCTCAGCACTCGGCGCAGATTGTCTACCGCGGTGCGCAGCTTGCGGGCCGCGTGCCAACCCAAAGACACGTGGTCTTCCTGCATGGCAGAAGACGGAATCGAATCAACGCTCGCTGGCACAGCCAATCGCTTATTCTCCGCAACCAGTCCGGCCTGCGTGTACTGTGCGATCATCATGCCCGAATCAACTCCGGGATCATCGGCGAGGAATGCTGGCAAGTCCCGCGAACGTGCCGGATCAAGCATTCGGTCGGTGCGGCGTTCGGCGATGGACCCTAGATCGGCCACGGCGATTGCCAGGAAATCCAGTACGTAGGCAACCGGGGCACCGTGGAAGTTTCCGTTGGAGGAAACCTCACCGGTGGACAGCACCACGGGATTGTCGATGGCGGCGGCCAATTCGCGGGTGGCGACCATGCGGGCGTGGGTAATGGTGTCGCGGACGGCCCCGGTGACTTGCGGAGAACAGCGCAACGAATAGGCATCCTGCACCCGGCCATCGCCCTCGCGGTGCGAGGCGACGAGCTCGGAGCCGTCCAGCGCGGCAAACATGTTGGCGGCGCTCACAGCCTGACCGGGGTGCGGTCGCAGCGGTTCGTGGAGCTCGGGACGGTACACCTGATCGGTGCCGAACTGGGCCTCGACGCTCATTGCGGCACTGAGATCCGCAATGTCAGCCAAATCCTCCAAATCGGCCAAGGCCATCAGCAACATGCCCAACATTCCGTCGGTGCCGTTGACCAGCGCGAGACCTTCTTTTTCTGCAAGTTCCAAAGGGGTGATGCCCGCTTCGGCAAGAAGTTCGGGAACCGGACGGACCTCTCCATGCTTATCGGCGGCTTCACCTTCACCCATCAACACCAACGCACAGTGCGACAGCGGCGCGAGGTCGCCAGAGCAACCCAGCGAACCGTATTCGCGCACCAACGGGGTGATTCCGGCATTAAGCAGCGCCACCATGGTCTCTAGAACTATCGGGCGCACACCGGTGTGGCCGCTCGCCAGGGTTTTGGCGCGTAGGAACATCAAGGCACGAACCACTTCGCGTTCCACCGGTGCACCCATGCCAGCAGCGTGCGAACGAATCAGCGAGCGTTGCAGCTTGGCACGGTCTTCCGGAGCGATGTGCCGGGTGGCCAGTGCGCCAAACCCAGTGGAGATTCCGTATACCGGAGTTTCGGATGCAGCCAAGGCATCGATATGTGCGCGAACCTCTGCTAATTTCTCGCTGACTTCAGCGGAAATATCAACGTGGATATCCTGACGGGCCACGCGCAATACATCCTGTGCGGT
>NZ_JBQSYR010000007.1:0-138165 GCF_052379505.1 Glutamicibacter sp. 363 | reverse complement strand
CCTGAGATCCGCTCAGGCGCTGGCACCCAGCATGGCGGCTTCGGCTGCCACCCAGGCGAGCATGGCGCACTTAACGCGTGCCGGGAACTTGGAGACACCAACGAATGCCGCAGCGTCTTCCAGCACGTCCTCGTCCGGAACCATGGTGCCCCGCGAGCGCATCATTTCACGGAAGACTTCCAGCTTGTCCAGGAATTCATCCTTGGTCATCTCCGGGAGCATCTCGCTGAGCACCGAGGCGGAGGCCATGGAGATGGAACAGCCATCTCCCTCCCAGCTCATCGCGGTGAAGTGGGCATCGCCATCCAGGGCCACGCGGACACGGATCTGATCCCCGCAGATGGGATTGTGCTGGTGCGATTCCCCATGCAGTTCGCCGTCTGCCGGGTCGACCAAGGGCGAGCCGAAGCGACGCTTGGCATGGTCGAGGATGACCTGTTGGTACAGCTGATCTAGCTCGTTCATTTAAACTCCAAAGTATTCACGCACGGAGGCAACGGCCTCGATCAGCGCGGTAACGTCCTGCTCGGTGTTGTAAAGGTAGGTGCTTGCACGGGTCGTGGCAGATACCCCGAGGGCACGGTGCAACGGCTGGGCGCAATGGTGCCCGACACGCACGGCGATGCCTCGCGAGTCCAGGTACTGGCCCACATCATGCGGGTGGACCCCGATGACCTCGAAAGGCACGGTGCCGATGCGCTTGATGCCGGAGGGACCGAAAACGCGCACGCCTTCCAGCTTGGACAGTCCCTCAAAGAGCATGGCCCCGAGGTGTTCCTCCCAAGCGGCAATGCGATCCATGCCGATCTCGTCCAAGTAGCTGGCGGCGGTAGCCAGCCCGTGGACCTGCGCGATGCGCTGTGTCCCGGCTTCGAAGCGCTGCGGCGACGGAAGAAATTCGGCATGTTCCATATCGACCACGGTGATCATCGATCCGCCGGTCAGGAACGGCGGCATGGCGTCCAGCAGCTCGGCACGGCCGTAGAGGCCGCCGATGCCTGTTGGGCCGAGCATCTTATGTCCGGAGAAGGCCATGAAGTCCACGTCCAGGGCCTTCACGTCAACGGGCATATGCGGGACCGACTGGCATCCGTCCAGCACCGTCAGTGCTCCGACCTTCCGCGCGGCGGTGACAAAACGCGCGACGTCCGTGATGGTGCCCAGGACGTTGGACACATGGGTGAAGGCCACCAATTTGGTCTTCTCGTTGATCAGCTCGTCGAGCAACTCATAGCGCAGTGCCCCGTGCTCGTCGACCGGCACGTAACGCAAGGTCGCGCCGGTGCGGAACGCCAATTCCTGCCAAGGGATCAGGTTTGCGTGGTGCTCGATCTCGGTCACCAGGATCTCATCGCCGGCACCGATCCGGAAGCGTGCGGAAGCCTCGCCGCCACGGCCGAGCGAGGCGTTGGAAAGCGAGTAGGAGATGAGGTTCAACGCTTCGGTGGCATTCGAGGTCCACACCAGTTCGTTGCTGCGCGCGCCGATGAACTTGGCCACGGTCTCGCGTGCCTGCTCGAAAATATCGGTGGCTTCAACGGCGAGGGTATGTGCACCGCGGTGCACTGCCGAGTTGGCGTTCTCGTAGTAATGCTGCTCGGCTTCGTAGACGCAGCGTGGCTTCTGGCTGGTCGCTCCGGAGTCCAAATAGATGAGCTCGGTGCCGTTGACCTGGTGCTCCAGGATTTCAAAGTCTGCTTTGATCCGTGCGACCTCTGCTTGAGAGAGCGCTTCGGTGGTTTCTGGGTGACCGGTAACCGTCTGCACGTGGTCCTCCGAGGTAATGGATGTGGTTTGCCAGATCGCTTAAGCTGATTAGGCAAAGGGTACATTAGCTAATTATTCCACTCTAGAACGCAGAACACATCTAAGTAAGTCCTTAGTTAGCAACCCCTCAGCAAAGGCAAAACGGCCAGAACCCCTGCCGCAGTGGCAAAAATTCTGACCGCTTTGATCGCAATACGATCAGGAAGTGTGAAACTTCTCCTGCGCCGCTTCCAACCCGGAGGACATCAACAGTTCGACTGCGTCCGCCGAATTGTCGATGAGAAACGGCAAAACTTGCTTTTCGGTTTTCGAGAAGTCCTGCAGCACCCAGTCCGCGGTATCCATGCGCCCGGCGGGACGCCCCACGCCGGCACGCACGCGAAGATAGTCCTTGGAGCCCATGGCCTTGGAGATATCGCGCAGCCCGTTGTGGCCGCCTTCTCCCCCGCCGCGCTTGAGCTTGACCGTGTCGAAGGGAATGTCGATCTCGTCGTGGACGACGATCAATTTTTCGATCCCGATGCCAAAGAACTTAGCGAGGTTCGCGACCGGCCCCCCGGAGAGGTTCATGTAGGTCAGGGGTTTGGCCAAGACGATGCGGGGCCCGCCGATGCCTAGCCGGCCCTGGATAATCTGGGCGCGCGAGGTATGGGTTTTGAATTTCGAGCCGGATCGTTGCGCCAACTCGTCGAGCACCATGTGCCCGATATTGTGCCTATTGCCAGCGTAGCCGGGCCCGGGATTCCCGAGCCCGGCTACCAGCCAAGTGTCATTGCTCATGAGTCTTAGCTACTAAAAGCTGTATTGCAGTTCCGAAGACTACAATTACGCAGCGATCAGCAGGTCCATGTGATCAACGGTGCGGTTGATGGCGTGGACCTGAACATCCTTGATCGAGGTGGTAACTTCCTTGCCCTCGATGTTCAGAACCAGCTGAACGCCGCGGTCACGGATGGCCAGGGTGGTCTCGTGGATTGGCAGCAGGATGTGCTGTGGCTCGGAGCCTGCACCGTAGATGACTGCTGGGATCATGCCGTCGCGGCGGGCCTGACGGGCTGCGCCCTTGCCGAAATCGGAACGGACTACGGCGTCAAGGTTGACAGATGCCATGATGAATCTCCTTAGAGTAAATGAATGCTTCTTCTTACGCCCTGCGTGGACCTGGGAAGCATCCATCATCTGGAGATGAAAGAGCTTTTCCGGCCTTGTCGATAACGGCTACATCAAAAAAGATGTTTCCCTCGCCTGGGCACAATGAGTAATTCTACCAGTTACTGACCCCGGAGAAAAAACATGTAGCCCATCCCACATCACCAAGAGATGATACCTTTTGGCTTAGTTCCGCTCCCCCGGTAGCGTGGCAACAATCCAATAGATCAACGGTGAGAATCCGCCTAAACCAAGGAGCACTTGTGGCTACGAAACAACCAGCGATGTCACCGTCCGAAATGCCGGTTTCAGAAGTCTTGGACCGTGCCCCCGGGGCACGTCGAGCCGAGGCCGAGGAGCTGCTGAGCCTCTATCAGGAAATCACGGCAGAGACACCGGTGGTCTGGGCCGGGAAAATCATCGGGTTCGGTGAATACGAATACTTCCACGCCAACGGGCGCAGCGCACGGGCACCGCTCATGGCCTTTGCCCCGGGATCTGCAAAGCACACCCTCTATCTCCAAAGCGGTTTCGCCGAGAAGTGGCCCGAACTGCTCGCGGCGCTCGGCCCGCACCGGGCCAGCAAGGCCTGCCTCTATCTGGGACGGCTATCCAAGATCGATCTGGGCGTGCTTCGTGAGCTGCTCGAAGCCTCTCACACCTTGGCGCGCACCGAGGCCGAGCCGGGCCCGGCTTCCGACGGCTGAGCTTCATGCGCTGGTAAATAGCTTTTAACGGCTTCTGGCCGGCACCCGAAGGTGCCGGCCAGAAGCTTGCGAAACGAGGACTGCTAGGCACGTCCGTCGAAGAGGTTCGTCACCGAACCTTCGTGGAAGACCTCGGAGATGGCGCGAGCCAGCATCGGTGCGATCGAAAGCACGGTGAGGTTCTCGAAGCGCTTCTCTTCAGGGATCGGCAAGGTGTTGGTGACAACCACTTCGGTGGCACCGGACTCGGCCAGACGCTGCGCGGCAGGCTCGGAGAACACCGCGTGGGTCGCGGCGATGATAACGTCCTTGGCTCCGGCTTCCTTCAGCACGCGCACCGCTCCGGCGATGGTTCCACCGGTGTCGATCATGTCGTCGATCAGCACCGCGGTGCGGCCTTCAACCTGGCCCACCACGGTTTTTGACTCGGCCTGGTTAGGCATGGTCAGATCGCGGGACTTGTGGACGAACGCCAGCGGGGCACCGCCGAGGCGTTCGGCCCACTGCTCGGCAACGCGCACGCGGCCGGTGTCCGGGGAGACCACGGTAACCTGCTCCACATCCACCTTCGTGCGGATGTAGTCGGCCAGCAGCGGGAAAGCAAACAGGTGGTCCACCGGGCCGTCGAAGAAGCCCTGGATCTGCGCGGTGTGCAGATCGCATGAGATCACCCGGTCCGCGCCTGCGGTCTTGAACAGGTCGGCGACCAGACGAGCCGAGATCGGCTCGCGGCCACGGCCCTTCTTGTCCTGGCGGGCGTACGGGTAGAACGGTGCGACCACGGTGATGCGCCGCGCCGAGGCGCGCTTCATCGAATCGATCATGATCAGCTGTTCCATCAGCCAGTTGTTCAGTGGGGCCGGGTAGGACTGCAGCAGGAAGACTTCCTTGCCGCGGACCGACTCATCCGACCGAACGTAGATCTCGCCGTTAGCGAAGTCGTAGGCGTTCAACGGGAGCAGTTCGGTGTCCAGTTCCTTGGCGACTTCCGCTGCCAGTTCCGGGTGTGCCCGGCCGGTGGCCAGGACCAGCTTTTTATCGACATTATGGCTGATTTCACTCATGGGGTTTGCTTTCTCGCTCGCTTCGCTATCACGTATGAGGTGGTCTGAGGAAATGACTTCCTCGCATGAATTACTCGGAATCCGAGCCATTCAATGAGGACTTGAATGCGGCGTCGGCCGAAGGTGTGCCGGGGCGCTTCTCCAGCGTCCAGCCCTCGGTGTTGCGCTGCGGGGCCACGGACAGCGCAAGCGCACCGGCCGGGACGTTTTTGCGGACGATCGCGCCGGCGCCGGTATAGGCGCCGTCCCCGAGTTCTACCGGGGCGATGAACACGGTGTTCGAGCTGGTGCGCACATGCGAACCGATCTTGGTGCGGTGCTTCTTCTCGCCATCGTAGTTGGCGGTGATGTTGCCGCAGCCGATATTGGTGAATTCGCCGATTTCGGCATCCCCGGCGTAGCCGAGGTGCGAGAGCTTGGAGCCGCGGCCGATGGTGACGTTCTTGGTTTCGTAGAACGCGCCGATCTTGCCGTCCGGGCCGAGCTCGGTCCCCGGGCGCAGGTAAGCGAATGGGCCCACGCTGGCTCCCTCGGAGATGCGCGAGTCGGTAGCGTCGGTGCGCTTCACGGTGGCGTTCTGGCCGACCACCACGTTGGTCAAGGTGGTGTCGGGGCCAACTACCGCGTTGGTGCCGATGATGGTCTCCCCGTGCAGCTGGGTGCCCGGCTTCAGGGTGACATCCTGGCCGATGATGACCGTCGCGTCGATCCAGGTGGTGGCCGGGTCAACGATGGTCACGCCCTGGCGCATCCAGAATTCGGCCTTGCGCTCGTTGTAGATGCGGGCCAGATTGGAGACCTGGACGCGGTCGTTCGCGCCCTCGAT
The DNA here is from genome assembly GCF_052379505.1 of Glutamicibacter sp. 363. Lineage (NCBI taxonomy): Bacteria > Bacillati > Actinomycetota > Actinomycetes > Micrococcales > Micrococcaceae > Glutamicibacter > Glutamicibacter sp. 363. Next base: position 132,652 of record NZ_JBQSYR010000007.1, on the reverse strand, counting down.
CTGCCAGCGGTCGGCGATCTGCGAGGAAGCGACGCGGCCGCCACGCGAGCGAGCAATGGCGAGCACGTCGGTCAGGTACATTTCGCCCTGCGCGTTGTCGGTGGTGACCTCGGTCAGCGCCGAACGCAGCATGGCGGCGTCGAAAGCATAGATGCCGGAGTTGATTTCCTTGACGGCAAGCTCGGCTTCGCTGGCGTCTTTCTGTTCGCGGATGCCGGAGACATCCCCGTTTTCATCGCGCAGGATGCGTCCGTAGCCCGAAGGATCATCCAGCTCGGTGGTCAGCACGGTGACCGCATTGCCGCTGGCCTCGTGGGTGACAACCAATCCGGAGAGCACCTTGCTGGTGAGCAATGGCACATCACCGTAGGTCACCACGACGGTTCCTTCGAGGGCTGGATCCACCGCTTCAAGGCCCTGCTGCACGGCGCGTCCAGTGCCGGGAACTTCGTCCTGGTCGGCAATGGTGATGTTCGGGAACTGGCTCAGAATATGTGCCGCCACGAGGTCACGCTGGTGACGCACCACGGCGACCAAGCTCTTGGGCTCCAACGCAGAAGCTGCATGCAATGCGTGGGAAATCATGGAACGACCTGCGATTTCATGCATGATCTTCGGCTTCGCCGATTTCATCCGAGTTCCCGCGCCTGCGGCGAGGACAATAACGGCTACTGGTGCGTTGACCTGATCGCTCAAGTGCTTTCTCCTGCGAAGTCGAGTTTGAGGTTTCCGGCATTGAAGTAAAACCCCGGTGACAGTCTATCGCGCGGAAGAAGATCGGCTTAACTGGCGCCAAAAAGAAAAGCGCCCGCAAGGGGCGCTTGAGCAAAGTGGTTCCGCCCGTAGGATTCGAACCTACAATGCACAGCTCCAAAGGCTGGCGTGTTGCCATTACACCAGGGCGGAAAACGCACCGCGCGGGCTTTACCCGTTTAGCACGCTAATTATTCTGCCACGATCCATGTCCTGAGTGAAATCGCACAACACACCTATGAAACGTTATTTTTGGCCTTTCAGCTGTTCTCCGGCAAAAAATCACCGGTTCCAGGTGATGCGGATCCGACTCGATTTGCCCTGCTTCGTAAACTAGAGGTGTGGCTCATTTACTCGGGGGCGAAACCCTACATCTGGAATATCCCACTCACGTCGTATTCGACTCGGTCACCATCGGCATTTCCGAAGGTGACCGCATCGGGCTCGTGGGACGCAACGGCGAAGGCAAATCTTCGCTACTACGCATGCTCGCGGGCAAGATCGAGCCGCACTCAGGCCGCGTGACTAGACGCAGCGGAGTGCGCGTCGGTGTGCTCGACCAGAGCGATACCTTGGATTCCGACGCCACCGTGCACTACGCGCTGGTCGGCGACATGGAAAACCACGAATGGGCCGGCGAGGCACGCATTCGCGATGTGGTTTCCGGCCTGGTGGCGGACTTGGATTGGGAAGCGAAGATTTCCACCCTCTCCGGCGGCCAGCGACGACGCGTCGCCTTGGCCGCATTGCTGGTCCAGGACTGGGACGTGGTCATCCTCGACGAGCCAACCAACCATTTGGACGTCGAAGGCATTTCGTGGCTGGCAAATCACGTGAAGAATCGCTGGGCGAAGAACTCGGGCGGGCTCATGGTCGTAACCCACGACCGCTGGTTCCTGGACGAGGTCTGCACCGACACCTGGGAAGTCCATGACCGCCTGGTCGAACCCTTCGAGGGTGGCTACGCCGCGTACATCCTGCAGCGCGTAGAACGTGATCGCATTGCGGCTGTGACCGAAGGCAAGCGCCAGAACATGATGAAAAAGGAACTCGCTTGGCTCCGCCGAGGTGCCCCGGCGCGAACCGCCAAACCGAAGTTCCGCATCGAAGCGGCAAACCAGCTGATCGCCGACGTTCCACCGGTTCGCAATCCCCTGGAACTGAAGAAGATGGCAACCACGCGTCTGGGCAAGGACGTGGTGGACCTGCTGGACACCGAGGTCAGCTTCGGTGAGAAGCGCATCCTGAAGCCTTTCACCTGGCGCATCGCCCCGGGTGAGCGCACCGGCCTGCTCGGTGCCAACGGCGCAGGCAAGTCCACTCTCTTGGGCCTGATTGCCGGAACCGTGTTGCCTACCGGCGGCACGATCAAGCGCGGCCAGACGGTTAAGCTCGCGGTGCTGGACCAGCAGTTCCGTGAATTGGAAAAGATCGGCGAGGATCGGGTCCGAGAGATCTTGGCCCGCTACCGCACTACCTTTAATGTGGACGGCAAGGATCTGACCCCGGCGCAGCTTTTGGAGCGCTTGGGCTTCTCCTCGGCACATCTGTCCACCAAGGTCCGGGAACTATCCGGTGGCCAGCGCCGCCGGCTTCAGTTGCTGATGATCCTGATGGATGAGCCAAATGTGCTGATCCTCGATGAGCCGACTAACGATGTTGATACCGACATGCTGGCCGCCCTCGAAGACCTGTTGGATTCTTGGCCAGGTACCTTGATTGTCGTTTCCCACGACCGCTACTTGCTAGAACGCGTCACCGATCAGCAGTACGCAATCCTCGATGGAAACTTCCGTCATGTGCCAGGTGGCGTAGATGAATACCTGGAGCTGCGCAGTTCAGAAAGCTCCAAGGGCTCGGGCAACCCCACAAGCGCTTCCGCAAAGGGCGGCAAAACTGCGGGCGGCTCGGGCGTTGACCGTCGAGCCGCGCAGAAAGAACTGAACGCGAACGTGCGCAAGGTCGGCCAGCTCGACCAGAAGATCAGCAAGCTGAACGAAAAGTTGGCAGCACATGATCAAAGCGACTTCGAAGGTCTGGGCAAGATCACTGCCGAGATTCGTGAACTTCGAGAACAAGTTGACGTCTTAGAAGAACGTTGGCTGGAACTGTCTGAATTAGTCGACTAGTCAACTGCTTCGGGTTCTTCCTGAATAGACGAAATGGTGGCGCAGAAACTTCGGTTTCTGCGCCACCATTTTTATGGAGCAAACGCCCAGAAATGTGTCCCGCTTAGCCCCCGTTCACCGGGCATTTTCTCGGGCGGGGTATACGGGAATGCGAAATCGTTGGATACTCGAAGTTTTGAAAACAGCAGAAGTCAGCTGAGCTCCTGTCCCGTATAGGGACCGGCTTATGGGACGGTATGGGAACATTATGGAATGCCTACCTTTGACCTCCGTCCGTTATCGGCCGGACAAGTGGAATTGCACGACGCTCGACGGAAACGCCGCTGGACCGTCGATCTAGAACCTTTCGAGATTGGGGCCATCTCCGTCACCACGGCGCAGTACGCGCAATTGATGGGTCAAATCGAAACAGGCTCCCAAGCACCTCTGGTAGATATCAATTGGTTGGAAGCCATCAAGTTTTGCAATGCAGCGTCAATGAATGAAGGGCTTGCCCTGCATACATCTTCGAGGCAGGCGAAGTGAGTTGGCAGACTAACGCCTCCGGATACCGCCTGCCCACCGAAGCCGAATGGGAATACGCGTGCCGCGCTGGCACAGTGGGGCCACACTATGGCCCCCTCGATGCCATTGGGTGGACAGCGGATGACAAGCTAGAGAACCCGAAAGAAGTTGGCCAAAAACTACCCAATGCCTTCGGACTCCACGACACCCTTGGAAACGTCTGGGAATGGTGCTGGGATCTACTCGATCCGGCTCGCTACGACGATTACCGAGTCTTCCGCGGGGGAGGTTTTGCTGATAAGTCGTGGAGCGTGCGGGCTTCGACGCGTCGCGGTGGTGCGCCTGGGATGAGCCACCCAGACGTTGGCCTGCGCATTGCGCGGGGTGCTTTCGATGATGAACAGGCAGCGCAAGGCTGGTCAGCCGAGGTTGATTCTGAACGGGGAAAGATAACTGGCATGCTGCCATCCGGGTGGACGCCCCGGCGATACTGAGACTGACCAATGCAGGACAGCCCATATACATTGTGGCTGGTGTCCCACAGGAGGTTCCTCTTACGGACGCGCAAACGCACTGAAAGGGACTTTGGTTCCAGATCCGGAACAAGAGGCTTAACGAAAGAAAGGGCCCACCATCGTGGGCCCTTCAATACCTTCTATGCACCACGCTGCCTATTCGAATGGCGAACCATTGAACAGAGGACCGATCCCGTAGTGCTCCTGTAGTCTACTACTTATGCCTGAAGGATTACCACATGCCAATGTTCCCACTCCCAGGCAGGCCATCGCATGGCTATCGCAACACCGCTACGACAAGTATCTGGCGTTGGCCTCAGGTGATCACTCGCTGGCCATGGAAATCTACTCCTGGAACTCTGAACTCTCTTCGGCAATCCTTCGCGATCTAGCCCATGTGGAAGTCGCAGTTCGCAATGCCCTTGACGGTCAGTTGGCACCGACTTTTCCCGACTGGGCAGCACAACCAACGCCCGGCTGGCTGCAACTGCAAAACGGTACGCAAAGGGTCCGCATGCGACAGCAAAAATTAAACAACGACGGCCTGAAACTACTCCGCCAAGCCCAACGTGACGTCGGAGCGGCCGCCACCCACGGTATGGTCATTGCCAGGCTCTCATTTGGCTTCTGGCAATTCCTCATCACGCCGAGAGTCCGAGAAAGCACGCTCTGGACCCCCTATCTACATCGGGGTTTCCCACGCGGCACAGCCCGGGCGGACGTCTCCAGGTTTCTCGAATCGGCAGTAAGTTTAAGAAATCGGCTGGCCCACCTCGAACCGGTTGCCAGTGCCTCAACCAGTGTCACGGAGCGCTTGGCCGATATGAACGCCCTCTTCAAGCTTGTGGCACCCGAAGTCCATGACTGGATCACGGAAATCAGCGATGTCACAGAAATCATCAACCGCGAACCGGTCAGCGGGCTCGTCTCAGCACGAGTGAACCGAACCCCATGAAAAGGGTGGGAGATTGTGCCCAGTGAAGGTTAGGCTTACGGAACCTGCGCTGGATACAAGGTTAGAGGGTGTGTCCACCAAATCCCATTTAGCCGGCCACCTAACCGTTGCGATAGAAATGATGAATTATTTTGCAATGAGTCAGACCATGAACAAGGCACTAACCGGAACCAGCTCTATACGCTTCGAGCGCGGGTAGGGTGTGAAGAATGAACGCGAAATCAGCAGCCGGTATTCGATTACTCTCTTGGTCAGGTACAGGGATGGCGATCTTGTCCTTGCTAGCAATACAGTCATGGGCAGGGCAAATCATTTTTCTGTCGCTGGGTTCCTTATTCTTCATCCTTTCGGCACAGCGAATAGCGAAACTTGAGGCTTTCAGCGCGCATGTGCCGAAGAATGTCCCGTTTTATCTTGCCATAGCATCAGCGATAGCGTGTCTCGTACGTTTTTCGATTTTGACTCTGACGTCGATACCGGCTCAGCATGGTGAATACGTTTCGAGGAATCAGAATCCAATGGTTACCTTTGTTGCTAGCAATACAGGATTCTTCTACATTTTTTCCTTAGTATTGCTGTTTGGCATGGCTCTAGCCACTCTTGTTTTTCTATCTATACCGACCCGCGAAAAAACCCGCGAAGCTCTCTCGTAAGTTGTCGCACGAGCCAACTGTAGATTCACGAATTCTGATATCGAATTAATGCCTCAGGCTGGACTCGACTGATATTCCTGTTCCAAGTAGCTGTCGAAGATCTTAGCTGTCCGTAGAGGGTTCCTGCTACGAGACGGGTTTGGCTTGATTCTGTCCCGTAGCGGAACCTTGACCGGTGCAGGCGAAGCTCTTCTGATGCCCCCTGAGCGTAATCACGGCAATGGAGCTGGCCCTCCGCTGAGGCCTGGTAGATACATCCACGGAAGTGCAAGTGAACTGACTAGTCTCGACTTTTCTTCTTCGTGAAGAAGCCCGCGCCAATCAATCCGATTGTCACGATTACGCCGATCATAATGACGTCGGCACTTTCCATGTCGTTACCCCCGGTCGGTCTTCGGTTTTCTTACACTATAGCTTTTCACGGGATGGCCAAATCGAGGTGAAGCCCCGCTGTCCCATAAAGCGTTCCTTCTCCGGGCACTGGGTGCTGTGAAAGAATGTTTTGGTGAATTGCTTGGATGATGAGTTGCAGTTGGTCCTGAGTCTTGAGCCAGACGGAATCAATGAGGCCGCATTGATTTGGGCCCGCGCCACAGCCGTGCGCGACCAACGTCCAGAGCCGCTTACCGGCGAAGAAAAAATCCTTGGAATCCAACGGCGATTACAGCTGGAGGGAGCTAAACTCCTCGTTGCCAACCGCGAAGACTCCTGCGTGGGATTCGCGCTCTTTGCACCTCACGAAGAAAGCCTAGAGATCTTCTACCTTGCAGCCACCCCCGAGGTGTGGGGCAGTGGCGTGGCAAGTAGCCTGCTAGTCGCCGTTGAAGAATACGCCAAGAGTATCGGTCGCGCGGCTCTGGAACTATGGGTCATCGATGACAACAGTCGTGCTCTTGCCGTTTACGAGGGATCTGGATTTGTCGGTACTGAACAGGTGAAGCATGACCAATTATCGGGCCAGATTGAGCGACGGATGCTAAAGGAAATTTGTTAGTTGGCCGCTACGGCCTAAACCCAACCGCCGATGTCCCGCAGGTGGTTCTTGAGCCGACGTTGCCTCCAGCCTATATAGGCTCGTTCTTTCCTAGTTCCAAGGTCGCTAGGCTGAGAACATGAAACCTGGAAGATTGAAGGCTATTGGAACGGTCCTGCTGCTCTTGGCCATTGTTGGCACGCTTAGCAGCTGGTCAGTGACCGGCGATGATCGCATTGCCTCTACCGTCATCAACGTACTTCTATTCTTAGTCGGAGCAGTAGCAATATTTCTGGGATACTGGCGTTCTCGCGTTCGAGGAACCGCGACGGCACAAAAACGAATCGGCTGACTCTGAACAGGTAACTTTGAATTCTGTATAGCCGTCCCGCAAAGCGTTCCCCAAACGGGGGAGATTCGGGAAAAGAAAAACTCCGGGTCCGCCAAGGCGAAATACCGGAGTTTCCAATTCATGGCCCGAGTAACATGAAACAGCGGTCATCAAGGGCTTGCAAATCAACCTTACCTTGAAAGGTGACATATGGCGAAGGCATCGGGCAACGATACTTGGATCGAGAACTGGCTGAGCATGGACCGCTTTTCCACCTACCTCGAAGTCGCGGGAGGCTCTCGCACACGCGCCCTGGACCTATATGACTGGAACGCCAAGCTCAGTGCCGCTTTTCTCCACGACCTCAGCCACCTCGAAGTCGGCCTGCGGAACGCGTGCGACCGCCAACTTGCAGCAGCGACACTCCCAGGTGACACGCATTGGACCGACCCAGCTACGCTACTTGCCCTATTCCCCATTGTGATGCGACGAAACAAGCTGACCGGTCGGTTGCATGACGTGAACAAGATTCCCAGGAGCAACGTCGAGCGCGCCCGAACAAGCGCAGCAACAAAGCCACATGCCCCGCCATTGCCAGGGAAGACAGTCGCTGAGATCATGTTCGGCTTCTGGACCTATCTCTTGGCTGACGCGCATGAAAAAACGATCTGGGTTCCCCATCTCCACAAGGCGTTCCCTCCAGGGACAGACCGGAACCGACTCAACGACTCACTTGCCTCGCTTCGTCGCTTTCGGAACCGAGTGGCCCACCATGAGAACATTCTCCGTGGCTCGGAGGGTGAACGTCGCCGAATCGTCTATCTGGTGCGATTGCTGTCTACCGATGCGCTGGAGCATCTCCAAGCCAACAGCGACGTCGCCACGATTCTGGGGACGCGCCCATAAGGGTTTAGTGTATTGGAGTGTCCCGGTAGACGTTCCTCTTGTGCGCATCGAAATCGATCGTTCAGGAAATCAATTCAGGTGGGCACTTATCCCTCTTGTCCTAGACTGATGGCAGGATGGAGATATGCAGCACACTGTCCCTATCTACAGCATCGCGAAATCCTACACCGCCGCCGCTGTTCTCTTGACGTTTAATCCGCAACTACACATCGGTGATCGCCTGGTCTGGCTACCAGCGCATTTGAAATCTCTGTCGTTCGAAGACTTGCTCTCACACCGTTCCGGGCTCAATGATTATTTTGTTTGGCCGGACTATCGAGCTGCAGTAGAGAACGCCGCAGAACCTTGGGACGCAATGGACATCATTGCGCGTGCAGAGGTGCAAAACCCTGGCGGATTTAACTATTCAAATATCGGGTACCTACTTCTACGCTTAGCTCTCGAAGATTTCCACCAGAAGCCTTTTTACAACGTGCTCGACAACTTGATCTTTAGCCCTCTTGGTATTCAAGCCTCTCCTTTTGATTCCCTTGATGATTGGGAACAATGCAATCATCCCGCGATCACTGAGAAACTGCGCAACTACCACCCAGGATGGGTGTACACCGGAACTTTCGCAGCCACACCCGATGAAGCTGCACGTGGAATTGCGTTAATCATGCGAAACGAGCTGGGGTCGGCCGTGCCTGAAACAATGTCGAAAACCCATTTGGTTGGTGCTCCGCAGAATCATCCGATGTCGCCGGAAGCTGGATACGGGCTGGGACTTATGACGCGCGGTCTACCTCCAGTAATTGTTGGGCATGGTGGGCAAGGTCCAGGGTTTAATCACTTCGCTGCAGTCAGTTCCGATGGTTCCCGCTGGTGCGGAGATACGAGCGCGCAGGAAGGTGAAGATCACGATTTGATTCGTCGATGCGTGGCCGCTGTGACCAACGATGATCTCACGGTGTCCCAGTAAAGGTTCCTCAATCGGAACGATCAGTTATCGCAATCAGGGTCATGCCACACCTTAGATCTGGCGGCAGGCCAGCGCCCACCTTCCGGAACGGTGCGACTGTTCCGTTTGGAAAAGTGCGCCTCGCTGGTTCTCGATTCGAAATGAATGAATTGGCATGGTCTGCGATTAGTTGTCCCGACACTGTTTGCCGCACAGCGACTCCGCGGTTCGAGCGCCGAGCTCGTCTACAAGTTTTGGGTCCAAGCTGTCAGCGGCAACTCGCGCAATCCCCCTACCTAAATCAGCGCTAAAAGACGGATTGGCCCGAAGCCGCAACGACGCCTGAGCGAGTACGGTGGAGTGTTTTCACCAGCATCACGGCGAACACCACGGCCAGTACATCAGCGGCCAGCACCATGAGCAGTGAAGCATGAGCTGCAATCCATAACGGATTCGCATTGGGTAGCATCTGGGCGGGATCGACTCCAGCGGCCGCCTCCATTCGATTGACGGCGGCGCTGTCCGCAATCTGCCAGAGAAAGAAAAATGCTACGACTGCGACATTAAGGCCCAGCAGCGTCAAACCGCCAAGAACCCCGAGTAGCTTATTGAAATCTCTTGGCATTCGCACTCCTAATTACAGCCGTTCCGAACGGATTCCCAGAGCCGCCGGATGAGCAACTTCGAGTCCAATCCCTATTATTCCCGCTTTGGCGCACCGGGGGTTCTCCGTGTCGGGGCGGCCCAGCCGGATACCGGACGGCAGTCGATGCCCTTGGCCGCGGGAGACCGGCCAGACAGTTCGCTGGATCGGTTGTCTGTGTCCCGGCACGGTCCAGGGCTTCTGGATGAGGGACTTTTTCTGCCCCACGAATCACTGCACTCGGTCAAATACCGAGCCCCGGCCCGGCATAATGATTCGGCCCCGGGCGATCAGCGACGTGGAGGCGAAAGCCGGTCCCGACGACGCGCAACGGCCAGGAACACCACGGTAGCCACCGAGCACACCAAGATGGCGACGATGCTGGCTTCCGGCCCGAAGCTTCCCCCGGAAAGCCAGTCCGGTCCGCTGGTCACCGCGGTGACCAGCGAATCGCGGGCCTCGGAACCCGAGGTGATCGATCCGAAAAGGCCCGTTGTCGCAAAGTTCCAGCCGAAGTGCACTCCGATCGCCAGCCAAAGCGATCCGGTGGCAAGGTATGCGGCGCCCAGCATGATTCCGGCTTCGATCATGATGGCGAAGGCGCCCGGCAGCGAAGCATCCGGATTCACCAGGTGAACGAGCCCGAAGAGGATCGCCGAGGCGCCAAGTGCCACGGCTGTGCCCCAGCGGCCGCGCAGCAGGCGGAACACGACTCCGCGGAAGAAGACTTCTTCCGAAACGGCGATCGCGCACATCATTCCGGCGACGGCCAGCATGCCGGATATGGACCCCCAGCCGGTGATCGTGTACGCGCCGCAGAGGGCGAGGATGCCCACCGTCGCGCCGGACATCAGCACTCCGAGCCCTGTGCCGGCCAGCAGGTGGCGGACGCCGTGGTCCGATGGGAATTCTTCTACCTTGCGGCGTTCGACCCTTCGACCGGTCCAGATGTACAGGCAGATCATGGCAGCAGCCAGGATGGGGCCGATGGCCAGCGCGGCCACAGGGTTGCGCGGCCAGGCGACGATGGCGTTAGTCGCCAGCATCGCCACGGCTAATCCGGTGACCATAATGGCCGTTTTGATCCAGGAACGCGTTCCGGGGTCCTTGACCCCGCGCTTGGATGCTGGCTTGAGGTCCTGCGTGGACTTAGTCATTTTTGCTCCTTATCCCATACTCGATTTCGGGGTGTGAGCATGACGTTACGGCGTTCGAGAACACGGCAAATCCCCCGCGAGCGGACACTTGGGATCCCTCGCTCGGGGGACCCTCAGGACCAGGCGGCGAGTCCCGTTCTGTGCGCGAGCACTACGGCCTGCACCCGGTCACGCACCTCAAGCTTGGTCAGGATGCGCGACACATAGGTCTTCACCGTCTCATGGCTGATCACCAGTTGGGCCGCGATCTCAGCGTTTGACAGCCCCTCGGCGATGAGGATCAGCACTTCGCGTTCCCGTGCGGTGAGCGCTTCGAAGATCGCAGCATCCTGCGCGGAGGGCCGCAGCCGGTCAGCGTAGCGTCCGATCAAGGATCTGGTCACCGCCGGTGCGATCAGCGAGTCGCCGGCAGCGATGGTCCGGATGGCCGCCGCCAGCTCGGCAGGCCTGGCATCTTTGAGCAGGAAGCCGCTCGCTCCGGCACGCAGCGCGTCGTACACCAGAGAGTCCAAGGAGAATGTGGTCACCACCAGGACGCGTGCGGCATCCGAAACCTGCGGCCCGGCTATTCTCCTGGTCGCTTCGATCCCGTCCAGCAGCGGCATGCGGATGTCCATCACTACGACATCGGGGCATTCGCGGCGGGTGACCCGTACGGCTTCTTCCCCGTCTGCCGCCTCGCCGATAACCGCAAGATCGGGCTGGGCATTGATGATCGTCGCGAATCCGGCGCGCACAAGCTCTTGGTCATCGCAGATCACGACGCGGATCGGCATGTTCGCCGCGGCCGCGCTCACCGCGGAATCCGCACGCGCACCACGAACCGCTGGTCCACCGGTTCGGCCTGCAGCTCCCCGCCTGCCAGTTCCACCCGTTCACGCATACCGATGATCCCCCGGCCTCCCGATACTGATGCCATTCTCTTGCGGCGGCGGCCGGAACTGGCCACTTCGACCATGATCTCATGTTGGCCGTAGGCGACTTCCACCGTTGCGGCACCGTCGCGCGAGTGCTTCATCGCGTTCGTGAGACTCTCTTGGACCACCCGGACTATCACCAGTCCGGTGGCTCCCGTCAATGGGCGCCGCTCGCCGCGTTCCACGAATTCGACTAGCTGACCGGCCGAGCGGGCCCGTGCGACGACGTCGCTAACCTGCTGCTCGGCGGGCGCACGGGTGCTCTCAGCCTTCCCGTCCAGCGCCCCGAGCAGGCTGCGCAAGTCCTCCAGCGTGGTTCTGCCCCCGTCGGCGATGGAGGCCAGCAGATCCAGCGTCCCCCGATCGAGATTCGGACGAAACTGACCGGCCTCGGCCTGCACCACCATCGCGGTCACATGATGGGCGACCACGTCGTGCAGCTCGTGGGCGATCCGCGCCCGTTCGGCCGTGATCGTCTCCCGTTCGGCCGCCTCGGTGCGGCTGCGACGCATCGCGGCCTGCGATCGGAGCCACGAGCCGAAGAACCACAGCGCCGCCAGAAGCGCTCCGAAGGCCAGCGCGTCGGAGACTGTCAGGGACGCGTCGAGCGGAATCAGCGCCGCGACGAGCGCGGCATAGCCGCCTAGGACGAGCAGCGAAGTCAGCATCCGGTGCCGCTGGACCAATGCCCCCGCGCCCACCAGGGCAACGAGCAGGCCGAGGGCGGCGAAGGTGGTGGGGAACCCGAGCAATTGGTACGCCGCGAACGCCGCAAAGGCCAGCGCCAAAGACCACTGCGGCCAGCGGCGCAGTATCGCGACCGAGCCTCCCTGGATCACGATCAGACAAACGCCGAGCGGATTGAGCGGGTGATCGGGCGACGCGGCCAGCTCGAGCCCCTGCTGCGCCACACCCGGCACGAACGACAAGCCGATGAGAACGACAGCGGACACGACTTCCTACTTGAGTTGCGCCACCGGAAATCGGACAGTCTTCATCCCAAAATCGTACCCGGATGCCCAGGGCGCAGGTGATGCCGCGGCGGGCAGCGCCGCGATGACGGTTCCATCTGCCGGCGTTCCCCCAAGGGCCTGCGAGCGGGCACAGGAAGGTTGCTTCGCTGACGCCGGCGGCAGATCCGGATGATGTAGGTCAATGATCCGAGTACTGCGGTGCGGAAGTAAATGCCGCCAAACCGAGTGGATACGTTGACCTTGAGGCAGTCTCCGCTGTAACCGCCTCGCGTGTTGACAGCCGCGACCCCGTGGCGAATGGCTGTAGCCTACAAGGTGAGCACGATCTTGCAGCGAAAACAATGATCGTGGTTGCCCCTTGGAGTCAGTCCGGCGGTTGAGTTTTCAGCGGTGAGGCATTTGGCGTCACGATTCGATCCACTAAGGAAGGTCCCGTTTTGCATTCGTCCTTTATCCCGCCGCGTCAGGTCAATATCGGCGACGCGGCAGCATTCGTCGGCACCACACCGCAGGCCATCCGTCGCTATCACGAGATTGGCCTGCTCCCCGAGCCCGAACGGGGCAGCGATGACCGCCCCCGATACGGCTACGAAGACATGATCCGGCTGCTGTGGATCCACAAGATGACCGGCGCCGGGTTCGCCTCGGAGAAGATCCGTGACGCCTTTGCCGGCACGGCTCCTGTTGGTGCCGACAGCGTGCAAAACGCCGCTATCGCGCAACGCATGCGCACCCCAGATGGCAGAATGGGATTACTTTCCGACTTCGTCACCTGCCGCCTCAAGCCCCTGCCCAAGGGCTCCCTGCGCCAGGCGGATCTGGACAGCCTGCTGGTCACAGAGCGGATCTTCGGCCCGCTCGGCGCGGCCCTCCAAGCCACCCGTTTCATTGCCATAGCGACCCACCCGGGTCTGCAAGAAGAATCCGACCGTGTTGATATCGCCGAGGAGGCACTCGATGACACGATCGCTGCCGAGGACCCGCGTGTGGCACTGGTGGCTGCCAAACGGCACGCATTCGAATTGCAGCTGCACGCAGTCATCGAGGGTTCCAGCCTGGCGCTGAGCGACGAAGCGATCGTCGACTCCTGGGACGCGTTGCACCCCGAGAACGAAGATGAAGATGAGAGCGGAGTCGACCAAGACCCTGGCACGGGGCCAGAGACCATGAGCGCAATCGAAGCTATTGGAAAGATGCCCTATGATTTCTCCCCGGCCCGCCTGCGCTGCATGGAATTGGCCGAAGAACTCGCCGCCAGCCAGTCACCCGATTCTTGAACAAGGCCCCTCGTCCTGAACAAGGAAGTCTGCTCAGATATCCGTTGCGCCAGTCGAGGTTCCTTGCGGCACCTTGGTTCAGATATCGCGCTTGGGAGCAGCATGTCGATGGCCCGGCCCGAGAACGTGCCCGTTGCGGGTGCCCCTAGCGGACCGAGCACTTGTTGGAAACAGGGCTTCGCCGCGCCATGGGTTCGGGTCCCGGCCAGCGACCGGCCTACGGGACAAATCAACGTGGAGCACCCCTTTTGGAGCGGTCTAAGCCAGCACCCCTTCAAACGGATTGCAAAAAGGAAATCACGTTGCCGTTCAGGAAACAGAACACTGTCTTCCACGACGGACCACAAGCACTCCATGGTGCCGGAGCATACCAACCCGAGCATGGACAAGGATTCAATTCGAGAGTTGCTGGCAATCTTCACTGGCCGCTGCTTCCTGCGTCTTCGGCGGCCCTCACCGACGGGCAGACAAGCACCAGCTGCCTTTCTGGCCTTCGAGGGCATCAACGTCTAGGCTCAGCACTAACAGCAAACGATGGAGGAACCATGGCAACGCAAAGAGTGTCGCCACACACGGGCTCGGAATCACTGAACAAGCTGTCCGTCGCGGCCCTAGCCCTTGCGGCCTTAACCCTTTTGAGCATGTGGTTCCTTGGCAACTCGGGTCTGGCGATCTTTGCGGTGGGCGCGGGCCACGTTTCGCTAAACCAGATCACCCGGCAGGGCGGTCGCGGCCGCTGGCTCGCAATCGTTGCGCTCGTGATCGGATACGCCGTTGCCGCCCTCTCGTTCTATTCAATTCTGACTGCCATCCCACTGTTGATCCAGTCCTACATGGCCTGACGCCGTATTTGACGAGCAAGGTTTCTTGGCCGGCGGTAAAGCCAGCCCGAGGGTTCGTTTCCTATTTATTGATGCTTCCCATCTCAACGGCTTCATCGGCATTGAGGTTGTTTCCCATCAGGCGGACTATCCGGGTCTTTCGCGGAATGCCGAAAGCCCCGGATAGTCCGCCTGTTCGTCCACCCACCGGAGCGCCTGGGATACACCCTGCACCTCAACGAGCGCATAGGCATCCAGGTTCCACGCATTCCCGGGGTGCGGTTGCGACCAAAAATTGACCCGATAGCAGGGCGAACTCACCGAGGCGCGCGGTTCGGCGTGGACAGTTCCCATGCCGCGCATGGCACCAAGATACAAGGCTGTGCGGTGGAGTTCTAGAACAGCCAGTTGCCTGGTCGGCATGAATTATTTGAACCGTAGAATCGCATCTGGTGAGGGTTCCGTATACCCTGCACTTGTTTTCTGGCGCCGAGCATGGCCGAAGAACCGCTGGACGTTGACTCTAATGTGCTCGCATCTCGGGAGCCGCTTGCGCAGTCAGGCAGTCTCTTACTTCACAAACCATGCCGGGTGGTCAATCACCGTGGTTGCCGGTTCGCGCAGGCGGCCTAGCCACCGCCGCCGGCCCGTTGCGGCATCATGAATCATGGAAGTCCGCTGGCTCCGGTGCGATGCGTTTGGCCATGAGGCAGAATTTGTTGCCCTCCGGGTCAGCGAGAACTTGCCAACTGCCCGACGGGACAACATCAGTCGGCGTCGCCCCCAACGACAGGAGCCGTTCCAGCTCTTCCGCCTGGCCGCTATCTGTCGGACACAGATCGAAGTGCAACGTTTCGGTTCCGCGCACGTCGTCGTCCGTACGCAGGAACAGCATCGTCGGGGCATTTGCAGCTCCGGAGACCGCGACTCCCGTCTCGTCCGCCCCCGTGATCCGGTAGCCGAGCGCGGCGCACCAAAAACGAGCCAAGCGTTCCGGATTCCGTGCCTTGATCACGATGTCCGCGATTCGACTAGCCATGCACTCCACCCGCTTCCTGCTCGCCGACCGTGCGGCTTTCGAATTCGTGGCAAGCCCGCGTGGCTGGAACTCGCACGGGCCGGCAAACCGTCAGGATCCCATCGCTTCAGGCGCCGATCGCCAACCGGACAACTCTGAGCGCGCCGCCGCCAAATAGCTTTGCGAGAATCCCGCCGTTGATCTCTGCGATTCACAGTACACCCAGCAAGATGTGATGCCGTATATGGAAAAGCTCCCACTCATCCGGCGAGCGCCGCACTTCCACTACGCCACTCTCCTCTTCGATCCAAGCAATTCATGTCGTGCGTCACTCCTCACATTTTCGGTTTCGAGGTAGCCATCTGGAAATTTTCCAGATATTTTTTAACCTACCTACCGATAGGTAGGCAAGTTTCTTGATTTAGAAGGCGTTTGCATGACTACTACAATTTCCCGTCCCCTCAAGGTGGGGGCATGGTTTGCTATCTCATTGGCGCTCGTGACGGTGCTAGGTCCGGCGGGCACGGATATGTATCTGTCGTCCCTGCCCGATGTGGTGGAGCATCTAAATGCCACGGCGGCTTCAGGCCAGCTCACTTTGACCGTTTACTTGCTGGCCATGGGTGCAGGCCAGCTGGTATTCGGGCCGATTACTGACGCTTTCGGGCGCCGGCGACCGCTGTTGGCCGCCCTGGTCGTTTTCCTGCTGTCCTCCGTATGGGCTGCCATGAGTCCATCAATGGGCATACTCTTGATCGCGCGCACGTTGCAGGGTCTGGCAGCAGCCCTGACCCTAGTCGTGGCCCTGAGCATGGTTCGAGATGCAGCGCAAGGTGTCCGAGCCGCGCAGCTCTTTGCCTTGCTCATGACGATCGAAGGCTTGGCTCCGGTATTGGCTCCCACGGTCGGTGGCTTCGTCGACCAGCACTTCGGGTGGCGTGCAGTGCTTCTGGTCTTGGCCGGGCTCGCAGCAATCGCGTTTGCGAACTCAACGGTGAGCTTGCGCGAGACGCTTCCAGCGGAATCCAGAACGTCGTTGCGGTTGGGCCAAGTGATGCGCACCTACGGACGCATCGCACGGGATGGGCAATTCCTGCTACCGGCCTTAGGCCTCTCGGCAGTGTTCTTTTTCCTCTTCGCCTACATCGGCGGGGCGCCCTTCATCTACCAGGGGGAGTTTGGACTCAGTTCAGATACCTTTGGCCTTGTTTTCGGTGGAACCGGGCTCGCCGTGATGTTCGGTGCAATTATTGCCGGGCGCACGGTAGGTAAATTCGGCGCCGGCAAACTCGGCGTCTTTGGCACTATCTTGATCGCACTCGGCGCGCTGATCGGCCTAATTCTCTCAGGTATTGGGTTGGGTCTCGCAGGCATTGTCATCGGCATGTTTGTTGCACTCCTCGGAGTCGGAATAGCCGAAGCGACGTTGATGGCCTTGGCAATGGCTTCGCAGAATACCGCGCTTGGTTCAACCGCTGCGCTCCTGGGAGCTTTCCAGCTGATCATTTCCTCGGCGGCTACGCCCTTGGCGGGGCTTGCCGTGGGGATATCCACGGGGGCATGGCTGGGATTCCTTCTGGGCATCTCCTTGGTAGCCTTTATCATCGTAGGAGTGAGCATTAAGCGCGCCCCGGCGATCACCGATCTCGGAAGTCACTAGCAGAAGCCTGAACTTGTGGAGGTTTCATTGGCAAAACCCCTGTCCCCGTCAGCCCAACGCGTCTGCTTAGTGGCTGCCCAGCATTTCGCGCAGCATGGCTATGATGGCTCATCACTCACCGTCATCGCCGAAGGCGCAGGCATGCGCAAGGCCTCACTGTATGCGCACTTCTCCAATAAGGATTCCTTATACGAGCAGACTCTGGATTTGGCATTTGCCGACCAGGAGGCCGCAGCGAAAGCTGCATTCGCTAGCGAAGCGGACGGGAAAATGCCGGGAATCGAGTACTTGGAGGCACTGTCCTCGAGGTATGCAGCGTCGGTGAACTTCCGATTCCTGCTGCGGTCCGTGTATGCCCCGCCGCATGCACTTGAAGCACAGATCATTGGCAAATATCGTAGCTTCGAAAACGAGCTGCGAGCCTTGTTCGTGTCAGCTGCGGCTAAGGAAGACGAGAAAACGCGCGATCTGACGGAATCATATCTGGCGGTGGTCGACAGCCTCCAGGTCGAGCTGATCTATAATTCTGCTGAGAATTACAGGGCTAGATACCGAGCCGTGTTGCGGATGCTTCAGCATTACTACGAGAAGTGATCAAAGAGTTCCGCAATGCTTCCGGCCAAGCAGCTGAAGCAGTTCGGCACGAGCACCGCGGTGAAGCCGTCATTCGAATAATGCGTTCGAATGACGGCTTCGTGCTGAACTGAGCCAGCTTGCCTCCGGGACGAATATTCGAAGGGGTCCGAGCCACTACTGAGATATCTCTGCGGGCGCCGATCGTTTCGATTGCCTGTCTAGCTTTTCCGCAACCGACGAAATCCAGGACTTCGGGACAACAAATAACAAGAAGGGGCTTCCAAGGCCAACCATTGGCCACCCTGTCAACGAACGACGAACCGGATATGCCATCTGTTTTCCGATCTGTGCCCGAATTCCGTCCGGTGGATACTCCCCCGTATGTGGCGTCTGGAAAGATAGCGCTGCTGTGTTTGAATGAAGCGTGAAAGCTTCCAGGAATACTGTTTACGTGATGTTGGGGCTCCTGCTAACTCTCGCAGGAACAGCAAGTAGTTTCGTGATGTTCTTGCAGCCATGGAGACGCTGCCCTGAGATTGATGACAGCTCCGCGGGCTGTCCTGCCACCTCAAACGACACAGCCCTATTTGGCCTTGCCATAGCAGTCCTGCTCCTAGGCGTAGCGTTGTTGATCATGTCAGGGAAACCCCAGCGGATCCCCCTAGAAGCTGCCGGCCCCTTTGGAAAACTCGGCTAAAATCCGATAAAACATCGATTCAAAAATTGAGTGGACCTTCTGCGACGCCTGTGAAGTGTGACCAATATGGGAAGAAGTGCCTCATGCGCCGGAGTACTAGGGTTATTAGAAAAGCTGAGCTCCAACCTTGCCGTTTGGAACGATGAGTTTCAGCAATACTTGCAATGGGACCGCGGCTGGTTACAGGGGTTCGGCGAAAAAGCATGGCCCCGACCGGCAAACAGCTAGCTCGCGATGTTCAGTGGGATGTCGGCGACACATTTTTCATCCGCCATGGTGTTTGAACGGCGCTGCTTAGCCTTCGAAGCAGTCCCAGCGCTGGCTGTAGCCGTGCGGGTTCCAAGCGTTCATCATCAACAACTTTGTGGGCCGGTTCTCGAACCACAGCAGCTGCGACCGTTCCCTATGGTGATCTTCGGGTTCTCAGCGATCGGCGTTTCCGGGAAATAAGCGTCTCCCGTGACGCTGCGGGCTGGGTGTACCGTTGGCTACGACGGGATTTTCGCGTACAGCTTCGACCTGGGGTGGCATTTTGGCGGCTTTCGTACTGATTCACGGTGGCGGTTCCAGTGCCTGGGATTGGCATCTTGTCAGACCACTGCTTGAGATGTCGGGGCATGAGGTCATCGCCGTCGATTTACCCATCGAAGACGAGAACGCTCTGCTTCAGGACTACGTTCAGGCAGTAGCCGCAGTGGTGGGCGACGCCCAACACACGATCGTGGTCGGCCACTCGCTGGGCGGCTTCACTGCGCCTCTGGTCTGCGACGAGCTCCAATCGGACGGGCTCGTTTATCTCGCAGGAATGATCCCACTACCGGGCGAGGCATTCGCTGACTGGTGGACCAACACCGGTCACGATCACGAAGCGATAGATCCGGACATCCAGGCTTCGTTTTTCAACGACGTCCCGGAAGATTTGATGCGCCAGGCACTCGCCAGGGGTCGCGACCAGCAAGGTGAATGGATGGCTCGGCCCTGGCCTGGGCAGCGGCATCCGGCCGTCCCCACCAGTGCAATATTGTGCCGCGACGACCAGTTCTTTCCCGCTTCATTCATGAAACGCCAAGTACACCAGCGACTTGGAATCGAGCCGGTTGAAATTCCAGGGGGCCACTACGCCACCTTGAGCAATCCAGACGCTGTTGCTGCGGCGCTGAACGCCTTCGCCCAAACAATCGCTCCGACACCGGGAAAGTAAACCTGGCCCAAGATCTCACCTCCTACGCAGTGAGATCCGCCGGATGCCCCAAGAGTGTCTTTGGCCTGCCGCGCAATAAACCGTTGGCGGACAGTACAGTCGAGATTCCTCTTTGGGTCAGTCTCTGACGCAATTGAATCGGGCGCTGCCCTGCGCGAATCAAGGATACTCTGGCCAGATGGTCTACAACACTCATCAGCGTGACGTCGCAGCTCCATCTAGCGAAGTGGGGTCGCTCATCGATTCGCTTGCCGGTGAGAACGACCGGTTGTGGCCACGAAGCGACTGGCCAGCATTGCGCTTGAATGGACCGCTTGGGGTAGGCGCAGAGGGAGGACACGGGCCAGTGCGCTATTTCGTGACTGCATACGAGATCGGCAGACGGATCGAATTTCAGTTCACCGGTCCGTCGGGTTTCAATGGGCAGCACTCTTTCACTGCCACCAGCCTTACCGGCAAATCAACGCTGCTCCGGCACGAACTTTGCATATCACCTACCGGAATAGCCAGGCTTACCTGGCCACTCTTCTTCCGGCCCTTGCACGATGCACTAATCGAAGAAAGCCTGGATCGTGCCGAAAATGAACTCGGTGCTTCTCCAAGTGCCGCGCACCGTCGGTCGCTGTGGACGAAGATCCTTCGGCTACCGTTCTCCGCACGGATGACCCGCAAGTAGGAAACCGACGCTAAAGGTCCCCGCCATGAGACAGTCTGGTCCCCATGCAACTTCAGCTTTAGGGCATGGACGGAAATCGAGATTTCTGTGGACGTGACTTCCGTAGTTTCCAGATCTGTCGAATTGCCCTCTGTTACAACGCGATCAGGTCGCCGTGCCAGAGCCGACCCCAGCAGCCACCTCTTCGATGCCGTTCAGGAGGTCCTGCAACCCGGGCTCTTCCAAGGGGAAATGGCCGCAGCTGCGAAGCAACCGGGTGGTGGTTGGGCCGGGCAAGGTTTGCAGGCTGCTCCCGCTCAGCGCTACCGGAGTCCACTCATCGAGCTCAGGGTGCATCAGATGTACGGGTACGCGTTTTATGCGCGCATCGGAGTGCGGATGCTGCATATAGCTGGCGAGGAATCCATGAGGGACCCATGCGCCACCTCCACGGGCATCGTTCGCGCAAAGCCGTCCCAGTCCGGGGTCACGACCCATGTTTCTGAGATTGGCGATCCAAGAAATCCTGAGTGGGATCTGGGCAAGCGGACCCCGGACCAGCCTAAGCACGGGCACAAATGCCAAGGCAAGTGAGCCAAACCGCGTCATCGCAGAACGGGCTTTCGACTCTGTCGGGTCGAGAAGGCAGGTAGCGACCACGGCGGCCACCAAATGTGAACGGGCAGCTGCTTCCACCGTGAGCATGCCACCGATGCTTGCTCCGAGAAGAATGACGGGGCGACCGTCGTCTTCAGCTGCGACGAGATCGACTAGTAGGGCGATCCAATCTTCGTACCTCACCGTTCCGCGGGAAGCCGTCACGGTGCGTCCGTAAAGTGGCAAATCCACTGCGGCCAGGTCAATCCGGCGGCCTGCCAGCATGGATACGACGGGCCAAAGCGCCCCGCCATGGGCACCGGCTCCGTGGACGACAATCACCCGAACCGGGGCGTTGGCATCGCGCAACCGGAGGAGGTGGACAAGATGCTTTCTCCAAGTCCACCATTCCGAAACGGGAGGAATGAGTGAATCTTTTCTTGCCTGCGGCAGGAAGCGTGCATATTGCTCCATATCGACCCCGGCTGGTCCATACGACTGCATTGAGTCTGCCTTTCCAAAGTCGGCTGGTTCTCAAGTCTTGCACGCCGAAGAAACAGACCGCTCGGAAAGGATACTCATTTCATGGCAGCGATGAGGGCGGCCAGCTCCGGGTGTCCCGCAGAAATTCCCCCTGCGGCGCAGCCCGGCTTAAGGAGCGGTGACCGTCGCAGTAGAGGGTGCTACCGAGTTGTCGGGAACCTCCGGATACAGTTCGGTCGGCAGGCCAACCGTAAATCCGTCATCACCCACCCGGAGGCCATCCACCGAGAGGGTATGAGCTTCGTTCTGGGTGCCGTCTGTTAGTTGGACCATCACGTGGCTTCCAGAATGTTCACCAACCACCACCTTCGCGTTCTGCGGGGTAATACCCCGCTCCGCTAGGATCTCCCGCGTCTTGGCGACCATTGCATCGTCCAAAACCCCTCCCGGGAAAGGATGAGTGACTCGGCATACCCCGTCTCGATCGGCGGCATAGGCCGCGGCAACCAGGTCCTTGCCTGCTTGTTCAATGGAGCCGACCGGTTTGCCCCCGTCACAGGTGTCGTCGGTGTAATCCCGGAACACGGAACACCCCGTCATGACGCCAGCGCACACCACCAACCCAACGATGCCAAGTCCAGCCGACTGGTATTTGCTCGGGAATCGCACGCTCCGCCGCTCAAGTTCGATCATGCAGACCATTATCGCCGAGACGTTTTCAGCTTCTGGGCGATCACTCCGTGTCGCTGAACCTCGCTGGATACCCGCACGGAGGCCTTCCACCGTCCTCAGCGAACAGCTGAGCTTGGGGCTCCCGGGTCAAGGTGCCCCGCGTGGAAGACCTGGCTTGAGGTGAGCGGCCGACGGTCATTGCGGCAAGCATGCGACGTCACGCGATTTGAGCGTAACGTTGCAACTAAGCTGCCGGTCGCTTCTTCCCAATGAAAGTCGAGAAAATTCTCCATGCCTAAACACCATTTCAGCCCGCTTCTCCACCAGTCCACAGCACCTTTCTCGCACTTCGTGCGACACGGGGAAATTGGCTACACCGCAGGAATCATTGGACAACGGACCGATGACGGCTCGCTTGTCTCAAACGACGTCTCGGAACAGTGCGAGGCGATGATGAACAACCTGAATGCTTTATTGGGTGAACTCGGATTGAGCCTTTCGAATGTCCTGCGTGCCACGATCTACCTGACCGATTACAAAGACTTTGATGCGATCAACACCATCTATGCCAAACACTTGCGTGAGCCGTTTCCGGTCCGCACCACCCTTCAGGTGGTAGCGCTGCCGTTGGGTGCGAAGGTACAGATCGACGCTGTCGTCGTCATTTAGCATGCACGGGTGAGGGTTCTCGTTGCGGGTCTTGCCTGAAAGAAGCCCCTACGGGAACAGCGTCGAAGGCTGATCCGGACAGCTCGCTTGCCGGACGAACACCCCTTAGGCCCAAGGACTTGATTCAGTGGTCTTGCCGACACGGCATTCACCGAGTTGCATCTGGCAATGGAATTGCCGGTATGCTCTGTCACCATGTCGCTAGGACGCTCCAACCGGGGCGCACGCGGGACAGGGGGGCTCTCGCCCCCGCCCTGGAAGCCGAGGGCGAATCCAGCCTGCGCACGCTGCTCGCGATAACCACCCCGGGAACTTTTGCATCGAATTTTGCGACAATTCCACAGATGCAAATATCAAGCCGCTATGCGCGGAGGTCAAACGCGCCCGGAAAGCCAGAAGCGGCGGCCGGAACCATGCGTTGCAGTTCCGAACCCCGCTCCCCCTGATCTAACGCCCAAAAAGACGTGAGAAAAAACCACCGCCCGTGCGAGTTTTCTTGGGCGCATTAGGGTCGCAACTGCAGCGCTCTTTTTGCGGAACATGAGCCATGACCTGCTGGACATGCTGGCCGCAGCCGGCCCATGTTGTTTTATGGCATTGACGACAATTGACGGCACGGCACATGCTTACACTTCCTAAACTTAGTGGCACTTTCGACGGTATCCCCGCGAGCATCTCCAGTATTGCACATACCCTAGGGGGTATTGAAAACCGCGGGTTCGAACAAGGCAGGGAAACCCCTAGGGGTATAGACTGAACTGAACTACGACCCCGAAGGATCCCACCATGCACCTTGAAGCCGAAACCATGAAACCCGCAATCAACAGGCTCAAGCGGGCACAGGGCCAGCTCAATGCTGTGATTCGCATGCTGGAAGAGGGAAGCGATTGCCGCGCAGTGGTCACGCAGCTTTCTGCCGCTTCCAAGGCGATTGACCGCGCAGGATTCTCCATCATCGCCACCGGACTGGAGCAGTGCCTGCAATCCGAAGATCCGGAATTAGACCGAGCCGACATGGAGAAATTATTCCTCTCACTGGCCTAGGCCAGAAGCCGGCGGCTGCCCTGGAGACTACGAAGCGATTCCCCATCTTGCATGAAGTCACAAGTCCGGTCGTCTAGTCCCGGGCATCATCCAGCAGCGCCGCCAGGAGTGCGCGGTCCGCCCCATCAAGCAAGCCCACGAACCGCGCGAGGCAGTTCTCCTTATTATTGGTCTCCGTTAACGAACGGACCATATGCGCCGCAGAAAACTGGCAACCGGTCAGCGTGGCCTCGTAGGTCCAGACTCTCCCGGTCAGCGTGCGCGCGAGCATTCCCTTGTCGAAGAGGTGCCCAAGCACCGTGGCGACCGTAGTGTAAGCAGGTGTGGCTTCCTCTTCCGCATCCATTATTTCGAGTACGGTTCGCGCGGTGTGCGGTTGGCCGCTGCGCCATAAAATGTTCATCACCCGGCGCTCCAGGGGTCCGAGCTGCGGGGCGTGCTCCACGCTGAAGGGCAAGGTCGGCTGCACAGAGTCGCTGGTCATCGAGCAAGACCTCCAATTGGTGCGCGTGGACGCGCAGGTACAGCACACTGGACTTGGCCGGAAAGCCGGAAAACCAAGGCGACCAGCGTTGATGCCACTGCAATGCCTGCCAGCCATGGCTGCAACGGAGCAAAGTACGTAATTGCTCCGGAGTACCCTAATGCCAAGAGGGCGATTTTATTGCAGACCGGGCAGCCCACGGCGAACCAAGCCAGAACCCCGCCGGTGAGCCCCAGCCGAGAAGTGGCTTTCCCTTCTCTTCCCTGCCGTTGTTCGGCGGACCGGGTTGCCGGATTCTGTCTCTGCGCGGAACCACTTGAATTCATTTCAGTTGAATTCTTGACGTAGCTTGCCAAGAGAAGTCCCGAGAGTACCGAGGTGGCGATCCACACTGGGTAATTCCACGGGGTCGCGGGGATCTCGCGGGTGAAGATGTCGTTGGGAATCAAGACTGTTGCGAGCCCCAAAAGCACTCCAATCGCCACGGTGGCAGCGATTGCCGTCAGCCACTGCCGAGTCCCCCATAGGCGCAAGGCCTGTCCCGACAAGGGAATCCGACTGATAATTCCCTTCACCCATTCGTTCGCTGGCAACCTAGCTCCTTACCGAGTGCAGGCGGTCGCTCCGCCGGCGTTTGATTATTACTATGCCTCATCGTACTGTTACTAATCAACGTAGTAGTCAGGATTGACGGCCGTAGGCAGGGAAGGAAATACAGATGACGAGCACGAATGAGACCGCTTCGAGGACAGCCAAGGGGAAACGTCTTCCGTGGTTTTGGCTCCTCCCCATTCTGATCGCCATCGTCGCCGCCTTGCTGATTTGGTCCCAGATATCGGGCAAAGATCCAGAATCGACGCAGGCACCTTCGGCGATAGCCGAGAGCACCCAAGAAACGTCCGCTACGCCCGCGCCACCGCCGGCCTTTCCCGACGTCTCTCGCCTGGATCCAAAGGATCCAACTGCTGTGGGGTCGGTCGATGCCCCCGTTGTCATGGTGGCCTACTCAGATTTCCAATGCCCGTTCTGCGCCAAATGGACCGATAGCACCCTGCCGAAACTTGCCGAGAAATACGTAGACAACGGGCAGCTGCGGATCGAGTGGCGAGATCTGGACATCTTCGGCGAGGCCTCGCTGACGGCCGCCCAGGCGGGCCAGGCAGCCGCACTGCAAGGCGGCTATATCGATTTCCACCATCGCATGTCCCAAGGCGGGAACATCTCCGCGGCAAAAGACTTCACCGATGAGTCCCTGATTGCGATCGCCGAGGATCTGGGGATGGAGGGCGATAAACTCATCACCGATATGGGCAGCAGCCAGGTCAAGGACGCGGTGCAGCGCAATATTGCAGAAGCCCAGTCCCTAGGGGTACTGAGCACACCGTCATTCCTCATCAACCGGACACCCTTCGTCGGCGCCCAGCCACTGGCCAACTTCGAGGCGGCAATCGAGGCAGAACTCGCCAAGGCCGAAGCCGAGCAACCGTAGTGGAGGCCGGAATCCTATTTGCCTTTGTCGGTGGGCTGCTCGGCCTGTTCAGCCCTTGCAATGCAATGCTTCTGCCGGCGTTCTTTGCCCATGCGGCGACTTCCACCCGGCGGCTTGGTGCCATCGGCTTGGCCTTTCTTGCCGGCACGCTAGCCACGCTGGTACCACTTGGCCTAGGCATGGGGTGGCTCGGCGGAGCCCTTGCCATTGACCGCGGACTGCTCATTGTCATCGCAGCATGGGTGATAGTGGCCTTCGGACTGCTGCAGATTTTCGGCGGCGGCTTTGACGCCGCCCGATTCTTTCCGCCACGAGTACGCCAGCCGCGTGCTCCGGGCTCGCTATGGGGTGCAGCGCTCTTGGGTACCGTTGCCGGTGTCGCAGGTTTTTGCACCGGACCGGTCCTTGGCGCAATCCTGACCTTGATCCTCACCTCGGGCAGCCCGCTGGCCGGCGGCCTGCTGCTTTCCGTGTACGGCGCTGGCACGGTACTGCCCATCATCGCTCTGGCGTGGGCCATCAAGAAGTACGGCGGAATGCGCTGGAGATGGATGCGCGGCCGCCAGCTTCGGCTGGGCCGGTTGCACTTGCACAGCAATACCCTGATCGCCGGAACAGTCACCTTGCTCGTCGGTGTGGCGATGCTTCTGACCGGCGGCTTGGCCACCGCCGGCGAGCTGCTGCCGCACGACATCCTCGAGGCAATTTCTTCAACTGCCGCGAACATCGACGCGGCCATACCAACATGGATCTGGATCGCTCTGGCCGCGGCCGGTTTCTTCGCCTGGTGGCTTGCAGAAGCTCGCCGCCGCCTATCGGCATCGGCTAGCGCTCGGGCGGCGCATTCCACTTCCACGAAGGGAACACCATGAACCATCATCTTCTGCTCCATCTTGCCGGAACCGGCGACGCCCCGCAGCCCAATCTGGAAATGGCTGCGCGCATCGCCCGCAATGCCCGGGCCGAGCTCCCCGATTGGACCATCGAGCTTGTGGTCCAAGGCCCGCAGGTAGCGCTCCTGGCTGCCGGGAGCGAGCTGGCCCAAGAGGTGGTTTCGCTAGTGGATGCCGGGTTCATCGTGAGTGCCTGTGCCAACAGCCTGCGCTCGGCCGCGGTTGACGGCGAAGGCCTGGCAGCCGGCGTGCGAGTTGTCAGCGCCGCGGTGGCGCGCCTGGCCACCGCTCAAATCGACGGTGCCGCGTATATCCGTGTTTAGTGCGGCAACACCGATTTTGGGAATCCATTGCTTTCCACATCGGACATAGAATGCCGATGTTCCTCCGTTAGTGGAGGAACACCGGCATTCATGTCACTGGATTAGGGCAGAAGCCTAGCTTGCTCGTTACGTTCGCCCGAACCCACGCAGCCGCAGCGAGTTCGCGACGACCAGCACCGAGCTGGCGGCCATGGCGGCACCTGCAATCATGGGATTCAGGAACCCCAGGGCTGCCACCGGAATACCGGCGGTGTTGTAGACAAACGCCCAGAACAGGTTCATCTTGATAGTTCCCAGTGTCTTGCGGGAAAGCTCGATAGCTTGCGCAACCTGCTCGACGTCATTGCCCATGATGGTGACATCGGCCGCTTCGATGGCCACATCCGTACCGGAACCCATCGCGATGCCAAGGTCCGCCTGAGCCAGCGCCGGAGCGTCATTGACGCCGTCACCGACCATTGCCACGACCCTGCCCTGCTCCTGCAGCTGGCGCACGGCCTGGGCTTTGCCTTCGGGGAAGACATCCGCGAACACGTCTTCCGGCGCAATACCGACCTTGGCGGCAACTTGCTGCGCTACCGCCTTGTTATCCCCGGTGAGCAATACCGGGCGCAACCCAAGGTCCTTGAGCCTTGCAATGGCTGCGGCCGAGGACTCCTTGATGGTGTCGGTCAGGTTGACGAATCCGGCGAAGGCTCCATCCACGCCGACCATGATCGAGGTCGCGCCGCTGCTCTGCGCGGCGGCCAGATCCGCGCGTTGCCGATCGGTGAGCTCAATCCCATTTTCCTTCAGCCAGCTTTCCCGGCCTGCCACCACGGTGTGCGCACCCACCGTTGCTCGCACCCCGCCACCGGCGGCGGAGACGAACCCGGTAGCTACGGCCAAGGAAGCCTTGGCACGCGCCGCTTCGACAATTGCTTGGGCAATCGGGTGCTCGGACCCCGACTCGGCGGCGCCGGCCAGTGCCAGCAGCGCGTCTTCGTCAAATCCCGACGCCGGGGTTGTAGAGGTGACCGCAAGGTTGCCCTCGGTCACGGTGCCGGTCTTGTCCAGCAGCACGGTGTCAACCTTGCGGGTGTCTTCCAGGACTTGCGGTCCACGGATCAAGATGCCCAGCTGAGCCCCGCGTCCGGTACCCACCAGCAAACCAATAGGAGTCGCCAGGCCTAAGGCACAAGGGCAAGCAATGACCAGCACCGCTACCGCGGCAGCGACGGCCGAGCCCATATCACCGGTGAGCAATAGCCAGAGAACAAAGGTGGACAGCGCAATGACCAGCACAATCGGCACGAAGACCGCGGAGATGCGGTCTGCAAGTCGAGCGATCGGCGCCTTGCCCGTCTGCGCCTGGGATACCAGGCGTCCCATCTGAGCCAGCGTGGTGTCCTTGCCAACGCGGGTAGCGCGAACAACCAGTACGCCCGAGGTATTGATTGTCGCACCGGTAACGGTGTCATCCGGGCCGACTTCCACGGGCACCGATTCTCCGGTAACCAACGCGGTATCCACGGCCGAGTGTCCCGAGACGACAAAGCCGTCGGTGGCAATTTTCTCGCCGGGGCGCGCAATGAACTCATCACCGGGAATCAACTCGGCCGCTGAAACCTTGGTTTCGACTCCCTCGCGGATCACCGTGGCTTCCTTGGCGCCTAGATCCAGCAAGGTCTTAAGCGCGTCGCCGGCCCGGACCTTGGCGCGGGCTTCCAACCAGCGGCCGAGCAGCAGGAAGGTCGCCACGACACCCGCGGTCTCGAAGTACAGCGCATGCTCGCTCATGGCCATGCCGACGTGGGCCGTGATATTCGGATCCGCAATCAGCTGCCACAGCGAGTAGAAGTAAGCGGCAAGTACACCGATAGAGACCAGGGTGTCCATGGTGGAGGACAGATGGCGCGCGTTGATGGCAGCGGCACGGTGGAACGGCCAGGCTGACCAGAACGTCACCGGGGTGGCAAGCGCCAGCGCAACCCAACCCCAATGCGGGAATTGAGCACCGGGGATCATGGAAATAATGAACAGCGGCACGGTGAAGATCGCGCCGACAATGAGGCGCGTCTTCAGGTCCTGGCCTGCCTGCGCGGCGGGCTTGTTCCTGCGCGGCGGCTCAAGCGATGCTGCTGCAGTGGAGGTTTGCGCGGTTTCGGTCTGCGAGCGGACTGGCTGCTCTGCGTACTGATCCACCTTGAGGTTGGCCTTGTAGCCGGCGGATTCGACGGTCGAGATCAGCTCTTCGTCCGTTACGCCTTCCGGAACCGTCACGCGAGCGGACTCCAGCGGAAGATTCACCAGCGCTTCCACGCCTTCCAGCTTCCCCAGCTTGCGTTCGACTCGGCCCACGCAGGAAGCACAGGTCATTCCCTGAATATCCAACTCGACGATGCGTTGATTGGTGGGGAATGCGGTGTCGTTACTCATGATTCCACTTCTTTCTCACTCCCGGAGACGGGCTCATATAGCTATTCGTGCCCCGTCTCGGGGTGGGTATTTAGGCTTCCGCGGAAACGAGCTTGTAGCCCGCTTCGGCGACGGCCGCTTCGAGAATCGAGTTCTCGACTGGTTTGTTGGTGGCGATGGTAGCCGTTGAGGCTCCACCGACGACGAGGTCAACCTCGACATTGCTGACGCCAGGGATCTCTTGGAGTTCCTCGGTCACCGACGATACGCAGTGCCCGCAGGTCATGCCTTCAATCTTCAAGGTGATGTTGTTGCTCATGACGTCCTCCGTATTTGTTGTATTGCTATTTGCTTCTTCATCGCTCGAGCTGCATCCGCAGCAGCTTGATTCATTGCTCATGAGGCCCTCTTCTCGCGGGATAGTGCGGGATCTTTCGGTTCTCGAAAAGTCATCTGGGCAAACGGCTGGCCTTGCAGGCATCTCCATGATTTTGCATGAGCCTCAACAACGGCCATTGCGTTTTCCATACCTTGACGATATACCCCTAGAGGGTATCGAGTCAAGTACCCCCATAGGGTATATTTTCAATTAAATTCAAAGACACTGGATCCAACGAACTGCGTCATGAATTCATTGATTGTCCAATGTCCGGGTTGATGCTTCCTGCACAATTGCCCAGCCCCAGGATCGCAGTTTGAGAAATCGGAGCGCGAACCACCGACCCAGGGACACCGCCGATTTCCGAAAAATAGCCATTGAATTCAAGGCAGGCAGGGCTTCGCGACACCCGCGGGAAGCGCGGCCCTGAACTTATAGACAATGCCGGCCTCACCGCCAGGGCCAGGTAGCCAACGGTGCGCAGCCAAGGCGCAGCGGAACCGGTAAATTCTCCACCGGCCACTTACTTGGCCAGATATGCACCCGAGGCCATCGCGGTGCAGAGGACTCCGCCCGAGGGCACCGGGCGCCCAGCATCGAGGAGAATTCCTGAATCCAGGCCCTTGCGGGCACAATACCGCTCTTGCCGATACGGATGGAATGCAGCGAAGACGCACTCAGGATCCGGCGCCAGGGGTGCCAGGCTTCGCTCAAGCAGATGAGCCGGGCGGGCACGGAGCAGTATCCGGATTGGCCGTTGGATCATTTCCCAACTCATAATGCCCAGGTCGTGAAAACTGGCGTGTATCGCATCTTCGGGTCAATTCTCTTTTCACGCCACTCGGTGGAGCCGGACCGAATTTGGCGGATGCTTGGCCCGGGTCCACTTATCGGCGGGCGATAGAGCGTGGCAGGTTCAGCTCCGCGAAAATTCCGAATCACCATCTCCGGAAATTCACTCCGGGGTGGGTTGAGCACGGGGATCCAGTGGCATAAAGCTCATCCACTGCGGAAGGCTTGAAAACGGCCAGCCCTTCCAGAACTTCTATATACCGGGCACGAGATCAACGATTCGGTACAGGCGCAGCTGGGCCCGGTGGATCTTCGGCGTTCCAAGATCCTCCGGGCCCAGCTCACAAGTCAACCTCGACCAACTAGATGATCAGGCTTGATGATAGGTTTCGGCGAGCGCGTAGACGGGTGTGGGCAGCCCCTCGAAGCGGGCCTTGAGCTGCAGGCCCAGATATTTCGAGTAGTGCCTGGACTGGTGCAAGTTCCCGCCGTGGAACCAGAGGTTCTTGACCTTGGTCGGCTTCCACATATTGCGCAGTTCGCCTTGCCAGGGACCTGGATCCTTGGTCGTGTCGGAGCCCAAGCCCCAGCATTTACCCACCGCATCGGCGACCTCTTGGGAGATCAGGTGGGCGGCCCAGCCGTTCATCGATCCATAGCCGGTTGCGTAGACCACCGCATCGGCGGGCAGCTCGGTTCCATCGGCCAGGACCACACCGTGCTCGGTCAAGTGCGAGACCTCGCCCTGGGCCAGGGCGATCGACCCGTCGGCCACCAGCTCGCTGGCGCCGATGTTGATGTAGTAGCCCGAGCCGCGGCGCAGATACTTGAGAAACAGCCCCGAGTCGTCATCGCCGAAGTCGAGGTCGAACCCCACGTCCTCCAGGGACTTGTAGAACTCTGCGTCCTGTTCGCGGACCTTGTCGAACGCCGGCCGCTGGAAATCGGGCAGGACCTTGTACGGGATGGAGGCGAAGATCAGGTCCGCCTTGTGGTGATCGATGCCTGCGGCCAACGCCTGTTCGGAATACAGCGGCCCCAGCACGGTATTCATCAAGGATTCCGAACGCACGATGTGGGTGCTGGAGCGCTGCACCATGGTGGGCTTGGCACCGTTCTGGACCAAATCCGCGCAAATATCGTGGGCCGAATTATTCGCGCCGATCACCACGACATTCTTCCCTGCGTAGCGTTCACCGCCTGGGTGCTTCGAGGAATGATTCTGCTCCCCGGCGAAGCTCTCGGCACCCGGGTAGCGGGGAACGTTGGGGATTCCGGACATTCCCGTAGCCAGGACCAATTGGGTGGGACGCAGGGTGAGCGGCACCCCGTCGCGTTCGACTTCAACGATCCAGCCGTCGCCGTCCGGGTCTTGCCGTGCACCGGTTGCTTCGGTCAGGGACCAGTAGTCCAGTTCCATGAGCTTGGTATAGCTTTCCAGCCAGTCGCCCATCTTGTCCTTGGGGGTGAACACCGGCCAGTGGTCGGGAAATTCAATGTATGGCATATGGTCGTACCAGACCGGGTCATGCAGGGCCAGCGAGTGGTAGCGCGAGCGCCACTGGTCCCCCGGCCTTGGATGCTTGTCGATGACCAGGGCCGGGACGCCCATGCGTTTGAGCCGTGCGGCCAATCCGATGCCGCCCTGGCCGCCGCCGATAATCAGTGTGTACGGCTGCTCGGTGATTCCGAGTGCTTGACGCTGGGCTTCGCGGCGGTCCAGCCAGTTCGCCTTGCTCATCGCCGAGCCGTGCTCGGCCCCGAGTTCCCGCCTGGACCCGGCGGGCTCGGGATATTCGCGCAGTTCCTGGGCCGTGCTCAGCAGGGTCCAGCACCGGCCGTCGCGCAGCCGGAAGAGCCCGAGCCCGTTGATGGCATCGTTCTCGAAGGTGTACCAGGCCTCGACGACTCCGTCGGCGTCCTGTGCGCTGGTCACCTTCAGGTTTCGCGGCCATGCCCCGCGCTCGACGCCGAGCAGCATCTTCGCGATGTCTTCGCGCCCCTCGCTGGTGTGCAGGTTCCAGGTCAATGCGGTGAGGTCCCGCCAATAGCATTCCTCGCCGAAGAGCTCCGCGGCCCCTTGCACATCGCCTGCTTCCAAGGCCTGCTGCAGCGCTCGGCACCATTCTTGAGCCTGTGCCAGTGGATCGTTGTTCACCATCGTCATCACTTCAATTCATCGGGAGTCCGGGAAATGATGCGGCTTGTTCTGCCGCCCTGAAGCAAGGCTATGAGGTGGGTCACAAAATGGAAGCGTTGCAAAAGGTTGCACGCCTCCAGGCATCAAGGTTGGCGGTAGACCGGAACCACCAGACGATAGGGCCGGGAGGCAATCAGGCCACGCAGCTTTGCACGCAGCCGGGAGATTTCGGCTCGAATAGTCACGTTGGGCGTGTGCGCAGGCCACAGTTCCTGGAGCTGCGCAGCGGTGGCCCCCGCAGGGCAGCTCGCCAGAAGCTCCAAGATTTGCCAGTGCTTGGCACTGAGCCCAATGCGGGTCGTTCCGCTGGGCGTATGCACCAGCACTTCGCGGATGCCCCCGGCGCAGAGCTCAAGCGTCACCTGCTCATCGACTCGCTGCAGGAGCCAGCCGCCGGTCGTTCTGCGCGCATCCACCGCACCGATGCCAAGGATCCAGTTGCGCCCCTCTTCCAAGGCCGGCGGCAAGGAGATCCTGCCGCTGATGCTGTATCCCCGAGCGGACGCCACAGAACCCTGGGGGTCAACCAGCAGGTATGCGCCCGCCGGCAGGGTTGCCGCCAGTTCCAGCCGTTGCATTTTCAAGGCGTGCTCGCCGCGCAGCAGTAATTCCGCTTCACGGGCGACGGAGGAAACCAGTGCCAGCGAATGCGGGTGGGCCGTGCGAAACGATCCGGCCAAGGTGATGGTGCCGACCAAGGATGACGTGGCGGGGTTGCTGACCGGCGCCGAGGTGCAGACCCAGGAATGCTGTTCTTCGCGAGCATGCTCCGGGCCAAAAATTTGCACCGGAGTCCGCTCGGCCATGGCGGCGCCGATGCCGTTGGTGCCGACGTCGCCTTCGCGCCATCTGGCCCCCGCGACAAAGCCGATGCCGTCGCTTCTCCGGCGGATCATCGAAGGCCCCATGACCCAAAGCACGTATCCCTGGCTGTCGGAGATCACCAGTTGGTTTCCAGCCTGCGTGGCCAGTGACAGGAGCCGGTCCTTGAACAGCTCAATGAGTCCGTTCAATTCCTCATTGGATTCCCGCCGCTCGCGGACCGTTGCAAGGTCCAGGGGAACGATGTCCTTGTGCTGCGCCCCGGCGCGCGACCAGGAACGCGCCACCACGGGTCGAACCAGCGAGGGAATGCGCGTGCCTTCGGCCCAGCTCTGATGCAGGGCCTTGAGGCCCCGTGCTTTGTTGGTTGGGTCTTCCCCAGCTGTCAGGGCCGCTTGGAACAGCGTCTGGGACCCACGGTGCTCCACAGTCATTTACCGAGAATGCCATGCTTCGTTAGTGGATGGGAAGCTTTCGCCGCTTAAAATCGCTGAAGATTCCCCCGATCCGCCGAAGGAGCCAGGGAAGGCCCGCGAGCAGGTGCGAGAATGCTTGTGCGCTGCCGTGAACTCGGCGACCGCCTACCTTTTGCCCGTCACCAGATCAGCTAGATGCGCTATGGCGGAGGTCTTCGTTCCGCCCTTGGATTCCACCCGGTCCGCCATCCCGTAGGCAGCATAGAGCCCCGTGGTGGCCATCCAACGCAGCGGTTCGGGTTCCCACTGCCGCACCTTGTGGTTGACCCAGGGCAAATCGGTCAGCGCGGTATTCCGGCCTAGGACCAGATCGCGCAGGGTTCGACCGGCAAGGTTGGTGGTAGCCACACCGGTCCCTACATATCCCCCGGCCCAGCCGATTCCCGTGCGCGGATCCATGCCTACGGTGGCAGCCCAATCTCGCGGAACCCCTAGCACCCCGGACCAGGCATGGTCGATCACCGCTTCTTTGGTTTGCGGGAAAAGCCGTTGCAGAATTTCCCGGAGGCCGTTGACCGTCACCGCGGGCGTCATCCCGTCAAGGTCGGTACGCGACCCGAATTTGTAGGGGACTCCGCGACCGCCAATGGCGATCCGGTCATCGGCGGTGCGCTGGGCGTACATGTACACGTGGGCAAAATCGCCAAGCACTTCGCCGTTCTTCCAGTTCGCCTCATTCCAGAAGGATGCATCCAGCGGCTCGGTGGCAATCATCGAAGAATTCATCGGCAGCCACAAGCGCTTATGGCCTTTAAGCCCGGCGGTGAAGCCCTCGGTCGCACGAATGATGAAGTCCGCGGTGACGGTGCCGCCAGCGAATTCCAGCCGGTGCGAACCGATCTCCGTGACCCTGGTGTTCTCGAAGATTTCCACTCCGAGAGATTCGACTGCCTGCGCCAACCCGCTGACGAGTTTTGCCGGTTGGATCCGGGCGGCATGCGGGTGCCAGGCGGCGGCGAGGGTGCCCGCGGCATTGATCTGCTGAGCGGCTTCGGTGCCTTCCAGCAGCTGCACCCCGGTGTGCTCCCAGGACTGCTCGGCGGTTACGAAGGCGCGCAGCCGGGCCTCTTGGGCCGGATTGTACGCAATCTCGAATTCGCCGCCCTGCAGGATGTCCGCGTCGATGTTCTCGGCGGCGCAGACCCGCACCACCTCGTCGACGGTGTGATTCATGGCCAACTGAAATTCGTCGACCGCTTGCCGTCCGTGGGTTTTCAGGTACTGTTCGCGCCCACCGGTAATGGTGTTGGTCAGCCAGCCGCCATTTCGGCCCGACGCCCCATACCCGATATGGCGCTGCTCCAGGATCGCGATGCGCAGGCTGGGCGCTGCTTGCTTCAGATAGTAGGCGGTCCACAGCCCGGTAAAACCGGCACCCACAATGGCAACGTCGAAGGCATGGGAGCCACGCAGAGTATCCCGCGGAGTGGGCGTTCCAAGGCGTTCCCACCAATGAGAGAGGTGGCCATTGATCATGTGATTCCTTCGTTCCGCAACGAATAAATGAACCACGCTCACTTCATGGTTCCGAAATCACTCTAGGGTTACGGCACCCGCCCTGGCAAGGGTTCAAAAACTATTCGGAGAGCTCCACATGCGCGCCCGGTGCCGGGGCACTGACCATCATGGTGGCGACTCCCACCTCGTCTCCGAGCTGCGTCATCACCTGCTCGGCATGCTCTGCATCGCGCACCAGCAAGGCCAAGGTCGGTCCCGAGCCGGACACCATGGCCCGCAGCGCGCCGGCTCCTTCGGCGAGGTCCCGCACTGTTCCAAGTTCCGGAGCTAAGGCCAAGGATGCCTGCGTCAGGTCATTGACCAGAAGCTGCGACAGCGCTTCGGCATCCGATTCCATCAGCGCTTTAATGACCTGTGGATCAATCTCCTGAGGAACCTCAACACACTGGCCGGCGCGCAGCCGGTCGAGCATCGAATAGACGCGCGGGGTCGATAAGCCGAAGCTGGCCGGGATCAATACCCACTGCGTCTTGGCACGCGTCAGCAAGGGGGCGAGCTTGTCTCCGATGCCCAGGCCGATGGCCGCACCGCCCATGAGCGCAAAAGGCACATCGGCGCCGAGCCGGGCGCCAAGCCGGCCAAGCTCTTCACGGTCCAGCCCGGTCCCCCACAGCTCGTTGCAGGCCACGAGCGCAGCAGCGGCATCCGCGGAACCGCCGCCCATCCCGCCGGCAATCGGCACTCGCTTGGTGATGTGGAGGTTTGCACCCAAGGTGCAACCGGTATGCTCGCGTAGCAGCTCGGCGGCTTTCCACACGAGGTTATTTTGACCCAGCGGGAAATTTTCCGGATCGGCAACCACTGGCGAGCCCGGTTCCAGGCTCAGCTGCAGTTCGCCGTCTTCGCGCAGTGTGGCTTCGATTTGCTCCAGCAGGGATACCGCGACATAAAGGCTCGCGACCTCATGGTAGCCGTCCTCACGTGGTGGCCCCACCCGGAAATAGCAATTAATTTTTCCCGGTGCGGTGGCAATGACGCGTTGCTTGGCCATCGTTAGTCTTCGGTCTGGCTAAGCGCCGGCACCGTGTGAGCCGCACGGGCGATCGAGATGAATCCGTCCACGTCCAGCTTCTCCCCGCGTTCCTTCGGATCGATGCCTGCAGCGCGCAGGATCTGCTCGGCACGAGCACCGGATCCGGCCCACCCGGACAGCGCAGCGCGCAGCGTCTTGCGGCGCTGGGCAAAGGCCGCGTCAACGATGGCAAATACTTCCTTGCGGTCAGGCGCGTCGCTGCGATCCTTATCGCGGGTGAAAGCCACCAGACCGGAATGGATTTTCGGGGCCGGCCAAAAGACGTTCATGCCAATCACCCCGGCCTTGCGCATGGTGCCGTACCAGGCGCCCTTGACCGAGGGGACACCGTAGATCTTATTTCCCGGCGTCGCGCACATCCGGTCGGCGACCTCATCTTGCACCATCACCAGGCCATGGGTAATGGATTCGAAATGCTCCATCAGGTGCAGCACCACAGGCACCGCAACGTTATATGGGAGATTCGCGACGAGGGCCGTGGGGTTGCCCGGAAGCTCGGTGATCTTCATGGCATCGCTGAGGATCACCGTCAAGTCCTCTTCACGGCCCGGACGGAGTTCGGCCATGGTTTGCGGCAGCCGCTTCGCGAGCGGCGGGTCGATCTCTACGGCAACCACCTTTGCAGCGGCATCCATGATTCCGAGGGTCAGCGAGCCGAGGCCCGGTCCGACCTCAAGCACGGTCTCCTCCGGGGAGACATTCGCGGTGGCCACAATCCTGCGGATGGTGTTTCCGTCAATGACAAAGTTCTGCCCGAGGGTCTTCGTGGGACGTATCCCAAGCTCCTCGGCCAGTCGACGGATTTCGGTAGCCCCAAGCAGCGGCAAAGATTCCTTAGACATCACACCTACAATTCTAGTTCAGCGCACAAGGACTGCTGACGCGACGCGACGCGCCCACCCGAATGGGGTGGACGCGTCGCATCAAAAGTTCTCTGCTGCTTAGCGCAGCCCAAGCTTGGACGAGCAGTGTGGCCAGTGGCCCCATCCGCCGTTGGCACGCAGCTTCTCAGCGGTAGCGATCTGCTCCTGAGGGC
Organism: Glutamicibacter sp. 363; assembly: GCF_052379505.1. NCBI lineage: Bacteria > Bacillati > Actinomycetota > Actinomycetes > Micrococcales > Micrococcaceae > Glutamicibacter > Glutamicibacter sp. 363. The sequence continues at coordinate 95,090 of NZ_JBQSYR010000007.1, read as the reverse complement.
TTGCCTGGTGCGGCAGCGGTGCGTACTTCGTTCCGCCGGCTCCCCGCCAGGACGAAGCGGAGAACTGGAGTCCGCCGTAGTAGCCGTTACCGGTGTTGATCGACCAGTTGCCACCGGACTCGCATTTGGCCAGTGCCGCCCAGGTTGAGGAGATGCTTCCGGTTGGAGCCTTGGTCTTGGTGTCCGAGCTCTTGGAATCCGAGCTCGATTCAGGCTTCTTGGTTCCGACTCGAATAACCTCTGCGACAGGCTTCTTGGTGACCTTGGACTTCAGGACTTCTTCCTCGCCCTTTTTACCATTGCGGGTTTCCTGGCGAAGCGTTAGTTCACGCTCGCCCTTCTTGCCCTCGGTCTTGACCTTGGTCTTGCCCTTTTCGAGTTTCGAATCGTTGACCTTCTCGGTATCAAAACCGATCTCTCGTTTTTCGTCCCACGTCTTCACCGAAACGACGATGACCTCGATCTTGGCACCTTCCTCGATCTTGGTGCTGGTCTTCGCGTCCTTGTCGGTGTCTTTACCAACCTGAACGTTGACCTCGTCGTCCTTGTCGAGCTTGACCTTCTGCTCGGCGAGCAGTTCCTTGACGGTCTGCGCGGTGGTCGAAATCTTCTGCTTCTTCTCATCGACCAGCAGAGTCACGTCCTTAGGGGTGATGATCTCGATTTCGTCGCTGAGGCTGACGAGCTCGATATCTTCGCCGAGGGATACTTCCGACTTCTCATCCAGCTTCAGTTCGTCCATGACATCCGCCACGGTCATGCCGGTGGTGTGCACGACTCGGTCGGTGCCGTCGATGCTGACCTGAACCGACTTGTTGCGGCTGATCTCGATGCGCTGCTCGTCGGAGAGCTCCGAATCTGCGGCTACGCTCAACTCGTCACGCTCGTAAACGCTGATGCCTTCCTGATCGAGGGCATCCTGAACGGTAGCTGCGCGGGTGGTGAAAATCTGCTCATCGCCATCAACGGCAACGGTCACGGACTTCTGGCCGGAAATATAAAAAACAGCTCCGGCGATGACCACGGCAACAGCCACGGCCTGGGCCAGATATTTGACCCAGCTTTTTTTGAGCAAGTGCATCACGGTAGTGAGATCCCCATCGTTTGTTGGTCGAACGCCAGGCGGATACTCCCGGTAAGTCTTGCTCAACCATGGCGGCCAGGCCGCCGGTATAAGATTCAGTGTGCGATTCGCGCGTCACCCGATCCGTGGAGGCTCTGCCCCCTCCGGAAATACGGCAACGCGCTATGTTGCGACCGGCTCAGGGCGCGCTCGCAACTCAACGCTTTCCAATAACCGTAACCGAATCGTAATAATTGGCGCAACCTTTATATGTCGAAAACCACACCCGGCAGGACTACAATGCGCCGTACACCGCACCCGTATTCGCGGCTAGTTGCTCGCATAATTGAGCTAATTCGGCATCCCTGGTTTCCGCCATGAAGCGGACGGTATGGGGGATCATGTAGCTCGCATTTGGCCGCCCCCGGAAAGGGTGCGGCGTCAGGAACGGCGCATCCGTTTCGACAAGCAACAACTGCGGGTCTGCTAGGCGCAAGGCCTGCTGGAGATCCGTTGAATTCTTGAAGGTCACGGTCCCCGAAAATGACATGTACCAGCCGTTGGCATTGCAGATCCGCGCCAGCTCGGCGTCACCGGAAAAGCAATGGAAAACCACGCGCTCGGGCAACGGCGCATCGTTCAAGATCCGGACCACATCATGGTGTGCGTCACGATCGTGGATTTGGACCGCTTTTCCATGTTCCACTGCGATCCGCAAATGCTCGCGGAAGGACTTTTCCTGCGCTTGATGCCCCGCTTCGCCCGTGCGGAAGTAATCCAGCCCGGTCTCGCCGATGGCTCGCACTCGCTCATTTGCCGCCAACGCCTCGATCTGCTCAATCGCGGCCTCAAGTTCGCCGTGCTCCGCTAGGCGTGCGGCATCATTGGGGTGGATAGCTATCGCCGCCAAGATGTTCGGATAGTCCTTGGCCGCCTGCACCGCGAATTTCGAGGATTCCACGTCGCAGCCAACCTGGACCAGCCCCTCCACGCCGACCGCTGCAGCCGCGTTGAGGGCCTGCTGCACACTGGCATTCACCGAACCATCGCGAAAATCCAGATGCGTATGGTTGTCGATCACCGGTACCGGCAGCGGGGCGGGCGCCTCCGGGTAACGGGTATTTCGTTTGCTTCCGTTCTTTTCTGTCTTTGCCGAGCGGGCGAGTTCCCCGGTAGGTGAAGAATTCGGCTCTTCCGCCGGGCGGTACCCCTCGGGAATCCCTGAGAAATCGGATTCGCTCATCTGCGCACCGGGCCTTTCGTCATAAATACTGTCAGTTCTTGGGTCTAATTCTTCCACCACCGGTACACAGGGAAAGAATCAAGGTATTTAGAAGCTATGAGTGGAGAAAAGAACCCCATATGATGTGAACACAAGCTACGGGAATTGCTTAGCGTGTCAACGATGACCTCGGCACGATAAGTTGCCCAGCCAGGAGAATGCGCATGAGTGCCCACCCAACACTCCCCTTGGTAGATTCGACATTTAGGTCGAATTATCAGCGGATGTACGATGCTGTACAGACAGTAATCGCGGGTAAGCCCGAAGCAATTACCAACACCATCGTGGTGCTCCTTGCGCAAGGGCATCTGCTGCTCGAAGACGTTCCCGGAGTCGGCAAGACCATGCTCGCTAAGTCATTGGCCCGCAGTGTCAACGGGTCCGTGCACCGAATCCAGTTCACCCCGGATCTGCTACCCAGCGACGTTACCGGCGTCTCGGTGTTCTCCCCGCAAGATCATGAGTTCACCTTCCATCCCGGCCCAATCTTTGCAAATATCGTGATCGCCGATGAGATCAACCGTGCAAATGCGAAGACCCAGTCCGCCCTGCTTGAGTGCATGGAGGAGCAACAGGTGACCGTGGATTCGATTACCCACCCATTGCAGAGGCCGTTCATGGTCGTTGCCACACAGAACCCCATAGATTCGGAAGGGACGTTCGCGCTGCCCGAGGCACAACGGGACAGGTTCATGGGTCGGATTTCCATGGGCTACCCCCACCGCGAAGCAGAAATTTCGATGCTCACCAGCCACCATGTAGCCGAGCCGCTTGACTCGCTGGGCTCGGTGCTTGAGCTTGAACAACTGCGGCAAATGATCGAACAGGTGAGGCAGGTGACCGTAACCGACCGGTTGAGTGGCTACGTCGTTGATCTGGGCCGGGCCACCCGCGATCATCCGCATATCTCGTTGGGCGCCTCGCCTCGTGCGCTTGTGCAATGGGTCCGCGCCGCAAAGTCTCACGCGGCTATAAACGGAAGGGATCATGTTTTACCCGAAGATGTGCGTGGAGTAGCCGAGATGCTGCTCTCGCACCGGCTGATCCTGACCCGCAGGGCATTATCCGAAGGCGTGGAACCCGCTGCTTTGATCCAGGAGCTTGTTTCCGCCACACCAGTCGGATAGGCAAGGCACGCCATGGAAAAAATGCAGCGGTTCGACTCGCGCGATGCACTGTCGTGGACACGCACGGATTCGACGCCCGCAATGCTGCGAAGGCTCCAACTTGACCTGTTCACCGTGCGCGGCTGGGGAACCTTGTGCAGCGGAGCCCTGCTGATTATCCTGGCCTACATCCTAGGCCGCCACGAGATGATGGCCGTAGGCACCGGCCTGCTGACAGTGGCCTTGGTCAGCTGGTTGCTGGTACTGCGACTACGCAATAAGTCCAAACTGACCCGCAAACTGCTCACCGCAAATCCGGTGGTCGGTGACATCACCAGGTTGCAGCTGTCCTGCGCGGAGAATGCGAAGGTCAAAGAATCTCTTCCAACCGAGTTCGGGCCGGGCCCCGAATTCACCGGTCCCGGCGAGACCGTATACGAGCTGATCTTCCGCACCCGCGGAATCCATTTGGTGGGCCCGGCTAAGCAAATCCTCTCCGACCCCTTAGGCCTAGTGGACGGCATGGTCGATTCGGGTGACGCCTTGCCGGTCCCCGTATGCGCAGAAATCCATCCGCTGGAACGCTTCGCTTCGCTCGGCGACAAGATGCTGACCGGTGACGCACGGTTCTCCCGAAGCACCACCGCCGACTACTATGACGTGGCCACCCGTGATTACCAACAAGGCGACTCGATCCGACAGGTTCACTGGAAGGCCACTGCACAGCAGGGCAAGCTCATGGTGCGTCAAGAAAACCACATTGCTACGGCCCAGGCATTGCTGGTTTTTGACCGAACTTATGAGCACTGGCATATTAATGGCGCGGACCTGCGTCTAGGAATCCCTCAAGGCGACGGCCCGCCGATACAAAGCAGCCGACGTTTTGAAATGGCGCTCTCCCTGGCCTGCAGTATCGGCCAACGCTACGCCGCCAACGGCTATCAGTTGCTCTTTCGAGAGCTTTCGGGAGAACAGCTGCTCAAAGCCGGCAGCGTCTCCCTGTCTGGGGCCTCCGCCCAGGCTGGTTTTGAGGACTTTCATGCCGCGAGCGCCGAGATGCCGCTGCGCGCACCATCTAACGCGATCGAGGGACCAGAAATTCTCGGAGAAGGATTGCGCAAGCTGCTGCTGGGCTTTCGCGACGAACCGGTCATCATGATCCTCGGTGAACTCCGAACCAATCAGGCCGCGTGGCTGGCGACCCTGGCACGTTCGGTTCGCCATGTCGAACTGTTCCTGCTGGTCTCCCATCCAGAGCGCTACCACGAGGTGCAGCAACGGCTGGCCCAGACTGGGTGGAAAGTGCATTTCCTAGCGGCAAACACCAACATCAACGAATTGTGGTCACAGCCATGAGCGCCGCAGTGACCCAGCGGCCAGCTCCGAACCCCAGCGCGTACGGCACTGGCCCCAAACAACCCAGGACGCATCACCTGTACGCGCGATCGTTAGCAGCTGCATGTCTCAGCCTTGCCCTGCTCGCTGGCTTCGCCTCGCTCAGCGGAGTCGTGCAAGGCGGGGTGTGGTTCGGAGCCTTGATCTGGCCGGTGGTCCTCATCCATGGCAGCGCCGGATTATTGCGCGGCATCCGCGGCTGGCACTGGACTGCACTGCCTGTTGCCTTGCTTGTGGCGGTCGGCGCGGTTCTGGGGCACCAAACGATGCGGGCCAATCCCCCCTCCGTGAGGCTCATCGATTGGTTCGGTGCGCTGGTCTCCGAGGCCGCCATACAGTTCTCCACCCAGGTGCCCCCGGTGGCCTACTCACGGTATGTCGAGTTCGTTCTGCTTTTGCTCGCGGTAGTGCTGAGCCTCGTGGTCGAGGTTCTTGCATCTTTCAAACGCCTAGCGCCACTGGTGATCATGCCATTGTGCTTCGCCCCGGTGATCGCTTCGCTGTTCAAGCAAGAAGGGGCGGGCATCGGCTATCTAATGCTGATGACGCTGGCCTTGCTTGGCTATTTCGCACTGCTCCCCTATATTTTCCGTTCCGAACCTACAGGCGCGGGATTACCTGCGAAACGGCAGGTGGGAATCCTCGCCGTCACCGCTGCCGCGTGCGCTCTCGCGATGATTCTCAGCGGCCTGTTCATGCCGGGCTTCCGCAATGGCATGCTCCCCGAAGGCACTCGGCCTTCCGGCGACCTCTTGGCCAGCAACGTTGACCCGCTGCTCAATCTGGGCAGAGACCTCAGAGCGAACAATGGAAGCGTCGCTTTCAGCTATCTCACCAGTTCTGCCGAACCGGTATATCTGCGAACCTCGATTATCGAAGACCTGAGCGCCACGCGCTGGGAACCGAGCGAAGATTTGCTCCAATCTGCGTATTTTGGGGACACCGCAATGGACACCGATGCCGACATTTTCAACGGAACCCCCGAGCTCACCCAATTGACTTGGGATGGGCAGGTCAGCAGCCCTAGCCTGCCGCTGCCAGACCGCAGTTTTTATATCACCGGCATCAATGGCTCCTGGAACTGGACCAAGCAGACCTCCGTGGCTCGGCTCAGCGGGGATGCCATGGCCGAAACAGGCCAAGTCACCGTTGGACATACCCAAATGAATTTGAGCGCGGAGATGGCGCGCAATCTTGGCTACTTTGGCGGGCAGTTGACGAACGAAATAGCAAATGTAAATCTTTCCATGCCCGAGGACCTCGACGGCGAATTCGACCAATTGCTGCGCCAGACGCTCTCCGAGGCCTACGGCTCGCAGGGCACCCCGGCGAACGACTTCGATAAGGCCGTCGCCATTCAGGATTTCCTGCGTTCCGCTGCTTTCGGATATTCCGAACGCACGCCGTTGCGCGAAGGCTACGACGGAGCCAACCGGCAAGTGATTAAGGCTTTCCTGGATCGCCGCCAGGGTTACTGCGTACATTTCGCTTCCACGATGACCCTGCTGGCGCGAGCGGCCGGGATCCCTTCGCGCATCGTGGTGGGTTATGCCCCCGGCGAGCCAACCGGTGAGACGTTCAATGCTGCTGAACTAGCCGAAAGCAATGGAATCGGGCGTAATATGCCCCCGGATGTTGAATTCACCGAATATGAGGTCACTGGCCAGCAAGCCCATGCGTGGCCCGAATTGTTCCTCTCGGGGATCGGCTGGGTTCCTTTTGAACCGACCCCCGGCCAAGGTCAGACGCCGGACTACGCTCCGGGGACTACGCCCAACGAAACGCCGCAAGAGGTGCCCGAGGAACTGAATCCTTCCGGCGCGCCGGAGCTTGATGACCCGGAGGCCGAGGAAAGCGCAACCGCCAACGCGCCGCAACAAAATACCGTGCAGGCCGAAGACTATGGCTGGATGATCGCGCTTGGCTTCGTGGCGCTCGCCTTGCTACTGGCAGTTTTCCCCTGGCAGCGCGCTCGATTGCGTCGGCGCAGAATCGAACGCGTGCTTGCCGGCGGTGCCGGGAGCGCCCAGGCATTATGGGATGAGCTGCGTGCATTGGGCGCTGACATCGGCAGCCCCGCCGGTGAACAGGAATCGGTCAGCGACTACACCCTGCGCTTGACCGAGAATCACCCGCAGCTTGCAGCGCCCTTGACGAGGCTTCGCGAAGGAATCCAGGCAAGCTTCTATGCGCATCGCCACCCGGATGGGGAACAACGCGCCGAACTGGTAGCCGCGCTGGAACAGCTTGCTGCCCAGCTACGCCGCGAGCTGCACGGCACGCAACGGGTGCTCTGCTTCTGTTTCCCGGCTTCCCTGCGCGAGCGGCAACTGCGCGCGGCAAATAGGTTCACCAACGCACACTAATTTGCGGGATTAATTGCGTGAAGCCCAACACCTGAAAAGGAGTTGGGCTTCACGGGCAGCTACCGTCCGCCGATTACTCGCGGCCGTTGATTACCGAGATTACTTTACCGGTGCGTATGGGTCGGCAATGCCGATGTACTGCACGGTGGTGTATTCCCCGAGCCCCTCGGCGCCGCCTTCACGTCCGAGACCGGACTGCTTCACGCCGCCGAATGGTGCGGCAGCGTTGGAGATGACGCCGGCATTGAAGCCAACCAGACCGAATTCGATCTGCTCGGAAACGCGGAACATCCGGTTGAAGTCACGCGAGTAGATGTAGGAAGCCAGTCCGTACTCGCTGGCATTGGCAAGGCGGATCGCGTGCGCCTCATCCTTGAAGGTGGTCACCGGGGCGACCGGGCCGAAGATCTCCTGGGTGAGGATCTTCGCGTCGTTGGCAACATTAGCCAACACGGTGGGCTGGTAGAAGTAGCCTGGACCCGCTACCGGAGCACCGCCGGTGACTGCCGTGGCGCCCTGTGCAACGGCGTCGGTCACCAGCGCGTGGACTTCGTCCCGAGCTTTCTCCTCGACCAACGGGCCGACGGTGGACGATGGATCGGTTCCGCGTCCGGTCTTCAGCGCCTTCATCGCTTCCGAGAACTTCGTTATGAATTCCTCGGCGACATCTTCATGTACCAGGAAGCGGTTCGCTGCGGTGCAGGCTTCGCCCATATTGCGCATCTTCGCGGCCATGGCACCCTCGACGGCTGCGTCCAGGTCTGCGTCTTCGAAGACGAGGAATGGTGCGTTGCCGCCCAACTCCATCGAGGTGCGCAGCACCTTGTCTGCGGCATCCTTCATCAGCTGCTTGCCAACCGGGGTGGAACCGGTGAAGGAGACCTTGCGCAGACGGTCATCCTGCATCAGCGGTCCGGAGATCTTCGATGCCGAGGATCCAGAAACCACGTTCAGCACCCCGGCCGGCAGTCCGGCCTCCATCATGGTGGCGGCGAATAGCTGGGAAGTCAGCGGGGTGAGCTTCGCGGGCTTGAGCACCATGGTGCAACCTGCGGCGATTGCCGGGCCGACCTTGCGGGTAGCCATCGCCAGCGGGAAGTTCCATGGGGTGATCAGCAGGCAAGGGCCCACCGGCTTGTGGTGGACCAGAACCTTGTTCTTACCCTCCGGGGTGGTGACGTAGCGGCCGTAGTGGCGCACGGTCTCTTCGGAGAACCAACGCAGGAACTCTGCACCGTAGGTCACTTCGCCGCGGGCCTCAGCCAGTGGCTTGCCCATTTCCAGGCTCATCAGCAACGCAAAATCATCGGCGCGCGCGGTGACCAGGTCAAAGCCGCGGCGCAGGATCTCAGCGCGTTCGCGTGGAGCGGTGAGCGCCCATTCGGCCTGGACCGCGTCGGCTGCCTCTAGGGCCGCCATCGCGTCTTCGCTGGTGGCGCTGGCCAGCGTTGCCAGCTTTTCGCCGGTGGCTGGGTCAAGTAGGTCGAAGGTGCCGCCATCTGAGGCATCTCGCCATTCACCATTGATCAGCAGTCCGGTGGGTACTTTGGCGAGCAGTTCTGCTTCGCGTTCAGCGGTAATCGACATAACGCGGTTCTCCTGAAAGTCGTAAATGAAAGGAATCTTCGTTGATCACAACGCTAGTGCGGGTTTCGGAAGGCTGTAAATCGCCTGGTGCACCACAAACTCGTTGTTTCATTGTGCATTCAGCCTAAGCGATTTCGGCTATTTTTTCGCTTCGTGACGTTCTGCCAGAACAGCTTCGTACAGGTCCCGCTTCTTCATCCCGGCGGCTTCGGCGACCTCGGCCACCGCCTGTTTCATGCGAATCCCATCGGCAACCAGCGCGGTGACCTTGGGAAGCAGATCTTCGATGGAGGCCGCTTCCGGGGCCGAAGCACCGGAGATCACCACGACGATCTCGCCGCGGAGACCTTCATCTGCCCATGCCTTGAGCACCCCAAGTTCATCGCGGCGGACCTCTTCGAATTTTTTGGTCAGCTCGCGGGCCACCGCCGCCTGGCGCTGCGCGCCGAAGGCTTCGATCGCCGAGGCCAAGAAGTCAGCGACCCGGTGCGGGGCTTCGAAGAACACCATGGTGCGCTCTTCGTGCAGCAAGGCGCCCAAGCGCTTGCGCCGTTCACCAGCCTTGCGCGGCAAGAACCCCTCGAAGGTGAAACGTCCGGTGGGCAGTCCCGACAGCGCCAGGGCGGTCAGCACGGCCGAAGGCCCAGGCACCGCGGTGACCCGGATGCCTGCTTCCATCGCGGCTGCCACCAAGGGGTAGCCCGGGTCAGAGACCGCAGGCATTCCGGCATCCGAGACGACCAGCACGGTGGCTCCTTCGCGAGCCAGCTCGATCACTTCGCCGAGCTTATGGGCCTCATTGTGCTCATGCAGGCTCATCACCCGCCCGGCGGGTTTAATTCCCAGTGCGTGAGCTAGGTGATGGAAATTGCGGGTGTCCTCGGCGGCGATCACATCGGCGCTTTCGATGATTTCGCGGAGCCGCGGCGAAGCATCGGACAAGTTGCCAATTGGGGTGGCGCCCAGGACGATTACGCCCTCATTATCTGAGTTCTGCACACCCTTTAGCCTACGCGAAGTACCAAAAGCACACATTCTCAGGGTTACGCCGGTAGCATGAACAACGATGAGCACCACTGCAGCAAAGACCCCAGATAGCGGGCACGTGCGTTCCGCGCGCGTTGCCTTCACCTTTGAGAACCTCAAACAAAGGTTATTACCGGTTGCGGCGCCCTCCGGTGCATTGATGTGGATTGTTCCGCTGGTAATGACAGTTATCGGTGGTCTGCTGCGCTTTGTGCACCTGGCGCATCCAAATATGTTGATCTTTGACGAGACTTACTACGTCAAAGACGCTTATTCGCTCTTGCACTTCGGCTACGAAATGGAATGGGTCGACGAATCAAACGACCAATTCGTTGCCGGCGATCCGCAGCTGAAGGATACCGCCTCCTTCGTGGTGCACCCGCCACTGGGCAAATGGCTCATCGCTTTCGGCATGATGCTCTTTGGCGAGTTCGACGGTTTCGGCTGGCGTTTTGCTGCAGCCCTGTTCGGTACGCTCGCGGTTCTGCTGACTACTCTGTGCGCCCGCCTGCTCTTCGGGTCGCATCTGCTGGCGGGTATCGCAGGCCTTTTGATCGCCATCGACGGCCATTCAATCGTCATGTCGCGCACCGCGTTGCTGGATATCTTCTTGATGTTCTTCGTCTTGGCCGCCTTCTATGCGCTGCTCAAGGATCGGATTCACGGACGAATTCAGCTCGCCAAAAAACTCTCGGTGCCCGCCGGGAACAGACCCAACGAGTTCCTGCTCATCTTCGGCCCCGTGCTCTGGTGGCGTCCCTGGCGGCTCATCGCAGCGATCATGCTCGGCTGCGCAGTTGGCATCAAATGGTCCGCGCTGACCTTCGTTGCGGTGTTCTGCCTGATGGCGGTGCTCTGGGACTTCGGCGCGCGGCGCACCGTTGGAATTCAGCGGTGGCAGTCGGCCGCCTTCATGCGTGACGGCGTCTATTCGTTTTTCACCATGATTCCGGTGGTGTTCCTGACTTACCTTGCCACGTGGACCGGCTGGCTCAGCACCGCCGGCGGACGCTATCGGCAATGGGCCCTAGAGAATCCCGGCGAGGGGGTCTCCTGGCTGCCCGAGACCTTGCGCAGCCTGTGGCACTATCACCAGGCCAGCTACAACTTCCATACCGGGCTGGATTCGGAACACGGCTGGGCTTCGTCCCCGTGGACCTGGCTCTTCTCCGGGCGCCCGGTACTGATGTACTTCGAAGGCTACGACAACGGGCAGAACGGTTGCACGCTGGATCGCTGCACCGAAGTGATCATGGACATGCCTAACCCGGTGATGTGGTGGGCCTGCACGTTGAGCATGATCTTGCTGGTGTTCTGGTGGCTTGGCGCGCGCGATTGGCGTGCCGGAGCCCTGCTTTCAAGCGTTGCCGCGGGGTTCCTTCCTTGGCTGATGTACCCCGAGCGCACCATGTTCTTCTTCTACACGTTGCCCTTGGTCCCGTTCATGGTTCTCGCATTGACCTATATGATTGGCAGGTTCATCCCCCGCGAACCGCGCTCCGATGTGGCCTACCGGTCAAGGGTTGTTGTCGTGGCCCTCTTCGTAGCGCTGCTCCTTGTGGTCTCGGCATTTTTCTGGTCCGTATGGTCCGGAGAACTGACCTCGGATGCGTACTATCGCATGCACGTGTGGATCCCTAGCTGGGGATAAGCTCCCGTGCGCAGGGTCCCGCTGCACCGTGAGTTGCGCCACCTGACCTCGAACGATTTCAAAGGATTTCCATGCACGAACTGCACGTCGAGCTCCTGCACGACCTCGACCCCCAGGTAAACGCAACCACCCTGCTGCTGGACCGGGTGGCTTCCTCGCCAAACGACACCTTGTTCATGGTCCAACGCCCCTCCGGGTGGCGAGACGTCAGCGCCCAGGATTTCCTACGTGATGTGAAGCGACTAGCCTCCCGGCTGATCCACGACGGATTGCAACCCGGCGACCGGGTCGCCATCGTCTCGCGTACCCGCTATGAGTGGGCGCTGGCCGAAGAGGCCATCTGGTTCGCCGGCGGAATTTCAATACCTATCTATGAGACGTCAAGTCCCTTCCAAATCGAATGGATCTTGCGCGATTCCGGCGCACGGGTCGTCTTCGCCGAGGACCACGAGTTACGCGCCAACGTTCGCCGGGCCGCGGCCCAGCTCGGAGAATCCGTTGCCATTCACCTTTTTGAGGGATCGCATACCGCGGATCCGGAGGCGATTCCCGCTGCGGGCCTGCAGCAGATTCTGGTCGACGAAGCACAGATCGCCGAAAAGGAAATCAGCATCGCCTGCTCGAGCCTGAACTTGGAAGCCACGGCCACCCTCGTCTATACCTCGGGTACTACCGGACGGCCCAAGGGCTGCAACATCACCCACGCGAACTTCGCTTTGGTCGCCTACAACCTCGCCGAGCACATGGCCGAGGTGCTGGGTGAACGCCGCCGCACATTGATGTTCCTGCCGCTGGCGCACGTTTTGGCCCGTGCGGTCCAACAAGTCTGCATTCACGGTGGAGCAATCATTGCTCATAGCAACTCGACGGCAACGTTGATGGAGGACCTGAACTCCGTCAAGCCAGGGTTTCTGCTGGCAGTGCCCCGGGTATTCGAGAAGATCCACACCACAGCGCTGAATAAGGCGGAACAGTCCGGCCAGGCAGACCTGTTCCACAGCGCGGAGCTGACCGCCATTGAGGTCTCCAAGATCCGGGATGCGAAATCCCGTGGCGAAAAGGTGCGGATGCCACTGTCATTACGAGCCCGTCACCTATTTTTCGATAAGGTACTTTATCCGAAGCTCCGCGCGGTCTTCGGTGGACAGTGCGGTTACGCGATCTCCGGGGCCAGCGCCCTTAACCAGGATCTGGCGCATTTCTTCCGCGGCGCCGGCATCCAGCTGGTCGAAGGCTACGGACTTACCGAAACCACTGCACCTGCCACGGTGAATCAGGCTCATAACAATCGAGTGGGGACCGTGGGCCGCCCGCTTCCCGGCACCAGCGTCAGGATAGCTGGTGACGGAGAAATCCTTGTCAAAGGCATCGGTGTATTCGCCGGATACCACCACAACAACGAAGCCAGTGCTGGGGCATTCACCGAAGACGGGTACTTCAAATCCGGCGATACCGGGCGCCTTGATGAGGCCGGTTATCTATTGGTCACCGGGCGCAAGAAGGAACTGATCGTCACAGCCGGGGGCAAAAACGTCTCACCCGGTCCGTTGGAGGAGATGGTCCGGGCCGGCCGGATAGTGGACCAATGCGTAGTGGTCGGTGAGAACAAACCGTTTATCGCGGCTTTGGTCACGCTAGATGCCGAAGAGCTGACGTTGTGGTCCAAGGCCCGCGATGTGGGCCAGCTGACGCTTGGCGAGGCGGCGCTGCACGACAAGGTGCGCACCGAGGTGCAAAGTTATATTGACGCAGCAAACCAGACTGTTTCTCAGGCAGAATCGATTCGCAAATTTGTGGTTCTTCCTGCCGAGTTCACCGAGGCTTCCGGACATTTGACTAGCTCGCTAAAGCTTAAACGCCAGCAGGTCCTGGATGATTTTGTCTCCGAAACCGAAGAGCTATACCGTCGCTGACTTGCTTTTTAACAATAAAACCTCGGGATCCGTACTGCCCGGTTCCCGAGGTTTAGCTGTTCCGGGGCGCTTTGCCACGTGTAGTTGTTTAGCTATTCAATCCGTAAACTCGCGCTTCTTGACGTAGGCGTGAGCTTTCGCGGCGGCGCCCGGTTGGCCAGCAGGTAATGAGCGCAACAACCGCGGAGACAACCACCAACACCCCGATGGCAAGCGCGGAATCGACCCAGAACTGCTCGGGGTATAGACGGATCAGGGTATCGCTGAGGTTGAAAGTCCAGGTGCCTTCGGCGAAGAACAATTGGTGGAAACCGGAGAAGAACGTGTTCCACCCGGTAATGGCGATGACCGCGATTCCGGCAATTAGCACCAGGGTCAAGATTGCCCCGGAGAAGAGCGCTCGGCGCACTCCGCCGGAGTAACGGTTGGCCAGGTAGACGATGAAGATTATGGCCAATACCGCTAGCACGGCCCCGATGACATAGCCCAAACCGATCAGGTTTTTCACGTCAAGCATGTGCTGCACCTCTTGGGCGGTGAACATACTGGAGCCAGTCGGAAGTTTCAATCCAGATAAAAATTCCGGGCCAGCGAAGTTATTCAGGTAGTCCACCCCGTAGCTGCCATAGGTTAGGCGTTCCGGATCGGTGAAGCCGAACTGGTCGCTGGGGAACCCTGGCCGGGCGTAGGCCAGCGCCAAGAACGCTGGGGTGGCGACCAGACGAATCGCGGCGATCAGCGTCAATACCGGGAAGATGAGTGCAAGCAGCACCTGTGCGGTGCGGGCCAGCGGCGGCTTGGAATTTAATGCGCGTTCGCGAGCCACACGGCGTTTGACCGCTGCCTCGGATGGCTCCGACTCCGGAGCGTAGTTCCCAAAGACACGCGAACGCGCCTGGGCAACTGCGGCGGACGTAGTCTCTGGGTTGTCTTTATTTGGTGCAGCGCTGACCGGTGGCACCGTCTGTTTGGCTTCGTTGAGCGGCGCATCAGATTTGGCAGGTACCTCGGCTTTTGTGGAGGCCTTCGGCTGCTGCTGTTCCGCGTCGAGTTCATGCGGAAGTTTAATCGCTCGAATGATGTCCTCTACCGGCTCGTCGGTTTTCGGCTTGGCTGCACTCGTAGCTGGCTTGCTCACTGCTGGCTTAGCTGCGGCCGATTTGGCTGCTGCTGCCGGCTTGGCTGCTGTTGCCGGCTTGGCTGCTGCTGGTTTGGATGCTGCCGGCTTAGTCGCCACAGGTTTGGCTGGCGCAGGATTCGCGACGGGTTTGGTAGCTGCTGGCTTGGCCGTCGCAGGCGTCGTGGCCGGCTGCACCGTGGTTGGATTCGCTGCGGGCTTGGTATCTGAAGTTTCAGGAGCTGCCGGCTTCGCCTCGGCAGGCTTGGATGCTGCTGCTTTGGCCCCTGATGGGTTCAAGAACGCTGCTTTCGCAGCGGCCGCCGCCTTTGCAGCACGAGCGTCCTGCTGAGCTTTGGCTTGTTTTTTATGCTCCTCAAGGCGTGCCGACAATTCGTCGGCTCGCTGGCTGAGCGTGGCCTTGGTGACCGACTCGTTCGATTCAGCATTGGTGGCCGCGATGGGCGTGTCCGGGCCTTCTGGGCCCTTACCACCGGGGGTGTTCTTCGCCGCCTCAGCCATGAGGAGTCCTCCTGCAAATCGCGCGATCTCTGACCATCATAAATAGACGAAACCTGCACAACAGGCCCCGCGGTTTCAGCTTATCCAGCCGACCGCGCCAATCCGCGCATTACCACACCTAAATTAGGACCGTGGTGCGGGAAACGGTAAAGCCAGCCATTCCCATCCGATTAGTAGGAATGCGGAACTGTCGACTGCGGCGCACCCCACGGTGCAGCGGGAGGCTAGATCCCGCGCGAAGCTAAATAACCTCGGTGGCAATTCTTAGATTTCTTCGGCCTCCGGCGGAAGCACTGCCAACCGTGGACGAGAATCGAAACGGGTGCCGCGCACCTCACGGGGTGCAGGTGTTTCGACAGAGTGCTTGGGTTTACGCTCTTCACGCACGGCATTCATCAGTGCGTGCAATTCATCTTCGTTTTCAATGACCTCTGGCAGGGCGCCGCGCAGCAGGTTCCACCCGCTGGGCACCGTGAGCCGGTTGGCGTGCCGGGCGCACAGGTCATAGCAATGCGGCTCGGGGTACTGCGCCAATGGCCCGAGTACGGCGGTCGAATCGGCGTAGTTGTAGGTGAGGGTTGCGCGGGCCGATTCACGGCACGCGGGGCGAGAGCAAAGACGAAGACTTTCCACGGCTTCCAGTCTACTCGTGCTAGCCGTCCTAGCCCGGTAATCTGGCCCGAACGGCCACGTTCGCTCGCGCAAACGTTTACTGTGGAGCCATGGAGCATAATCCCCAGAGTCCGCAGCAGCGCTCGCGCCGCAACCGTCATGGACGCGGACGGCGTGGTCCGTTGATGCCAATGCACCTGCCCGCCTTCCGCACGCGACCAGAACGCTTTGATGACGCGGTGATGGCCAGCGCCCAACGATTAGGCGAACGCTGGGGCCAAAAACTCGCGATCATCGATTTTCGCATCGTCCCGGTACCCGGCGACAAGGTCATGACTCAGGCCGCGGCCGCCGGAGACCGCATGCCGCTGTCCTCTGCTCGACCGGCAACGGCTAAGCGCCGTGCCCGGATTTCCATTTATCGGCTGCCTTTGGAGCAAGCTAGTCATAGCCACACGGAATTAGTCGACCTCGTACACCAGTGTGTGGTGCACGAGGTCGCTAATTTGTGGATGCTTTCGCCCCACGAAGTTGATCCCGAATATTTCCCGGAAAACCCGGATTTTTAGTCCTGCTAGCCGCCGACGTTGACGACGATACCGTCACGTCCGACATTGGCTTGAGGCATGGCAGCCCAGGCCAGCGAACGATCCGACCCGAAGATCAACTGGCCAATATAGGCGTTTGCATCTGCAGAGAAGATCACGGCTTGGGCTTCTTCGGTGATTTCCTTCGGTTTGAACACCATGTTCTGCCCGGTCTTCACCTCGAGTTTGGTCGGCTTTGAAAGCTTCCCATCCTTGTCGACCACAACTGCTTCGACAGAGGCATCGGCCGATGGCGCGGCAATGCTGAATTCACCGGTGCCGTTCGCTGAAATAGGCGCAACCTGCTTTCCCGCCAGTGGCATGGAGCTGGCGGCCCAGGCGTTGTCCGAGGAATCCTTGGGATCCGCGCCGCGCACCATGCGCACACTGCTGGTCACCGGAGCATCAGCTTCCACGACTACGGTGTAAGCGCCCGCTTCGAGACCGTTGAGGTCGATGACGCTAGTTGCGTCGGAGGCTACCGCGAGGTTCGAGCCAAGATCCGCCTTGACTTCGCCCTCGGCACCCAAGATCTTCACCTTGAAACCTGCACCCTGCGCACCTGTGGCCGAAACATGAAGCTGCGGCACCAGTTTCTTGTCATCTTTGCTTAGTTCGTTTCGGTCATTCTTGTTGCCAAGCCAAACGCCCGGAATCACCTGCGTATTGGCTGCCGAAGCATTTGCAGCCACTAGGTCTACCCCGGAAGGTGTCAGGCCGCGCAACGCTGCCTGTTGAACTGATGCGGTGATCTTTCCGCCGAGACTGGTGATATCGGCGGACACCGAATCCAAATTCTGGGCGTAGCCGCCAAGCACCAACGCTCGCGAGGATCCCGGCGCAAGCACGACATTCTGCAGCGTTGAGGTGTCGATCAGACCCTCCGGACCGCGCAGATCGATAGAGACCTGGGCGGTGGTGTGGGTCGGGTTCGACAGGTGAAGCACGCTGGTCGCACCGGTATTCGTCATCAGCCCGGTGAAGCGCCAGCTGGAGGCTGGAGCCTGGCAGGTCGCCGCGGCCAGTCCCGCGAGATCTCCATCCTTGGCCAAGAAACTGCGCATGGCGCTACCCCAGGAAGGTAGTTCGCCCAAGGGTTGCAGGGAGAAGACTTGCGCCTTGTCTCGGCCGTTGGTGGTGTTTACCTTTCCAACACGACCGGTCAACCCCTCGTCATCCGCACCCAGAGACTGCGCCGCTTCAGCATCCGGAATGCGTTCGCTGAGCTGGGCCGGATCTGAACTGCCCAGGTCCCGGAGTGTGGCACCGGGAATTCGTTTACCCAAGTCTGAGACCAGGGCTGTGCGAATATTGCTTGAGATTTGTTTTGCACCGGCGGCGAACTGTGGATCGGTACCGTCCACGCCCTTGAGAAGTTGCGGAGTTCCGGTACAGACGGACTGGGCATCGCCGGCCGGAAGACTGGTCACCGCCGCGGGGAGCGCCGTATTGGACGGTTGCGGTGCAAGCACCGAAGCCGCGGCGACCACGCCACCGGCGGCAATGATGGCCACCAGGCTGAGCAGCACGGCGCCCGCACGACGACGCACCGGAGCAGCTTCCTGATCCTTACGTGCCGCCTTATTTGCGTCGTCTAGTTTGCGTCGGCGTCGACTCGCAATCGGATCTGCGGGCGCCGAGGCCTCGCTGTTTTCCGCGGCGCCTGCGATAACCGGCTGTGCTAGGGCTGCAGCCATCTTCTCGTCCTTGGCTTCCGGCTCAGCCTTGTTCTCCGGCTCCGCCTGACGCTTTGGCTCCGGCTTAGCTAGCGGCTGGGCCTTTGCCCGGTCCTTGGCTTCGGCCTTTGCGGTGGCTTTGGCCTCGGCCGCTGCTTTCGCCTCGGCTTTCGCAGTAGCCTTCGCCGTTGCCTTGGCCTCTGCCTTGGCTTCCTTCTCGGCTTTGGCCTCGGCACGCAATTCGGACTTGCTCTTTATTGGCCGCTCGCTTGCCGAAGGCCGCACAGTCGGAGCCGATTCCGGCTTCGTCGCAGCCACCGGTTGCGGCGCTGGCTTAGCCGGCTCGGCAGAGGAGCCGGTGTCCGCTGTGACCGGTTTGGCAGCGGGCTTGCCACTGCCGTCCGCGGAGGCATTGCCGGCTACCGGTGATCCTTGATCCTTAGATGGTTCCGCAGCGTGCGCGGGGTGACCGGCATGCTCGTTTTTTGCATCGTCCACGGCTGGCTCGTCGCTGCCATCCGCGGAGGCATTGCCGGCTACCGGTGATCCTTGATCCTTGCGTGGTTCCGCAGCGTGCGCAGGGTGACCGGCATGCTCGTTTTTTGCGTCATCCGAAGCGGGCTTCTTCTCATCACTCACTACTTTTTCTCCTGCTCGGTGTCGGTGTCCGAAATACGGTCACCGAGCTTCGGGGCCAAGGTGTCACGGATCTCGTGCGTCCGTTCGCGAGCCTCTCGACGGCTCAACGGTGTTGAGCTCGTCTCGGGTTCCGGTTCGAAAGCTGGTTCTGCCGGCTCGCTGGCCACTTCGTCTTGCCCGTCGTCCGATTCCTCGACTGCGCGGAAACGATATTCGCTATTTCGGTAGCTAGCGAGGCGACGGGTACTGGGTACCGGGATCGCTAGCAATACCGCGATAAGCAATACGACGCTACCGAGGATCAGCGTGGGCAATGCCAATGGTTCGAAGTGGGTCAGCGTCAGCTTGCCGCCTTCGGCCGGCACTTCATAGGCCTGCGCCCAGCGGGTATCCGAATCCCGGGGGTAAGCTACCGCACGCAACGGCGCGCCATCGATAGTGGCACGCAGTTTTGGATCCTGCGCGGTCGCCAACACAAGAGTGCGCGGTCCGTCGGCTGCGGGTATCTCAGTATCCTGAATTCGCCCGCGATTGGTGGCCAGTACCTGCACCCGGTCCGACTTGTCGATCAAGCGCGCAAATCCTGCGCCCGCATTTGGCGTGGAGCTTTCATAATTGACGCGCCACAGCCATCCGTTGTCGGTCTGCCCCACGGAGGCCAGGCCGGTCGCAGCATCCAGCACACGCACGGTGGCCGAGACTGATTCACCGGTCTCGTTGAGCACTACAAACCCAACACCCAGGTCTCGCAAGGCTTCGCGGGAGTCGAGTGCTGATTCAGACAAAAGCATTGCCACGGCTTCCCGCTGCACGCTTCCCGTGGCCGAAGCCTCGTTTCGTGCCGGATTCAGCAGCGATCCGCTCAGTTGCGACACCTGCGAAGAACGGCTGATGGCGTCAAGCGTTTCGCCGGCCCCGGTCAGCAGCTGGCTGTCGATCTCGCCCGAAGCCCGTGGGGTCAGCACCAAGGTGCGCTCTGCGGATTCCGCGCGGCCGGCGTCCGCCGCGGTGGCCGGAATCGTCCGTTCCTGCGAGGGCGACACCCGCTGGGCGGCGTTCAGCGCGGTCATGGCGCCATCTGGATTCTGCGAATTCAGTTGCGCGCCGAGTGCCACCGAACCGGCGGCCAACACGCTAATCACGCTCAGCGTTGCCATCAGGCTCAAAACTGCCCGATTCGCCGGACGGCGAAGTGTGCGTGGCTGCTCCTCATGGCGTAATGCTGCCAGCGCGTTGGCGGCGGCGGCGAGCATCGCGAAGACCGCGAAGGAAACAAATGGCGCGGTGTATGCGCTGACCGTCCTGGACGAGTCCAGGGAGACCGAAATGAAACCGATTCCCCAGCCGGCCACCAAGGACAGGGCTGCGGCCCAGACGAGTTTGCGGGAATTTCGACGCATGGTGGAGTCCAGGCTAAAGGATGACCCGAGTGCGCCCAGTACCGCCAAAATCACCACAGGTGCGCCCACAAGAGCCCCTGCGACCAATGCCCACGGTCCGGCAGGCAGTATTCCCCAACCAAGCGGGGTGAGCATTGCGTCAAAGGCCTCGGGGAAGCCCAAAAGCATCTGCCACAGCGGCGCCGGGTTGAATGCCAGCGGTGCACCAGGTTCGGTTAACAGCAGCCGTGGGTTGCCCAGTGCTTCGAAAAGCAAGGGCAAGTTCCACACCACTGCAGGAAGCGGAACCCACCACAGCGTGCGCGCCCGGCGCGGAGCCGAAAGCGCCAAAACGTAGATCAGCACCACAAGTGCCAAGAAGAAAGGCATTGAGCCGGTAGAAATTACCCACAGGATCAGTGCCGCGCAGGCCGAAGCGGTCCAGGCCGAAGTCTTTTTGGATTGCGCGCTTGTTGCCGGTTTGCCCTCCGGGCGCACGTGCGCGTTGAGCGCACGAAGCATGGCCAGGAAGAACAACGGCAGTAGGACGTGGATAAGTACCGAGCCCACCCGGCCGCTGGCCAGGGCCGAAATAAGGGCAGGCTGCAAAGCCCAGATCACCGCGGCGAAGAAACGTACCGCACGCGAACGGCTCACTACGCCCACGCCCCACCAAGCGGTGAGAGCCGCCAACGGCATGGCCGCCAGGAACAAGATCACCGAAGCCTGGTTCGCGTGGTTGAAGCTGAGCACCGAAAGCAGCCAGTACATGATGTCTGTGTTATCTGGAGCAGCGCTGAAGCCGGTGCCCGCGTTCTGCCACCACGAGGTGGCGTTGGCTCCGATCTCATTCAGCGTGCGCGACAGCGGACGCATGGAACCGCCGCTCAGGGCGTTGGCACCGATCAGTGAACGCCAGGCGATCAGCGAGGCCGCGGTCGTGATGAGCAATGCGAGAATCAGCGACAGCACCGCAGTGGTCCGCGGCGGCCGAGCAATTCGGACAAAGTCCGAGAAGTTCTCGCCGCTTGGCTCCACCATGCCCTCTGCGCCGGAGCCGTCGCCGTAGACCTGCGAGTCATCCGTGCTGTTTGACAAGTTTCGCCGGTACTCGCGCACGGCGCTATTCGAAGTCATCAGCTTGCGTACCTGGCCGCGCGGCACCTTGCGGATTTGCTTGATCCCACGGCGCGAGGACACCAACTTCACCGGCGAGAACAAGCCGCGCAGGGTCGAGCCCAAATGGCTGAACCCATGGCCCGGATCCTTGGCTAAAAGAGCCAAAAGGAAGTGCCCGATGCCGCCCAAAAGGAGGCCTAGCCAAAGAAATGGGAGTCCCAAGGTCGGTGCGAACTTCAGCCGCTGAAAGACCTCAGAGCGTCGTGCTTCGCCCGGTCCAGCCAGCGAGTCGACCACGTCGACCTGATGGTAGACCTTCGCGGAGGGAACGACCACCACACGGTGTCCGGCTAAGCGGTTGCGCCAGCATAGATCCACGTCGTCGCCGCGGCCTGGCAGCGCCGGATCGAAACCGCCTAATTCTTCAAAGACGTCGCGGCGGATGAACATTCCTGCCGAGGATACGGCGAAGTAGTCGCTTCGGCCGTCGTACTGACCCTGGTCGACTTCGTCGATATCGATCATCGTCAGGCGCTGCGCCTTGCGGTCCACGCTGAGCCCGACTTCGGCCAAGCGGCGAGGATTGTCAATGTCCAGGATCTTGCAACCTGCAATGGTCACGGACTCGGAGGCTTCGACCGTACGCGTCAGTTGTTCTAGCGCGTCGGGAGCCGGCATCGAATCGTCGTGGATGATCCACAGCCACTCGTCGCGATCTGCACGAGCTTCGGGCAATGAATCAACCGCTTCTTGAACGGAAAGTCCCAATGACCCAGCCGGGGCCGCGAGCAGGGTCGCGTTGGAAGGAAGATTTGCTTTTAATACCTGCCGGGAAGCGTCTTGGGACGACGCATCGACCCCGAGGTACCGTTCGATCGGCCGTGACTGGTTTCGCAGTGCGGCTAAAGTTCGGGGTAAAAAGTCAGCGCCATCGTGCGCGGCAACGATGGCGGTGACATGAATTGGCGGTCGAATTAGATTGCTCGTTTCCGTAGTCGGCGGCGTTCGCGCTCGGAGAGCCCTCCCCAAATGCCGAAGCGCTCGTCGTTGCTCAGCGCGTATTCCAAACATTCTGAACGTACAACACAGGCACCGCAGACACGCTTAGCGTCGCGGGTCGAACCGCCCTTTTCTGGGAAAAATGCTTCGGGGTCGGTCTGCGCGCACAATGCGCGGGCCTGCCAACCGAGCTCGCCTTCGTCGACTTCCCCGCCGACGCCGAGCCAAACGGCCTTGATGCTTTCGCGAACCTGTTCGTCTTCATCCAGCTCCGGAGCCCACGACCCTGCGGTCGATCCGCCTTCGGTTTCCGCTGGCGCATGCTCCCGTAGGAAGTCTTCTGCGGCGTTCTCCAGATCAGCGGCAACCGCAACGCGTGCGGAGTCACCAGCTTGTGGATCGACAAACCAGTCCGATGGTGCACCCTCAACCCCGTATTGGGCGGACGCTACAGCCGATGTCGAAAAATCGGAGTACCCCTGCTCCAGCTTCGTCATGTTGATGTTGGCCTTTCGATTGGTTTGAGAAGATCGAGCCATCCTTGCTCCCGATCCATACGTCTCTATTTATTCCATCGAAATAGTGAAACGATGGACGAGCCGAACTCACCATCTAATTACAGCCGTGTAACTCGGTCATAGTCAAGCGGGGAGGATATTCTATGGAGAGTTCTCAGGAAACTCTCGGCACAACACGCCGCGAAAGACACCAATGAATCCGGCGAGTCGCAACTTCCGCGAATTGTCGGTAAATTCTCAGTAAATTATTTAAGGTGGAAAATGCCGTTCAACTCCGCTAAGGGAGCCTTTGCCGAAGGTCTGCTCGCACCGCGCCGTGCCTCGGCCACTCCATGGCTCACCTGGTACTCGACTTCCGGTGAGAGGATCGAGCTGTCGGGCAGGGTCTTTGACAATTGGGTCGCCAAGAGCGCAAACCTTCTGGGCGAAACTTTCGACCTCGACGAAGCATCGGTAGTGGTCTTGGATCTCAGTGCGCACTGGAAATCCCTGGTCCTGGCGCTTGCCTCCCTGCATCACGGAGCCACCTTGGTTTCCGCCGAACATGACCAGGCGGCCGAGGCGCAACTTTGGATCACCAGCAACCCAACGGATGAGCGCATTCCCGGCGCAGCGGAAATCCTGGCGGTCAACCCCGCAGCCATGGCGCTGTCCTTCGGCGCCGATCTAGGCCCGGTCGCCGAAGACTACAACGCCAATGTGCGCACCTACGGGGACCAGTTCTACCCATCAGCGGTATCCGGCTCACGCATCAGCCTCATCACCCCCGGCGGCCAAGAGCTGTCTAGCGCACAATTATTTGCCGCCGAGGCACCGGCCCGCGGCACCATCTTGGTGCGCGCAGATATCCCGGTTCTTGATCTATTGCCTTACGCGGTGGCGCAGTGGAAGGCCGGCGACACGATCGTATTGATCGATGAAGCCATGGAGGTGAGCGACCGGCTTCGCGAGGGCGAAAAAATCAGCCACGACTACCTAACTGGCTGATTAGCTCTTCCCAGTGGGGATAGTGCCGGTGTCCGGGGAAACGGCCTGGGCGCCGGCACCTTTGTCGTGATGGACCAAAAGCTCATGGTCGTGGGCGAACTTTTCTTCCTGATCCATCTCGGCGCCGAAGACCCAGAAACGGTAGGCGAAGAAACGGAAGATGGTGCCCAGCACCAGGCCAACCACGGAGCCGGCAATAAATACGCTGGTCGGGTCGGTCAGGTTCAACACGTACTTGGTGAACCAAACGCAGGCGGCGGCGATACCCAGGCCGATAGCGTTCATGATCAGGAACATCACCAGTTCACGAGCGACATTTGCCTGGCGGCGATGGCGGAAGGTCCAAAAGCGATTGGCCACCCACGAGAACAAGGTCGCGACGATGCCGGCGATGATCTTGGCCTTGACCTGCGAATCGCTCATCGGTCCATGCAGCAACCACACATAGATGCCGGAGTCGATGATGAACGCAATACCACCGACAACGCCGAACTTCGCCACTTCGCGCCAGAGCAGCGAAATGAGTCCAGCTAGTTTTCGTGAGATGCGCTCGAACATTTTCCTCCAGACGTATCTGCGCTCTTGCTGATCCAATTTCGAATCATCTAGACCTAAAGATCGTCAGAATCCCGGGAAGTTCAGTTCCCTCGGTTATCGGTTTAGTGTTGCCCCGAATACGCAATGGCATGAGGGCACATCTTGCTATTTTATCCGCTTTTCCTGACAATTCCCCGAATTTGGTGAGTAATCAGTCACCGCGAGGACGGGAAGCCGGAACAATTTCGATAACCTAGAGGGGTGAGCTTCCCTAAAATTGGTGTGATTGGCGGCGGGCAACTAGCCCGAATGATGGCCCCAGAGGCCCTGAACCTCGGATTTGAACTGCATGTTCTCGCCGAAGGCCCGGACGTATCGGCGGCACGTTGTGTGCCCGATGCGCCCATTGGCGACTACAAGGACCTAGCGACCCTGCGCGCCTTCGCCCAGGGTAAGGACGTGGTGACCTTCGACCACGAGCATGTCCCCAATGAGTTCCTCACCACACTCATCAATGAGGGAATCAATGTCCAGCCTCGCCCAGAGGCCCTGATCCACGCGCAAGACAAGCTGGTGATGCGTGCCGCGATTGAGAAGCTCGGACTTCCAAACCCGGCGTGGGCCAAGGTGGAGAACGTAGCCGAACTGATTGCCTTCGGTGAGCAGACCGGATGGCCGATCGTGCTCAAAACCCCGCGCGGCGGCTACGACGGCAAGGGCGTACGCATGCTGGAGAACGCTGAGCAGGCCCGAGAAGCCGAAGAATGGTTTGCCAACGGAGCCCTGCTGGCCGAGGACAAAGTGGATTTCACCCGCGAGCTTTCGGCCATGGTCGCGCGCACTCCTTCCGGCGAGACGAAAGCCTGGCCGGTAGTGCACACCATCCAGGTCGCCGGCGTCTGCGACGAGGTAATTGCACCGGCCCAAGACATCTCGGCGGAAACCGCGGCTACCGCATCAAATGCTGCCATGCGCATCGCCGAAGAGTTCGGTGTCACCGGCGTCATGGCAGCTGAGCTTTTCGAAACCCCGGGACGGGGTGCCGGTTTCGTCATCAACGAACTTGCCATGCGCCCGCACAACACCGGGCACTGGACCATGAACGGTTCGGTCACCAGCCAGTTCGAACAGCACCTTCGTGCAGTCTTGGACTTGCCGCTGGGTGAAACCCGCGAACTTGGAGTGACCGTGATGAAGAATTTCCTCGGCGGGGCCAACCAGGATCTGTTCTCCGCATTCCAGGCCGCGTTGGCTGCCGCGCCGGAAGTCAAGGTACACGCCTACGGAAAATCGGTGCGCCCCGGACGCAAGATCGGACACGTTAATGTGGTGGCCGAGGAAGGCCAACGCGTAGAAGAACTACGTGAACGCGCCGACCGGGTCGCGGGCTTAATCCGTGATGGCATCACCCCGACCGCCTAGGCTTTCAGCAAGACCCGCTCATTTTGGGCCACGATCTTCAAGGACATAGATTCTAATGACTGAAACAGCACCACTTGTCGGACTCGTCATGGGTTCGGACTCCGACTGGCCGGTTATGCGGCTGGCCGCCGAGGCGCTTACCGAATTCGGCATCCCCTTCGAGGCCGACGTCGTTTCGGCGCACCGTATGCCCACCGAAATGATCGAGTACGGCCAGCGCGCCCACACCCGTGGCCTGCGCGTGATCATCGCCGGCGCCGGTGGCGCCGCGCATCTGCCGGGCATGCTCGCCTCGGTGACGCCGCTTCCGGTGGTGGGTGTTCCGGTACCATTAGCCAAGCTCGATGGAATGGATTCCCTCTTGTCGATCGTGCAGATGCCTGCCGGCGTGCCAGTGGCTACCGTCTCCATTGGCGGTGCCCGCAATGCCGGCCTGTTAGCTGTGCGTATGCTGGCATCGGGAACCGACGAGCTTGCCAAGTCGTTACAGGTTAAGTTGCTAGCCTTCGCAGATTCGCTGCGCGATTCTGCATATGCCAAGGGCGCCGCGTTGCGTGCCGAAGTAGCAAACGAGAACTTCTCTTCCTAAGGAAAGTCACAAAGTACATGGGTTCTGCCAGCCACCGCGCTCCAAGTCCGCTCAGGAACCCGGAGACGATTTCCTCTCCGGCCCGGAGCAAACGCGCCCTGATACTGGTCGTCTTGACCATTATTTTCCCGGGTAGCGCTCAGCTGATTGCGGGTAACCGCAAGCTGGGACGCATCGCGGTCACGATCACCATGCTCTGCTGGGCCGCGCTCATTGGGCTCGCAGTCATCTACTTCATTGACCGTTCGATCATCCTGGGTTGGGTAGCGCACCCGAACTTCCAGTTGTTCTTGATCGTCGTGCTTTCGGTGCTGGCCGTCGGCTGGCTGATCATGTTCCTGAATACGCTGTTCATCATCCGGCCCCGAATGCTGGCACCCGGAATGCGCGCAATCGTCTCCATTTTCACCTTGGCTGCGGTCATCGCAACCAGCGGCATCTTCGTCTACGGTGCCTCGATCCTGAACACCGGACGCGAGACCATCGTCAAGGTCTTCGATGCGGGTCCTGCCTTTGACCCGGTGGATGGACGCTACAACATCGCGGTTTTCGGCGCCGACTCCGGCTCGAACCGAGATGGCGTGCGTACCGACTCCATCGCTCTGCTTTCGGTGGATGCCAAAACCGGCAAGTCACTGATGATCTCGGTGCCGCGTAACTTCCAGAATGCCCGCTTCGCCGAGGGTACGCCCATGGCCGAGGTCTACCCCGACGGGTACAGCTGCGGGGACGAGTGCCTGTTCAACGCGATCTACCGCGACGCGGTAGATAACCACGCGGATCGGTTCCCGGATTCGGTGAAGAACGTCGGCGCGCAGGCCGCCATGGATGCCTTGACCGGGACCACCGGGCTCGAGGTCCAAGGCTATGTCATGGTCGACATGGCAGGCTTCGAAAACTTCGTTGACGCCCTCGGTGGCGTCACCATCAATTCTGGCGGTTGGGTCCCGCACAACGGCAAGAAGTGGGAAGGCTCGCTGGTCAATACCCATTGGTTCGCCCCGGGCGAGCAAACCTTCAACGGCAAGGACGCGCTCTGGTTCGCGCGTTCGCGTGACTTCACCGATGACTACCACCGCATCAAGCGGCAGCAATGCCTGCAGCAGGCAATCATCAAGCAGTTCACCCCGCAGACCATTCTGAGCAACTTCAGCAGCATCATGCAGGCCGGAGAGCAGCTGGTCGAGACGAACATTCCCGCCAGCCAGCTCAGCTCCTTCGTGTCCGTGGCGGACAAGGTATCGGGCACTCCGTTCAGCCGCTTGACCCTGGGAGCGCCGGACTTCGAGCGTTCGTTCTCCACCTACCCTGACTTCGGCAAGATCGATGATCGCATCACTAAGATCATTGAAAAGCAGAACGCTCCGGAGAAGCCCAAGGAATCCAAGAAATCCGAGGAACCTGCCAAGTCAAAGGACACCACCGAGGCCGGCGGTTCAGCCGAACCATCCGAAAGCGCCGAGGAAGAATCCACTAGCATCAACGACGCTCCGAAGCTGTCCAACGGTGAACAAGAAGTCTTCACGCAGCGCGACGGCAGCCCGATCGACGAGCAGTACCTGGTGGAACTTGAGATGATTGGCCAAACGACTCGCCTGGCGCAGATCGCCGCAAACAACGACGAATGCTCGGTGCCTTAACCAGCATTCCAGGTTTCACCCGCGGTTAAGACCCCCCGACCGTTTTGAAACCACTATCGTTTGTGAAAGTTGAAGGGTGCAAAACGTGTTTGAGTTGAAAAATTCCATTCGGGACTATCACTGGGGTTCGAAGCAGGACATAACCGAGTTGCTCGGCCAGCCGGCACGGCTCAGCCCCCAGGCCGAGATGTGGCTCGGCGCCCATCCCGGATGCCCGAGCATGCTCGTCGACACCGGTCAGCCGCTGCACGAAGTCATTGCGGCGGATCCGGTGAATACGCTCGGCGAGCAGGTCAATGAGCGCTATGGCCGCCTGCCATTCTTATTCAAGGTGCTCTCCGCCGCTCAGCCCCTATCGATCCAGGTGCACCCGACCCTGGAGCAGGCGCGGGAACGTTTCGCCAAGGAAGATGCCGCCGGTGTCCCCCGTGATGCGGCAGAACGCAACTACAAGGACGACAACCACAAGCCCGAGATGCTCTATGCGCTCACCGATTTCGTGGCGCTCTCCGGATTTCGCGTGCCCGAGGAGATCATCGCGGATTTGCGCCTCTTCCTGCCCCGGCTATCCACCACGGAGACGGCCCTGGCCGCAGACCTGATTGCGGCTTTGCAGTCCGCCGACCCGCTGGCACGGGCGCTGAATCTCGTGCTCACCTCGGGCACCGGTATCAGCGATCTGGTGCTCACGCTCTGCGGGACCATTACCGCGGACCCGGTCCTGCAGGAAAATGTGCAGTTCGCCGAGCTGGTGCGGATCAACGAGATCTATCCTGCGGACCCCGGGGTCCTCGTCGCCTTGCTGCTGAATCTGGTGTTCTTGAAGCCCGGCGAAGCGATTAGCCTGGGTGCCGGAAACGTCCACGCCTACCTGCGCGGGCTTGGCATCGAGGTGATGGCCAACTCGGACAACGTGCTGCGCGGCGGGCTGACCAGCAAGCATATCGATGTTCCGGAACTGCTCGAGGTGACCATCGCCGAGTCCTCCGCGGCACCGCTCTTGCAGGGCACTGCGGTTTCGGAGCACTCCCAGCTCTTCCAGCCGGCCTTCGACGAATTCCAGCTCCAGGTGGTGGACACCGCGGCGCCGCAGATTCGCACCGAGCTGCAATTGCACGGCGCCGCGCTGGTGCTGTGCACGGCAGGTGAGTTCAGCCTGGAAACCTCATCCCAGACCCTCCAGGTCTCCCGTGGCGGGTCGGTGTTCATTGCCGCCCATGAGTTGCCGGTGACCGCGGTATCCGCGTCCCCGGGCGCGGCCACGCTCTTTGCCGCCAGCGCACAGGGCAAATAGCGCCAACTAGCCCATAAACGAGTCGAGCCGCAGATCGCCCTTTCGGGAAATCTGCGGCTCGACTCGTTTAATGATTTTTAGCGGGTGTAGGCTTCCCACTTGTCCTGCTGGTGCTCACCATCGACGAAACGGATGGTGCCGGATTTGGCACGCGTCACGATCGACTGGGTGTGGATGCGCCCGTTCTTGTAGCGGACGCCGCGCAGCAGGTCGCCATCGGTGATGCCGGTGGCTGCGAAGTAGCAGTTATCGCTAGTAACCAGGTCGTTGGTGGTCAGCACGCGGCCCAGCTCGTGGCCCGCGTCGATGGCCTTCTGCTTCTCATCGTCATCGGTTGGCCACAAGCGGCCCTGGATCACGCCGCCCATGGCCTTGATGGCGCATGCGGTGACGATGCCCTCTGGAGTGCCGCCGATACCCATCAGCGCGTCCACGCCGGTGCCCTCGCGAGTGGCCGCGATGGCGCCGGCGACGTCGCCGTCCATCAGCAGCTTGGTGCGGGCGCCAGCGGCACGGATCTCCTCGATCAGCCCGGCATGACGTGGGCGGTCGAGCAGGGTCACGGTGATCTGGCTGATCTTCTTGCCCTTGGCCTTGGCGATCAGGTGCAGATTCTGCTTCACCGGCAAACGCAGGTCAACGAGGTCCGCGGCTTCCGGGCCGGTCACCAGCTTCTCCATGTAGAACACTGCCGAAGGGTCGAACATCGAGCCTCGGTCGGCCACGGCCAGCACGGACAGGGCGTTGTTCAGGCCCAGGGCGGTCAGGCGAGTGCCGTCGATCGGGTCTACCGCGACGTCGCATTCGGCTCCCGAGCCGTTGCCGACCTGTTCACCGTTGAAAAGCATCGGGGCTTCATCTTTTTCGCCTTCGCCGATGACTACCACGCCGTTGAAGTTCACGGAGGAGAGCAGGCCGCGCATGGCGTCCACTGCGGCGCCGTCGGCTGCGTTCTTGTCACCGAAGCCAACCCAAGGGGATGAAGCAATGGCTGCCGCTTCCGTGGCACGCACCAGCTCCAAGGCAAGGTTGCGGTCCGGCTCCGAGTCGGTTACCGACAGTCGGGGAGAAAGGTGGGCATAATTGTTGTTTTCGGTCACGAAAGATCCCATCACTGAGTCGTAGTCATTGCGCCTATGCAAACAACTCCATCATATCCCCATCGATTTTCAGCATGTAATTCATGTCGTGCGCGCCGGAGCGCAGACAACGTGTGTTTGGGCACCTCGGTTCGATTTGCACAGGAACATCGGGGAGAATGGACTCGTGCAGCCAGAGAACACTCCCCAGAATGACGCCCAGACCGGCGCGCAGCCGGTCCGCCGCGACCTGAACGACCCCAAAGCAACCTTTGAGGATCTTCCGTTCACCCCGGTACTCACCGAGAAGCAGTCGAAGCGCGCCAACCAGACATTCAAGGGCATGGTCCTGTCCATTGGCTTCACCGTCGCGGTGCTCATTCCGTTGCTGCTGCTGAACCCTGGCACCAAGGAAGAAAATTTCCAGCACGCGGTTGACCTGCAAAAGGTGGCTAGCGACGCTTCCGGCATTGCAGAATTCGAGGTATTCGCCCCGCAGGTTTCCGGCGAGGATTACGCGAATTTCGCCCGCTGGAAGAGCAACCAGGTGCAAGACATCTCTTACTGGGAGTTCGGACTGGTGATGAGCGAAACGAACTTTGTCTACGTTCGCCAGACTGCCGACGCGAATCCCACATGGATTGCGCTGGTCACCGATAATGCTGCCCCCACCGACGAACGCATAGTCGACGGCTCGAAGTGGGAGGTCCGAGTTAAGGACGAGACCACCTACATGATTTCGGAACGCGAAGCGTCCACGCTGATCGTCTCCAGCGACACCGGCGAAGAAGAAATTATGGCAATTGTGCAGGCGGCCGAGGCGCAGATCTCGTAATTTTCGCTTCACCGTGGACATCAGTGCGACCTAACTCTGGACCTCAAGCGTAGAATTTCAGTTATGGATTCTGAACACAGCCAGACACCGTTGACCCCTCAAGAAGCTTGGAAAAAGCTCACCGAAGGCAACAGTCGATTCATCCAAGGCGCCACAGAGCACCCCAATCAGGACGGTGCTCGACGTCAGTCCCTCGTGACGGGACAAGAACCTTTCGCCGTCATTTTCGGTTGCTCCGACTCCCGCCTTGCTGCGGAGATCATTTTTGATGTGGGACTGGGCGACGTCTTCGTGGTGCGCACCGCCGGCCACGTGCTGGACCCGGCAAGCCTCGGCTCGCTGGAATTCGCCGTGGACATCCTCAACATCCCGCTGATCGTGATTCTCGGACATGACAGCTGCGGTGCCGTGACCAGCGCGATCAAGGCCAAGGAATCGGGCATTATGCCCAAGGGCTTCGTGCGCGACCTGGTCGAACACATCATCCCATCGGTCTTCGCCGCCGAAAGCGCCAACATTACCGATGTCAACGGCACCGTCGTCGAGCACGTCAAGCAGACCACCGCCAGGTTGGTTGATCTGTCGAGCATCATCGAAACCGCGATCGCCGAAGGACGTACCGCAGTGGCCGGCGTTGCCTACAAGCTAGCCGAAGGCGAAGCGCAGCTGGTCTCCAATATGGGCCTGAAATAATCGAAGCGACCCGCGGATTTTCCGCGGGTCGCTGCATTTAATCCCGAGCTTATTCCCGGTTTTCGTTAACCTCACTGATGACTGTGATCTTTGAGGCAGATCCCTGTTCCGGCACTCGTTCCAGGCGTATGGTGAGCCTCATGAGCAACAGCGAAGAATTCCGAATTGAACATGACACCATGGGCGAGGTCCGAGTCCCGGCCCAGGCCCTGTACCGTGCCCAGACCCAGCGTGCCGTAGAAAACTTCCCGATCTCGGGCAAGACGCTGGAGTCTGCCCACATCAAGGCGCTCGCGCAGGTCAAGAAGGCCGCCGCACGCGCCAATGAAGCCTTGCAGGTGCTGGACTCCGAACGCGCAAACGCCATCGTAGCGGCCGCTGACCAGGTGGCCGCCGGAAAATTTGATGCCCACTTCCCGATCGACGTCTTCCAGACCGGTTCCGGCACCAGCTCGAATATGAATACCAACGAAGTCCTGGCCGAATTGGCGACACGTGCGCTGAAGGAGTCGGGAAGCGAAACGGAAGTCCACCCGAACGACCACGTCAACGCCTCGCAGTCTTCCAATGACGTCTTCCCCACTTCGGTGCACGTAGCGGCCACCAACGCGCTGCTCAACGACCTGCTCCCGGCCCTGGCAACGCTTGCCACTTCGCTGGAGGCAAAGAAGTCCGAGTTCAAGGACGTGGTGAAGTCCGGGCGCACCCACCTGATGGACGCCACCCCGGTCACCCTAGGCCAGGAATTCGGCGGATACGCGGCACAGATCCGCTACGGTATCGAACGCGTCGAGGCTGCCCTGCCGCGCGTGGCCGAGGTCCCGCTAGGCGGCACCGCGGTGGGTACCGGCATCAACACCCCGGACGGCTTCCCGCAGCGCGTCCTGGAATTCCTGCGTGAAGATACCGGCCTGCCGATCACCGAGGCGCGCAACCACTTCGAGGCCCAAGCGAACCGCGATGGCCTGGTCGAGGGTTCCGCCGCATTGCGCACCATCGCGATCTCGATCATCAAGATCGCCAACGACCTGCGTTGGATGGGTTCGGGCCCGAACACCGGCTTGGGCGAGATCGCGATTCCTGATCTGCAGCCCGGCTCCTCGATCATGCCCGGGAAGGTCAACCCGGTGATCTCCGAGGCAGCCATTCAGGTTGCAGCCCAGGTCATCGGCAATGACACCGCGATCGCTTGGGCCGGCACCAACGGCGCCTTCGAGCTCAATGTCGGCATCCCGGTGATGGCTTCGAACCTGCTTGAATCCATTCGGTTGCTGGCCAACGTCTCGACGGTGATGGCCGAGAAGATGATCGATGGGATTACCGCGAATGTGGAACGTGCGCGATTCCTCGCCGAGGCTTCCCCCTCGATCGTGACTCCGCTGAATAAGCTCATCGGCTACGAAAATGCTGCGAAGATCGCCAAGAAAGCGGTCGCCGAGGGCCTGACGGTCCGCGAAGCAACCGTTGCGCTGGGTTTTGTGGGGCGTGGCGAAGTCACCGAAGCACAGCTTGATGAGTTGCTGGATGTTTCCACGATGACGGGCAAATACTAGGAGCGAAGGCCAGCCCCTTCGTGGCGATCCAGGTCCCGACGCGGGCGGCCACCGGAGATTCCCGGTGGCCGCCCGCGTGCATTCGCCGGGGCAGTGAACTTAGAGCTTGATCCAATAACGGCGTTGCGGCTCCTGAAGCCCGAACGGTTCGGCGATCTCGGCTACCGGGCAGACACGTTCCAGCACCCCGCCGCAGGCCTCGATGGTTCGCGCCGAAGCGATATTCGAGTCGGCACAGGTAAGCAGCACCTCTTCGAGGCCACGTTGGCGAGAAATCTCGAGCATTTCGGCGAGCGCCCGCTTGGCCAGGCCGGCTCCGCGTGCACTGGGGCGCAGCCCGTAGCCGATATGCCCTCCGACCTGTTTGAGGGATTCGTTGATCAATGCGTGGCGCAGGCTGACCGCACCGAGGTATTCGCCCTCGCGTTCCAGCCAGAGAGTGCTCTGGTTGACGAAGCCTTGCGGCGGGAGGATTGAGTCGTCGCTGAGGTCCTTGAGCAGCCGTACCCAGCTGGCAAAATCCTCGGGCTTCTCCAAATCCCACCCGAACCTTTCGGCAAAGAATACCGAGGCTCCCTGCTGGTCCTCGCCGTTCCATTCCCGGTTGCTCGCGAGCCATGATTCGTGAAGATGCGTGCTCGGTTCGAGCAGCTGTAGCAAAGTCATAGGGCCGATCCTAGTGGTTTCTGGCCGTCCCCCGCCATTGCCGGCAGATGCCGTCCTGTGTTCCCGATTACTTAAGTTGCACTGCCTGCACCTTGAGTGCAAAACTGCATCTTGTGAATAAAAGTGCAACGAACGATTCCGAACCGGCTGCAGCACCTGCCGGGCTCAGCGCACGCATGCAAAAAACGCGCCTTTCGATCACCCAGCACGCACGTGAGCTCACCGCCGAATACGGCTTTGCCGGTTTCACCGTGGATCAGCTCTGCGCGGCGGTGGGCATTTCGCGCCGCACTTTTTTCAACTACTTCGCCACAAAGATCGACGCGGTCTTCGGGCACGTTGATGACGGGGTGCCGCACGGCGCAATGGATCGGTTTATGGCCGCCCGGCCGGCAGGAATCACCGGGATCTCCCCCACCCTGCAGGCGGATCTCGTCGCACTGATCATCGAACAGCTGAACCGCGACGAGCAGGCTATCCGCAGCACCCAGGGATTCTTCGCAGCCGTGCATCGCGAACCCGAATTGCTAGAACGCATGATGCAGGTGGGCCCCGAGCGGCAAGCCGAATTCATGAAGCTTATCGCCCAGCGCGAAGGTGTCGAGGCGGACCATCCGGGTCTCGCGCTGCTTGTTCATTCATTGCAGTTCGCCACGTTCAAAGCCATCGACCGTTTCCTCGAATCCGAGCGCGAACGAAGCCTGGCCGAAGAATTCCTCATAGTCATCGAGCTGGCTCGGGAATTGTATTGCCAGCCCTTAACTCGTTCCTAGCCGGACGCCAGAACCACCAGCCACCTATAAATCTCGCAAGGACCCACGCATGTCAACGACCACCGAGTCCCGGAAAATCCCGGAACCGGCGCCGCTGCTCCTGACGCAACGGCGTATCTGGATCATCTTCTCCGCGCTGATCGCCGGAATGATGCTCTCCTCCCTCGACCAGACCATTGTTTCCACCGCCATGCCAACCATCGTGGGGCAGCTCGGCGGCGTCGAGCACCAGGCCTGGATCACCACCGCCTACCTGCTGGCCACCACCATCGTGATGCCGATCTACGGCAAATTCGGTGACGTGCTCGGCCGGCGCAACCTGTTTTTGATCGCCATCGCGCTGTTCACCCTGGCCTCGGTGGGTGCCGCGTTTGCCGGCACCTTCTGGATGTTCGTCTTCTTCCGCGCCATGCAGGGCCTGGGCGGCGGCGGGCTGATGATCCTTTCGCAGGCCATCATCGCGGATATCGTCCCGGCCTCCGAACGCGGCAAATACATGGGTCCGCTGGGCGCGATCTTCGGCATCTCGGCCGTCGCAGGTCCGCTGCTTGGCGGATTCTTCGTAGATCATCTGACTTGGCAGTGGGCTTTCTACATCAACATCCCGATCGGGATCGCCGCGTTCCTGATCGCCTGGTTCGCGCTGACCATCCCGAATAAGAAGTCCACCAAGAAGATCGACGTCTTGGGCGTGCTGCTGCTCTCGGCCGCCACCACCTGCCTGATCTTCTTCACCGACTTCGGCGGCTCGAAGAACCATGGCTGGGCAGCCCTGGAAACCTGGGGTTGGGGCCTTGGCATGCTGGCAGCCGCCGTGCTGTTCGTGGTCGTCGAAGCCCGTGCGGAAGACCCGATCATTCCGCTCTCGCTGTTCAAGAACCGGATCTTCATCAACGCCACCGCCATCGGATTCACCCTGGGCCTGGGCATGTTCGCGGCGATTGCCTTCGTTCCGACCTTCCTGCAGATGTCTTCGGGAACCTCCGCCGCGGTCTCGGGGCTGCTCATGGTCCCGATGATGATCGGCATGATGGGTACCAGCATCTTCTCGGGTATCGCAATCACGAAGTCCGGCAGGTACAAGGGCTACCCGATCGCCGGTGCCCTGGTCACCGCGCTGGCGATGCTCGCGTTCACCTCGCTGAGCGCCAGCACCCCGTTGTGGCTGATCTGCGTGTACCTGTTCGTCTTCGGCGCGGGCCTTGGCCTGATCATGCAGGTTGTTGTGCTTGTGGTGCAGAATGCGGTGGACCCGATAATGGTCGGCACCGCCACGTCGACGAACAACTACTTCCGCGAGGTCGGTGCCTCGTTGGGCGTGGCGATCTTCGGTGCCATGTTCACCAACCGACTCTCCGAGAAGCTCACCGAGGTGTTCACCGCTTCCGGGGCAAGCGCCACGGACGCCGGCAATGCGACCGCGACTCTGGATCCGCAGACCCTGGCCAAGCTGCCGGAGCAAATGCGCGATGGGATCGTGACCGCCTATGCCGATTCGCTGGCCCCGGTGTTCTGGTACCTGATCCCGTTCATCCTCATCGCCTTCGTCTTGGCCTTGCTGCTCAAGCAGGTTCCGCTCTCGGACACCGCTGGCATGGTGGCACGTGGCGAGGCGATTGGTGGCGAGGAAGCCAAGCTACTTGAAGATGCAGAACGACAAGCAAGGTTGGTGAATCAGCCTCCGCAAGGTGAGTCGGAGCAGGATGCAGCTACCGCCCCGAAAAGCGACGAACGCCCTAGGGTGTAGCTAGCCTCGTGCTAGGCGCCGCCCCGCACCTGCGATTCCTTTCCCCAGCCTGCTGGGAGATGAGGAATCGCTCGTGCGGGGCGTTGTCGTTTTCCAAAGTCTTCTTGTTTACCAAGCGAAGGGCAGGCAAACGACTTATGCGCTTCCGGGGAATCGCAAACTACACCTTGCTCTAGGCGGCGAAATACCCTCCGGGGCGCGGATTCAGCGCCCAGTCGATGGCCCGCTCGTGCAGCGGCGGCAGCCGCGGGCGGTCATCGAGTTCGAAGTAGCCGACTTCCACGTTTTCATCATCATTTATTTCCGCAGTGCCGCCCAGATGCCTCGCCCGGAAGACCACATCAAGATACTGGGCGTGGTCCCCGTTCGGATAGGTCGCCGGCGCGGTGACACCGATGCCCAGCAGGTGGGTCAGCTCGCAGTCGATGCCGGTCTCTTCGTGGACCTCGCGCACCGCGGTGTGCGAGGCTTCTTCGCCGGGATCGATAATTCCTGCCGGCAGGGTCCACAGCCCGTTATCTGCCCGGCGAACCAGCAAGACCTTAGTTCCGTCCAGCACGACGACCTTCACCCCGCTGAGCCAGAGCATGTCATGGCCGATATGGGTACGCAGTTCGGTGATGAATTCCGGAGTTGCCATGGGCCTATCGTGTCATAAGCAGGGCCAGGGCCGCACCGAGGATCATGAACGGGCCGAAGGCCACCGCCGACTTGGCAGTGAGCTTCCGCGCGATAATTCCCGCCAGCACCACCAGGCTGGCGAGCACAAAGGCAAATACGCTGCCCACGAATAACGCGGGCAGCGAGAAGTAGCCGAGGTTCAAGCCGAGCACCGCGGCCAACTTCACGTCGCCCATGCCCATTGACCCGCGCGAGACCAGCGCGAGCACCAAGTAGGCCCCGCCCAGAATGACGGCGCCGAGCAGCGCCCAGAGCAAAGGCATGTAGGCTGCCCGCACCGCGCTGAGCCCCAGCAAGAGCAGCGCACTGGCCGCGGCCCAACGCAGCAGCCAGCGGTTCGGCAACCGGTGGCTTTTCACATCGGCCACCGCCAGCGACACCCCGAAGCCCAGAAAGCAGGCGCAGAACAGCATGAGCAGCAACGCCGCACCCACCGATTCCTGCCAAATACCGATCATGGTTAGAGCATAAGCGGGCAGGGACTTGGACTCTAGTGGTGCTTGTGGGGTTGTGAATAACTTGAGCGCTTCTACACTTGAATTATGACCCAGCCAGCAGCACCGCAGTTGTTCCCCGAACATCCGGCACCCGATTCCGCGGCGCGCCGGCGCTTCCGTGCACTGGCCCGCTCGGCTCCCTGGCTGAGCACCTCGCTGCGGCTGGAACTCGATGTCCCGCCGGCCTTCGCCCAGCACTCGCTATCGGGCACGCTGGGCATGATCCTGCGCGGCCGTGAGGCTATCGCCATCAGCGACGAATCCGATACCTTGCGCTACCAGCGCGAATTGTTCACCGCGGACCGGGGCCGCGACTACGTGGCCGCGACCGAGTCCTCCTGGAAGCTTCCGGCCTCGCTCACCTATCCGGTCTACACCAATGACCACCTGATCGCCCGGCGGCCGGACATCGACGGCTACCAGGACCTCTTGCCCTTGGATTTCTTGGCGAGCATGCTCGACCCCTTTGAGCTGGCCGGTACCGAGCCGGCATCATTGGACCTCGCCTTCGAACATCCCACATACATCCACGAGCTGGCTCCCACACGCAGCGAGCACGGTCGCGCGCAACTCTCCGCGGTGCTCACCGCAGGCCACAGCTACCAGCCCAGTAGCGACTCATTTACCTTGGTCCCAGCCGGAACTGCTGCGCTGCTTGTCTTGGATTTGGATACCGGAATCTGCGTCGAGCGCCGGCTGCTGGATGGGAGCGAACCGCCGCTGCGCATCGCGGTGTTGGCGAAGAACGAGTACTACATCGACTCGCTGTTCACCGTAGCCACACCCACCATGACTGATGTGCGCGCACACATCCCGTGGACGGTGCGCGCACAGCGCTAGACCAGCGGCCCCTCGAGCATCTCGGTGACCAGCGCCGCGATCGCCGAGCGCTCCGAACGCATCAGCGTCACGTGCCCGAAGAGCGCATGCCCCTTGAGCTGCTCGACCACCGCGGCGACACCGTCATGGCGTCCCACGTGAAGGTTGTCGCGCTGGGCCACGTCGTGGGTGAGCACCACCTTCGAGTTCTGTCCGATACGCGAGAGCACCGTAAGCAGCACGTTGCGCTCCAAGGACTGCGCCTCGTCCACGATCACAAAGGAGTCATGCAGCGAACGCCCGCGGATGTGGGTCAGCGGCAAGACTTCGAGCATCCCCCGCTCGAGAACCTCGTCGATCACGTTCTTGGACACGATGGAGCCCAGGGTATCGAAGACCGCCTGAGCCCACGGTCCCATCTTCTCTCCCTCGGAGCCCGGCAGATAGCCAAGTTCCTGGCCGCCCACCGCATAGAGCGGTCGAAACACGGTGATCTTGCGGTGTTCCCGGCGTTCGAGCACCGCTTCCATCCCCGCGCACAAGGCCAGCGCGGACTTGCCGGTGCCTGCGCTGCCGCCCATCGAAACGATTCCGACATTCGGATCCATCAACAAATCCAGGGCGATGCGTTGTTCGGCGCTGCGCCCATGCAGCCCGAAGGCCTGCTGGTCCCCGCGCACCAGCTTGACCGTGTCGGCCGAGACCTTGCGGGCCAGCGCGCTGCCGCGCGGCGAGGTAATCACGTAGCCGGTGTTCACCGGAGAATCTTTCGCCTCGGGAAGATCGGTGAGCCGCTCGGTGTCGTAGAGCCTTGCCATCTTCGATTCATCGAGCTCCAGTGATTCCACCCCGCTCCATTCCGAGGAAGCGATCAGCTCGTTGCGGTACACCTCGGCGTGGATGCCGATGGCCGAAGCCTTGATGCGCATCGGCAGGTCCTTGGTCACCAAGGCCACGTCCTGGCCTTGGTCGAGCAGGTGCTTGGCTACCGCCAGGATGCGGGTGTCGTTGTCTCCCGAGCGCATCCCCAAGGGAAGCACCTCGGAGGCGATGTTATTCAGCTCGATGCGCAAGGTACCTCCGGCATCGGAAACCGGAACCGCATCCGCCAAGCCGCCATGGCTGGCGATCAGCTCGTCGAGCAGGCGCAACGCTTGGCGGGCGAAGAAGCCCAGGTCAGGATCCTTGCGCTTGTGTTCCAGCTCGGTAATGACTGTCAACGGGATCACCACATGGTGTTCCTCGAAGTGGAACATCGCTTTCGGGTCCGACAGCAACACCGAGGTGTCGATGACGTAAGTTCGGACAACCGAGTCGGTAGTTCGGGTCATAGCAGCGCACCCATTCTCGAATCCGGCGTGGGGGAATCTCCCCACGCTTCAGTGGGAAGTTCCGCCACCGGATGCCGAGGGTGACCCACGAATTGCTCCGGGGAAACGCCGCATCTGGTCATCTAGTGAGGAACCTTTCGGTCAGCCGGGACTGTGTCATCCCGCCATATTCTCACCATAGACCGCAAAGGGCTCCAGTAGGTTAAGCGCAAGTATCATTTTTTTGAACGCTAGATAC
Organism: Glutamicibacter sp. 363; assembly: GCF_052379505.1. NCBI lineage: Bacteria > Bacillati > Actinomycetota > Actinomycetes > Micrococcales > Micrococcaceae > Glutamicibacter > Glutamicibacter sp. 363. Next base: position 55,152 of record NZ_JBQSYR010000007.1, on the reverse strand, counting down.
TTGGCATTTCACTGGGCTACTAAGCGCCGAACCGGCGCTGGCGGTCTGCGAAGTCGCGTAGTGCGCGGAGGAAATCGACGCGCCTGAAGTCCGGCCACAACGCTTCGCAGAAATAAAACTCGGAGTAGGCACTCTGCCAGGTCAAGAATCCGCTGAGCCGTTGTTCACCGCTGGTGCGTATCACCAGGTCGGGATCCGGCTGCCCCTTGGTGTACAGGTATGACTCCAGCTCATCGATGCATAGCGACTCGCTTACCGATTCCAGCGAACGTCCGTGCTCCGCTGCATCGTGCAGCAATGACTTGATCGCGTCGATAATTTCCCGCCGGCCGCCATAGCCGATAGCGACATTCACGTGCACCCCGGTGCGGTGTGCCGTGATCGTTTCCAGGGCCGATAGCTTCGTGGCAAGTTCTTCGGGCAACAGATCCAGCGCACCGACTTGCTGCACCTTGACCTGGTTAGTCTCCCCCAGCCGATCCAGGGTGTTGCCGATGACCTTGAGCAGGTCGCGCAGTTCGCTGGGTTCGCGGTTCAGATTGTCGGTGGAGAGCATGTAGAGGGTGACGACCTTGATTCCCAGGTCCTCGCACCATTCAAGGAATTCAAGGATCTTGTCTGCTCCGGCCTGATGGCCGGCAAGGGTCGGGCTTCCGGCAAGCTTTGCCCACCGGCGATTACCGTCAACCATCACCCCAATGTGGTGCGGAAGCTTGTCACTGGGCAACGACTTCGCTAGGCGCCGTTCGTAGAAACGGTACACCAGAGAGGGAAATCGCACCTGGTTCCTCGCTTTCGCACACAATCAAAGAATTCTTCTAACTAAATCTATCGTGTTTCGCCGCGTGCCCGGTGCATCCAACCGGGCCGGCTCAAGGGTTATTGACCACGCAGCATCCGCAAGAATGCGTCTACTCCGGTCACCGGAAGGTTGCACAATTGGAGCCTGCAGGGCTGGATTTGCAGGCTCTGCACGTCCTTGGACGCTTCGCCGGCGCTCCTGGCTTCGATCCCCAGTCCCTTGCAAAGCGCCCGTAATCTCACGCGTTCCGCGTTGCTGCCTCCGGTGAAATTCACATAATGCACCGTCGCGTCGAGCACCGCTTGCACCTCTAGCGCGGTTGCCACCTGGGTGGGCGCTTCGCCGGCGAGCGCCGAAGCGTGCGCACTGAGCTTGCCTGCCTGCTCAAGCCGGTCGGCGCCCAGCGCATCGAAGCTCCCGTCCGCCATGCTCTGCAGCGCCTGGCGCGCCATGGCCTTGGCGTAGAGCGCCCCGGCGGCGGGGATGGCATCATCGAGTACCGTGACCGGTGCGATATTTGCGCGCTGCTTGCTCAGCCGTGCATCTAGGCTGACGGTATCTCGTGGGATCCCGGTTTCGGGATCGAGGAAGCTCGCAGCACGCTCAAGCAGCACCCCGGCGCGCTCTTGCCATGTGGCACGCTTAGGGCTTTGGCCCAGCGCCAGAAACCCCAGGGCGAGGGCAGCATAGTCCTGCAAGGTCCCCTCGTTGCCGGCCGCCGGCTGACCGGCGAAGCTGACTCGGGCAAGGGTCCTAGTCTGCGCGTCCCAGTGAACCTCCCAGAGCGTGGTCGCCACCTGCTCGGCAAGTTCTCCGAGCCACGGGTCGGCGAGCAGTTCGCCCGCCTCCGCGAGGGCCTCGATCGCCAGCCCGTTCCATCCGGCAATGATTTTCTCATCTCGCCCCGGACGTTCGCGAGCGGCCCGCAGGATGCGCAGCTGCTCCTTGAAGGCCTCCCAGATCTCGACCTGGTCGTTTGCCGGCGCCTCGGTCAACGACAGGTGGAAGTAGCCGGGATCTTCGGCCACCGCCGCGAGCCGCACCAGACCCGCAGGCAGCTCCACTCCCGCCCGGCGCAGCGCCTCGGCGCATTCTTCCCGGGTGAAGGTGTAGGCCGCACCCTCGACACTTTTTCCGGCACGCATTGAATCCGCATCCAACGAGGCGGCCAACGCACGATGCGCTTCGCCTTCCGCTCCGGTCAGCAGCTCGGCGGACAAGAATTGCGCCGTATCCAGCGCCGCCTGCCGGGACAGCTGCGCAAGCTGCGCTGCACGTACCGACTCCGCGGTGTCCTGTGCCGCCAACTCTTCGGCAAAGACCGCGGTGCGCGCACACAGGGAGAGCAAACCCGCATTGTCGTAGAGCATTTTTTCAAAGTGCGGGACCGCCCAGTGCTCATCCACGCAGTAGCGGGCGAACCCGCCGGCCAGATGATCGCGCAGACCGCCAAGCAGCATTGCCTCGATGGTAGTCGCCAGCGCATTGAACCCTTCAGCGCTGCGCTCGGGGTTCAGCATCACCGTGCGCCACAGGGTTTTTAGCGCCCAGCTCGGTGGGAACTTGGGCGCCGGGGTGAATCCACCTTCGGGTTTGGTCGCGGTAATCCAATGCGTGCTCGCGACCGCAAGCGCCTCGGCTACCGGAGAGGTGCTCGGCAGGGTCAATAATGTCCCTTGCCGGGAGCCAAGTTCGGCCAGATGGTTGGCGAGCATATCGGCCTGTTCTTCCAGCCCTTCGCGGCGTTCCTCCCAGGCCTGATGCACCGCGTCGAGCAGCTGGGTGAAGGATGGAATCTTCCCCCGGGGTTCGCGGGGGTAGTAGGTGCCGGCGTGGAAGGCCCTCCCGTCGGGCAGGGTGAAGATCGTCATGGGCCAGCCGCCGGAACCCGTCAAGGCTTGAGTGGCCATCATATAGGTGTCATCCACCAACGGGTGTTCCTCGCGGTCCACCTTGATCGAGACAAATCGGTCATTCAATTTTCCAGCGATCCCAGGGTCATCAAAGGATTCGTGGCTCATCACGTGGCACCAGTGGCAGGCCGCATAGCCGATGGAGAGCATTACCGGAACATCCCGCAGCCGGGCCTGCTCAAAAGCCTCATCACCGTAGGGCCACCAGTCAACGAGCTGGTGCGAGTGCTGACGCAGGTAGGCAGAGGAGCTTGTGGCGATTCGTTGTCCCATAGCGCCATTCTGCCCCATGAGGATTAGAGCTCACCTGCAAACGTGGCCAAAGGCAAAATCGGTTTGCTAGGCCACACTGCGTTCCCGCATGGCCCGCCTGATCAGAAACGGAAAGCCTCGTGCCGGGCGCACCAAAAATTTGGCGAACACGGCACGAGGCCTTGATCCAACTGCCGTGAAGCTTAGCTGTCTTCGGAAGTTTTCGGATCTACCGGATCGGTAGATTCTTGGCGTGGCTGGTTCTCGCCCTTAAGCATCAGCTCATTCTGCTTAGCCTCGGCTTCCGAGGCGTAGCGCACGCGGCGTACGCGGCGCACCATGTCGCGAATGAGGAAGATTACTGCCAGTGCCAGAAACGCGGTGAACACGAACCCGAGGAAACCCGGGCCATAACTGTTCTCGTCCAAGTTTTCGTTCTGCACTTTGGTGCTCGCAACCAGCATGGTCGCGTAGATCGCATTCACGGTGTGGGGACAACTCTTTTCTGGGACTGGTTGGTACTTAGCTCTATCTTAGTCCGGCAAACAGATCTGTTTCGGGCAACTCGGTGGCAACCTTCGAGGAGATCAGCGTGTAGTCCTCCCACGGCCATGACTCGGCATAGATGTGCTCGGGGACCGCGAAGAAGAAACCTTCCGGGTCAATCTGGGTTCGGTGCGCTAGCAAGGCCTGATCGCGCAGCGTGAAGTAGTCTGCGCAGTGCACCTGGGTGGTGGTCGTATGTGGCGAAACCCACTTGAACATTTCGTTCTCTTCGTCGTTTTCCCACATGGCAACACGTTCGGTGTACGGAGATTCGTAGCCAGCTTCCAGCATTGCGTAGTGCAAGGTGCGGAAGCGGTCAGAGGAGAACGCACGGTCGAAGTAGAGCTTGTCCACTTCCCAAGGTTCACCGAGCTCGGGGTACATCTCCGGGTTTCCGGCTTGTTCGAAAGCGAAGGTGGCGACCTTGTGGCTTTGGATGTGGTCCGGGTGCGGGTATCCGCCATTCTCGTCGTAGGTGGTAATCACGTGCGGACGGAATTCGCGGATCAGCTTGATGACACCAGCTGCCGCGATTTCCACCGGCTGCAGTGCGAACGCGCCGAAAGGCAGTTCCGGCAACGGCTCTCCCTCGGGCAGGCCCGAGTCGACGTATCCTAGCCAGCGGTGTTTAACCCCGAGTACCGCGGCGGCTTCAGCCATCTCCGTGCGGCGCACGCCGGGCAGGTCACGATGCGCGTGGGCCAGTTCCCCGACCGCAGCGTTGAGAATGTCACCGCGTTCACCGCCGGTGCAGCTGACGACCATGACCTCGGCGCCGGCTTCAACATAGGCGGCCATGGTGGCAGCCCCCTTTGAAGACTCGTCGTCCGGGTGGGCATGAATTGCCATGAGACGCAGCCCCTGGGACGGCGCTAACTTCTTCACGTCGTGAATCTCCACGTAAAATCTTCCTTCTGCACTGTGAACAGGCCGGTATGCCGTCATGGCATACCATCAATGACAACTCTCACGTAGACCCGAGTTATTCCCTGAACCCCCTGCCGGTAGACTAAGAGATACCTCATAGATAGCGGCAGAGAGTGGTACAGGGTAAGCGATGTCTGATCCAAGCTTAACGGCTCGATACAACAACCCCAAGAAACGCCCGCTGTCCAAGCGCACCCGCTTCCTGCTCATCGGTGGCGCGCTGACCGTCGGCGTCGCCGGTGCGGCGTATATCGGATTCGCAAACTTCAGTGCCATAACCGCGCAGGACATCGAATTTTCGGTTGCCTCGCCAGCTCAGGCAACCGCGGTGATCGAGGTCGAATACAACTCCAAGCACCGTGTGCAGTGCGATGTGAGAGCGCTGAACGAGTCCAAGGCTACCGTTGGCTTTACCAGCATCGCGCTTGAATCCGCCGATCCAGGTCAGCTGACTACCCAGCGCATCACGGTGCCGCTGCGTACCGATAACCTGGCCGTCACCGCTGGGGTAGAGGCTTGCTACAAGGTCCCGAACGATTTCTCCGAGTAACAATTAGCTCGTTCTTCTTCCCTCAGAGCTGAATCTATTGGGATTATTTCCCAAACACGACTATTATCGTTGGAAAGTACGTTTAACCCCGCATCGGTTTGTGCGCCTAGTTGAAAAGCAACTGGGACAGGAGCCTAGCGGGGTCTTTGCTTGCATCCGCCGAAATTCGACAGATCGCCAATTCGTACCGAATCTGACTTCTTCAACGCCACCGCATGGTGGCGTTCGGCTTTGCCGTCCACCTCGGACGGTTAACAGAAGAAGTCCCTGACAGACCAAAGGAAGTACAACGTGAGCACCAACAGCAACGAACCTGTCGTGTGGCTGACTCAGGAGGCCTTCGACCGCCTTCAGAACGAACTGACCTTCCTCTCCGGCCCAGGCCGCACCGAAATCGTTGCCCGCATCGAGCAGGCACGTTCGGAGGGTGACCTCAAGGAGAACGGCGGCTACCACGCTGCTCGTGAGGAGCAAGGCAAGGCCGAGGCCCGCATCCTTTATCTCAAGGACCTTCTGCGCCGCGCCCACGTGGGCGAAGCGCCCGCAGATGACGGAGTGGTCGAACCAGGCATGCTGGTGGGTGCCACCATCGCTGGTGATGAGACCACTTTCCTGTTCGGTTCCCGTGAGGTTGCCGGCGACAGCGACCTTGAGGTGTACTCGGAGCAGTCCCCAATCGGCAAGGCAGTGCATGGCAAGAAGGTTGGCGACAAGCTGACCTACACCGCGCCCAACGGCCGCGATATCGCCGTGGAGATCATCTCCGCCACGCCATACGAGGGCTAGTCCCCTACGCATCAAAAGCAGCTGGCCTGACACTTGAAAAAGTGTCAGGCCAGCTGCTTTTCATCTGTAATTTCGAAATCAGGCTACCGAGCCGCCAGCGCTATTCGTGATGTGCGGGTCAAAGCCCTCGGCACGCAGATTATCCAGCACATGCTCGGAATGCTTATGGCCCTTGGTTTCCAAATCGATGGTGATCGCTACATCGCCCATGGACAGCGAACCGCCGATGCGCGTGTGGTCCAGACGAGTCACATTTGCATCCGATTCGGCGATGACCCGCGAGATGGTCGCCAACGCACCTGGACGGTCCGGCAGCATGATGCGCACGGTCAGGAAACGACCGGCTGCGTTTAGACCACGCTGGATCACCTTGAGCATCAGCAACGGATCGATATTTCCGCCCGAGAGGATCACCACGGTAGTCGCCGGGTCAATTCCATGGGCTTTCAATCGGTCCTCCAGCAGGGCCGCGACGCCTACGGCACCAGCCGGCTCCACCACCAGCTTATTGCGCTCCAGCAGCACTACCAGCGCCTGCGCCAGCGCATCTTCGGAGACCGTCACCACGTCATCAACGAGTTCCTTGATGATGACAAACGGCAACTGCCCCGGCTTGCCCACCGCGATGCCATCAGCGATGGTGTGCACCGTGTCCAAGGGCACCAGTGCATCCGCGGCCAGCGACGGAGGGTACGCGGCGGCATTTTCTGCCTGCACGCCGATCACCTTGATGTCGCGGCCCAGCTGACGAGCTTTCTCCTTCAATGCAATGGCCACGCCTGCCAGCAGGCCGCCGCCGCCCACGCCCATCAGCACGGTCTCCACTTCCGGAAGCTGCTCCAGGATTTCCAGGCCAATAGTTCCTTGGCCGGCAATGATGTCGGGGTGGTCGAAGGGGTGCACAAACACCGCACCGGTTTCATCGGCAAAACGTTGCGCCTCGGCCAGCGCCTGATCGACGGTGTCCCCATGCAGCACCACTTGCGCGCCGTGGTCTTGGGTGGCCGCAAGCTTCGGCAGCGCCACCCCGCGCGGCATGTAGATGCGTGCTTTAATTCCTAGATGCGCCGCCGCTTGGGCCACACCCTGCGCATGGTTGCCTGCCGAAGCGGCCACCACTCCGCGGGCTTTCTCTTCGGCGCTGAGCTTTGACATGCGCACGTAGGCGCCACGGACCTTGAAGGAACCCGCGCGTTGCAGGTTCTCGCACTTCAAGAACACCTCGGCGCCTGCATGCAAGGAAAGTACCCGAGAGTGTTCGATCGGGGTGCGGGCGATCACCGGTTCGAGCACCTGTGCTGCGTGCTCGATATCCGCCAAGGTGACAGGTAGTTCTGGCTTGCTGCTCATCTATTCCTCATTTGCGAAGTTCTCGGTGCGCCGGCTCACCGGCGGTTGTTCGGGGGAAGTTTCGGTGGGCTGCTCTGGAGGGGCGTGAGGATCCTCGCCAACCCCATATTGTTCGCGGACGAACGGGTCATCGTCCCATCCGCGCCGAGCTAGGTATTTCACCACCGAATTCAATACGGCCATGATCGGTACGGCGAACAGCGCTCCGGGGATGCCAGCCACCATGGCTCCGCCGGCGACTGCGAGCACCACTGCCAGCGGATGCAGGCTCACCGCCTTGCCCATGATCAGCGGTTGCAGGATGTTCGATTCGGCCTGCTGAACCAGCAACACCACGCCAAGCATGATCAGCGCGTTGATCCAACCGTTGGCGACCAGCGCCAGGAGCACCGCCAATGCGCCGGTAACCAGCGCGCCGATGATCGGGATGAAGGAGCCAACGAAGACGATCACGCCCAGTGGCATCGCTAACGGAACGCCCAGGAAGAACGCGCCAAAGCCAATGCCCACCGCGTCAATGAAAGCCACCAGCAGCTGCACGCGCACGTAGCGCACCAGAGAGAACCAGCCGCGGCTCATCGCGCCGTCCATGGCGGGACGGGCGCGAAGAGGCAGCAGGTTGATCAGGAACAGGCCGATCTTCCGTCCATCGAGGAGCAGGAAGATCAGCGTGAACAGGGCCAGCAGGACTCCGGTGACGATCTGGCCGAGCGCCGAACCCCAGCTGATCGCTTCGCTCAAGATATTCGTGGCGTTCGAGCGTAGCTGGCCTAACGCGTCATCGATGACGTTTTGCAGGTCGTCATTGGTTAGCTGCAGGGGGCCATTAAAAAGCCAATCCTGGACCTGTTCCAGCCCTGCGATCGACTGGTTCCACAGTGCTGCGAACCCGGCGGAAAGGCGCTGGCCGGCCATCGATAATCCGCTCACCACCAACGCGAGGAAGCCAAGCACGGTGAATCCCACGGCCAATCCGCGCGGCACCGCCAACTTACGATTCAGCACGTTGACGATAGGGGAAAGCAGACCGCTGATCAGTGCGGCGATCATCACCGGGATCAGCAGCAAAGACAGCTGCGATAGGAGCCAGACAATCACGCCTACGGCGGCGGCCACTACGAGGAAACGCCAGGACCACCAGGCCGCTAGCCGCACCCCATAGGGCATGTCATCCGCATCATGGAAATCCACGTTCGCTGAGCGTGGAGTCGGTCCCGGGCTGGTTTTAGCTGGTAGCACCACCCGGAACCGGCGCAGTCGCGACAGCCGGTTACTCTTCATTTCTCTAAGTTACCGTGAGTTCCGCGCCGCACCGGGATCCATGTCGGTATTGTGACACAAAAAACAGAACCAGTGCCCGTATTGGGCACTGGTTCTCAAAATCTATTCCAATATGGTTATTACTCTTCGCGCAGAATAGCCAGAATGCGCAGAATCTCGGTGTAGAGCCAGACCAGGGTCATGGTCAGGCCGAAGGCACCGCGCCAAGCCATGATTGCCGGGGCACCCTGGCGGGAAAGCTCCTCGATCATGGTGAAGTCGGAAACCAGCGCGTAGGTCGCAAGCAGGACCGCAACGACACCGATGATGACGCCGAGCATACCGCTGCGCATGCCGAACATGCCGTCAACCGTACCGGTCATCATCATGACCATATTGACCAGCGAGAAGACCACCATGCCGATCATCGCGATCATGAACATCTTGTTCAGCTTCGGGCTCATCCGGTACTTGCCCGAGCGGTACAGCGCCAAGGTCACGCCGGCGACGCAGAAGGTCGCGACGACCGCCTGGATTGCGACACCCGGGTATAGCCCGTTCAGGAACTGCGACAAGCCGCCGAGGAACAAGCCCTGGGCTACTGCGTACAAAAGAATGAGTGCCGGCGATGGCTTCTTCTTGAACACGTTGACCAGGCCCAGCACAAAACCGACCAGTGCGCCTGGCAACATCAGGATTGGCACTGCCCAGCCCGCTGCGGCGCCAAGCACAACAAGTCCCAAGGTAAGGATGGTCTTGTTGATGGTGTCACCGACCGTCATGCGACCGGTGTCGTGGCTAGTGGCCGATGGCTGCTGGTACATGCCCTGCAACTGATCGGCGCTGAGGTTGCCGGATTCGTGGAATCCGACCGGACTGCCTGCATTGGAGCCAGTGCCCCAGTTTGCAGACTGGTTCTTGGAACCGAAGATCGGGTTACCGCTCAACCTGAATTCCCCCATAAGTCGTTTGTTCAAGCACAAGCCCATCGCCTGTGTCCTGCTACCGATCTTATTTGGGTTTGCTGTGAATCGGCTCAGCCATAGGGATGATATCGATATATTTAGCCTGAATTATGCCTAGAGCGTGTGCATTTTCCGCTTCGCTTCATCGTTAGGCCGCTAGCCACGTTAATTGCGAGCGACAGAACTTCGATCCCATCCCCTTTGACCCCGGCAGCATGGGGGAATTTTTGCATGCAGCGTCGCAATGCAGAGCCAGAGGGAATCGCCTCGTGGTGATGGCCTCCTGCAAGTGGTGGCCCCGCCGATAGCAATGGCCTTGTGTGGTTTCAGTACCGTCCGATGCGGAAAACTAGGCCGTCCTGGCTTGCTTCCGCGCGATTCATGAGCTCTTGATGTGATCCATTTTTCTGCATTGGCAATGGCGCAGAGAATTCCAACGAGTTTTTTCGAGGGCTGGGCTGCGGGGGAAATTGAATCCTGGAGTTCGCCAATACCCGGCATGCTCGACGTCGCCATAGCAATCCGGGGCCGGGACGTACAGTCCGTTGGAACTAGTTGCTTGGGGCCTCATGAGCCAATCCAAGTGGCAGAATCCAGCTCTGGAATTTGTTCCTGAGCTCCGCGGAACCAGGACGCTTCAGCGTCGCCTGCACTCGGTCGGTGGCCGAAGGACTGATGTAGATCCGCTTCGCCAGAATCGACAAGTCAACTGCAAAGCACCAGTATTCAAGCAAAGCAAGGGCCGCTACTTCCCCGTGTTTACAGGTAAGTAGCGGCCCTTTCACAGGTGCCCCCAGTGGGACTCGAACCCACAAGCCTTTCGGCAGCTGATTTTAAGTCAGCCGTGTATGCCAATTCCACCATGAGGGCAAGACTCTAAAATCTTACGCGATCAGATCGTAAAATCTGAAATTCCCGCATCGATCAGTGCCACAGGGGCCAGAAGTCACTTCCGGCCCCTGTGGCGGTCATTCGTCGATCAAAGCAGCTTACTTCGCTGAAGCAGCCTTCTTGGGATTAGCCGATTCTTCGAAGGCCGCGCGAGGGGTCTCCAAGTTGTTCAGCTGCACCGCGTCGCGCGAGAAGAACCAAGCAACCATCCAGTCGCCCAGGACGCGGAACTTGCGCTCGAAGGTTGGCATGGCCATACCGTGGTATCCGCGGTGTGCCATCCAAGCTGGCCAGCCCTTGAGCTTCAGGCCAACTACCTTGGCGACGCCCTTGTTCTGGCCGAAGCCTGCAACTGCGCCGAGGTTCTTGTGCTTGTATTCCTTGATGGTGCCTACGCCGTAGCGCGATGCATACAGGTTCTTCGCCAGCAGCTTGGCCTGGCGCACTGCGTGCTGTGCGTTCGGCACGCAGGTGCCATCCGGCAGACCGCCGGTGACGTCCTTCACGGCCGAGATATCGCCGGCAGCCCAGGCTCCGTCCAGCGGGTTGCCGTTCTCATCCTTGATCCGCAAATCGGTGCGGGTCTCGATGCGGCCGCGCTGTTCGATTGGGAAATCGGTGGAGCGCACCATCGGGTTCGCCATGACACCGGCGCACCAGATCAAGGTGTCTGTGCCGAATTCGCCGGCTGGGGACTTGTCTGCCATATTGATCAGCTGCAGGTTTCCGTCGGTGGCATCTGCCAGCGAGGTGTTCAGCAGGACCTCGATACCGCGGCTGCGCAAGTGGTCAACAACCCACAAGGCCTGCTCTTCGGTAACTTCCGGCATGATGCGGCCCATCGCCTCAACGAGAACAAAGCGGACTTCCTTCTCATCGACGCGGTCGTTGAGCTTGACCAGGTGACGAGCCATGTCTTCAAGCTCGGCAATGGTTTCGATGCCAGCGAAGCCGCCACCAACCACAACGAAGGTCAGCGCGCGCTTGCGTGCAACCGGATCGGTCATATTCGCTGCGGACTCTATGCGTTCGGCAACCTTGTTGCGCAGTGCTACCGCTTCTTCGATGGTCTTCAGTCCGATGCCTGCATCGCCCAGTCCCGGAATCGGGAAGGTGCGGGTGATGGCGCCAGCGGACATCACGATATCGGTGTATTCCAGCTCGAATTCTTCACCGCTGACCGGTGCGACAACAGCCTTCTTGCTAGCGTGGTCAATGCTCAGCACACGGCCATTAACCAGCTCGGAGTGCTTCAGGTGCGCACGGTGGGAGACCACCGCGTGGCGTGGTTCGATATTGCCACCTGCAACTTCTGGCAGGAATGGCTGGTAAGTCATGTATGGGTTCGGGTCTACGACGGTGACGATGCCACCGTGGTCCTTGACCTTCTTCTGCAACTTCATCGCGACGTAAAGGCCAACATAGCCACCGCCAACGACAAGAATGCGCGGACGCTTCTGGGAGCTTTCGATGATCGACATACTCTTGATTCTACGCGGAATATCGGAGTTAGTGAAAACATTCACTAACTTTCTCTGTTGCCTTCGTCTCTCCGCCCGCACAAGTTCCTGCCGCGGCGGAGCGCACCGGGAGAATTCCGCGCTTTCCAGCTGAAAACCTGCCCTGGAAACGGTCATCGGACACCGGGCGCCTACCGCCACGGGTTAACCCGAACTGGCGGTGAGCCAAAGGAGTTCTATCTCCTTTGGCTCACCGCCAGCAACAAGTTTCGGCTACTTATCGTCTTCCGGGATTTCGTCGAATAGATCGCGCCCATCGCCCGACTTGCCGACCTGCAATTTACTCAGGGCCGCGAGCTCGGCTTCACGGATTTTCTTTTGCCGTCGGGCACGAATTCCTACCTGCGCTCCCCCGCCGAGGAGTACCAGCACCAGCAGGATTCCACCGCCGAGCACAATCACCGGCTGCAGTGCCGGGGCCGAGTCATCGGGAAGGATCGGTTCGGGAGCCGCTACGGGATCCAGCGTCGACTTCTCCATGGAGACCCCTGGATCCGGCGCCTCGGTCTTTTCATCTGAATTTCGGCGATGGATCCGAATCCACTCGGTAATGGTGTTCATCGGATTAGTCTCGGCCACCGGCACATTTGCGGTCAGCGCCGCGTGCGCATCGATAATGCCGTAACCGTACAGATTGTCCACACCGGCCGCGCCGGTGTCCTTGGCGGTCTGCAGGATTCGGTTGATCACCTGTGGCGCTTTCATCTCCGGATGCTCGGCGCGAATCAGCGCGGCCACGCCGGCGACCAGCGGCGCAGCGCCCGAGGTACCGGACCAGCGGGCGTATCCGCCGCCGGGCAGGCCTCCGACCAGCTGTTCGGCGGGAGCGGCGACACCGATGGAGATACCCTCGGTGGAGGAATCCTTCGAAGCCTTGCCCGACTCATCGACCCCGGCGACCGTCAGCACGCCGGGGATCGTTGCCGGGGCACCGACCTGGCTCATCCCGCCCGAACGGTTGCCCGCGGCGGCCACGATGACCACGTCCTTGTCCTCCGCGTACTTGAACGCGTCATCCCAGCTTTCGGGCCACGCCGGCGAGGTGGAGCCAAGGGACATGTTGATCACCTTGGCGCCGGAATCAACTGCCCAGCGCACCGCCTTGGGGATCTGCTCCTCGACGGGAATGCCCGAAGGGTTTTCCCCGCCCATCCACAAGGACACCGAAAGCAGATCGGCCTCCGGAGCGACGCCGAGCACTCCGTCATTGCCCGCACGCAGGGGCGGCACCTTCTCGTATTCGGGTTCTTCGGGGACTTCTACCGGCTCTTCGTCGTCCGCTTTGTCTTCATTTTTTTCTTCGGCGTTCTTCTTCGCGCGTTCCCACGCGGCCTTCAGCCGTTCGTTCTCGGACTTGATCCGCTCAATCTCTTGCTTATTGTTGCCGCGCCCGCCCAGCAAGGTGGCCACCAGGGTTCCGTGCTCGCTCATCACACCGATCGGCCTATCGCCCTTAGGCCCGCCGGAACCAGACATGTCCGCCCCGCCGGCGATCGCGCCCTTCAGATCAGGGTGGCTGGTATCGATGCCGGTATCGATGATAGCGACCTTGACGCCTTTGCCCTTGGTGACCTTGTGCGCCTCGGTAATGCCCTGGGCCGCCAACCAGTATTCGCTGCTGCGGATATCGTCCGCATGGGCCGGAGCGGCGCCAAGCACCGTAGCCCCGGCCAGTAGCGCCGCCAACACGGCAGCCAACAAGGTACGCGCCGCGACGGGCTTGCCGGTAGTCAAGTGACCCACGATCATCTCCTCGCAAGGGGCTCCGGCATGCCGGGCCAGTAGGGCTAGAACTGCAGTTGGCTAGTTACGCGCGGCCGAGGCCGTGATTCCATCGAGAATATCGTGCTCCGAGGCGATCAACGTCATCGGACGGTTTTGGCTGGTTCGTTCGAGGTAACCCAGAATGCGTTCCACGATCAACGCGCCGGCCTGAATCACATCCACGCGTCCCGGATGTATGAAGCCCAACGCTTCGCGTTCCGCACGGCTATAGGAGAGCATTTCACCGGTGGCTCGGCGCATCTGCGGGAAAGAAAGCTGGGCGCCGTGGATGGCTGCCGAATCATAGGCGCTCAACTTCAGCGCCTGCGCGGTGAGGGTGGTAAAGGTACCGGCCACCACGATCACCGTATCCACCTGGGACACATCGACTCGGCCGTCCAGCGTGGCCAGCGTGTCATCGATGAACTCGATCGCCCCGTCGCGGTCGGCAAAGCGTTCGGTCACCCGCACGCAACCCATATCCAGCGAGGCCGCGGCCAGCGGTCCGGAATCGTCGCCGAGGACAAATTCGGTGGAACCGCCGCCAAGATCAATGACCAGCAGCTGGCCGTCCTTGGCGTGGCGCACCGAGGCCGCGCCGGTAAAGGACAGGCTCGCTTCTTCATCTCCGGTGATCACCTCGGGGCTCACGCCCAGGATGCCGGTGACGGTGGACAGGAAGACCTCGCGGTTCGAGGCATCACGCGCCGCGCTGGTCGCCGCAAAACGGATCTGCTGGACTGAATGCTCATCGCACAATGCCTTGTACTCGCGCACCGCGGCGAAGGTACGTTCCAAAGCTTCGGGAGCGAACCCGCCGGTGGCGTCCACGTCCTGGCCCAGCCGAACCACGCGCATGGTGCGCACGACGTCACGCAACTGCACGCCGTCGGCCTCAACGGTGGCATCCGCAATCAGCAGGCGGATGGAGTTCGTCCCGCAGTCGATTCCCGCTACGCGCATCAGGCTTGATCCGCTTCGGTGGCTTCGCGCTCGGCACGCTTGCGTGCGCGCTCGGCGCGTTTCACCGCCGGGTCAACCCGCTCTTGGGTCTTCACATGGCGCGATCGATCCAGGCTCGGAGCCTCGCCGGTGGTATCCCAGGCGCCTTCGCAGAAGCATTTGTCCTTGGTCCACCATTCCGCGATCCCCGCGATGGCCTCGTCACCCAGCGGGTTCACGCCCTCGCCGGCCGCCAGCGAATGCCCCACGAGCACATGCAGGCACTTCACCCGGCTCGGCATGCCGCCGGCCGAGACGCCGTCGATCTCCGGGACCGCCCCGGTGCCCGAACGCTCGCCGATCGCCTCGCGGTTCGCCAGATAGGACTCGTGCGCCGACACATAGTCGGCGGCCAGCTGCGAATCCTCGCCCAAGCGATCGTTCATGGCGCCCATCAGCCCGGCGGCTTCCAGCCGGGACACCGCGGCGGTGATGACCGGATGCGCCAGGTAGTAGGTGGTCGGGAAGGGGATGCCGCTGGAAAGCCGCGGGGCGGTGGTCGCCACCAGCGGATTGCCGCACACGCAGCGTGCACCGATCTCCACCACATCGCGTACCGGACGGTTCAGCTGGCGGCTGAGCGTATCCAGGTCCTGCTCGCTGGGAACACGTCCGGCGGCATCGAGGGCTTCGCGGATTGGCTTATCAGTCAAGTTATCGTCTTTTCGCGTCGTGTGGTTCGTCCCTGGTGCAGGGAGCCGGTAAGTGATCAGTCGGTCGCCGAGCGATGCACCGAATCGAGCAGCGCATCAACCCATGGAAGATCGGCGCGCACCTCATAGGTGCTGCCATTGCTTGTTTGGACTTCTTCCTCAGCTGGAAGTTCGCCCACCACCTTGTACAGCTTTTCGCCCGGCATCACCAAGTTTATCCGTTCGCGGGCCTGCTGCTTGATATACAGCGGATCGTCCCAACGTGCGATCTCGGCCTTCAGCTCGTCGCGCTGCTGCTCCTTCGCGCTGATCGAGGCACGCAGTTCGTTGATTTCGGTCATTTGGGTGCGGTAGAAGTTCACCGTGGGCACCAGCATCACGGCGAAGAACGCGAGCACTACCAGCAGTGCGGCCACGCGTCCGGAGAAGCGATGGGCCGCCACCGGTTCGCCGGCTGGCGGCTGGCTGTGGGCCTCGGCCTTCTCCCCCGGCTTGCGGCGGACCGCGGCGGAGAACTTCACCCGGTCATCGCGGCGGCGTTCGCTCTGCTTCTCCTTGGCACGTTCGCGCAGCGGTGCTTTCGGTTTTCCCGCGGCAGGCTTGGCGGCGGGCTTGGCTGGCCGCGGCGCCGCGGGCGCGCCAGAAGAGCCGGTGCCAGCTGTTTTGCGTTCCGGGGATGGAGCGGTCCGCGCCCTGCGCGCCGCCGGAGCATTCCTCTTCGCGGTGGGTACCACGTGCAACGCGTCGGTGGCCGGCTCCGCCTGATGGGCCCCACGGGTTTCACTGCGCGCGCCGGCTGCCGGTGCTTCGTCTATTTCGCTACGCTCACCGGAGTCAGCTTCCGGTTTCCCGGTGCTTGCTGGGGTGTTTCGTCGCGGCATGCGCGGTGGTCGCTGCGCCATACTCCCCCATTCAAACTCGTACTTCCAACGGTATCTCCATTAAATAACGATAAGCCCGTCGGTATCCAACTACCGACGAGCTTATTCGTTTTATCTGAAGATTAGCTGTTGAAACGCGGGAACGCGCTGGTTCCTGCGTAAACTGCTGCCTCGCCCAGGTCCTCTTCGATGCGCAGCAGCTGGTTGTACTTTGCTACGCGCTCGCTTCGGGCCGGGGCACCGGTCTTGATCTGGCCGGCGTTGGTGGCCACGCAGATCTCGGCGATGGTGATATCTTCGGTCTCGCCCGAACGGTGCGAGGTGATGGTGGTGTAGCCGGCACGCTGGGCCATGGAGATGGCGTCCAGGGTCTCGGTGAGGGTGCCGATCTGGTTCACCTTGACCAGCAGCGAGTTCGCCGTATTGGTCTTGATGCCCTGAGCCAGACGCTCCGGGTTGGTGACGAACAGGTCATCGCCCACCAGCTGCACCTTGTCGCCGATATTGTCGGTCAGGGTCTTCCACCCTTCCCAGTCGTTCTCATCCAGCGGATCCTCGATGGATACCAGCGGGAAGTCGGCAACCAGCGAGGCGTAGTAGTCGCTCATCTGCTGTGCACTGCGCGATTCGCCCTCGAACTGGTAGGCGCCGTTCTCGTAGAACTCCGAGGAGGCCACGTCCAGCGCCAGGGCAATGTCCTTGCCCGGGGTGTAGCCGGCGCGCTTGATGGCTTCGGTGATCAGTTCCAGCGCCGCGCGGTTGCTTGGCAGGTTCGGCGCGAAGCCGCCCTCGTCGCCCAGCCCGGTGGACAGCTTCTTTTCCTGCAGTACCGACTTGAGGTTGTGGTAGACCTCGACGCCCCAGCGCAGGCCTTCGGAGAAGGTCTCGGCGCCCAGCGGGGCGATCATGAATTCCTGGATGTCCACATCGGAGTCGGCGTGCGAGCCGCCGTTGAGGATGTTCATCAATGGCACCGGCAGCACGTGGGCGTTCGGGCCGCCCAGGTACTTGAACAGCGGCAGGTTGGCGCTGGCGGCTGCGGCATTCGCCACGGCCAGGGAAACACCCAAGATGGCGTTGGCGCCGAGCTTCGACTTGTTGGCGGTGCCGTCCAACTCGATCATTGCCTGGTCGATGGAGCGCTGGTCGGTGGCGTCCAAGCCCTCCAGCTCGTCGGCGATCTCTTCGATTACCGACCCAACGGCGCCCAAGACGCCCTTGCCGAGGTAGCGCTTCTTGTCTCCGTCGCGACGTTCCGCGGCTTCGAACTGGCCGGTGGAAGCACCGGATGGAACCGCGGCGCGGCCATGTGCGCCATCGGTAAGTAGGACCTCGACCTCAACGGTCGGATTTCCGCGGGAATCAAGAATTTCGCGCGCGTGAATGGCGTCAATCAATGCCATGAGTAAGGACTCCTTGTATAAAGGGGTTGTCTAAGGGCTGGTCGATCCAGCGGTCCGATCGACCGTTGGCACCATTGCCTGTTCCCTAGCCTAGCGCTTCACCCCATGTTAGGGCGACGTTGTTTCACTCTTCGTTCCAGCATAATTTTCCGCCAGCGCGTCGCGCAGCACCGTTTCGGCATCCAAGCCAAGCTCCTCGGCCCGCGCCGAGAGGGCCAAGAGTTCGGAACCCAGGCTCTGCGCGTCGTGCACGCGTGCCCGGATTTCGCTGGTGGGCGCCGGGAGTTTCGCGGCCCCCGCACGCCGGTGCCGGTCCAGCAGCTTTTGCGCCAGCGCCAGCGAGGGAAGTCCGGCGGGGAGTCCGGCATTTTTACGCCGCGGCGCCCCGGCACGTTCGGACTGCTTCGCTGCATCCCAAATCCGGATGATCTCAGCGATGTCCGTGGTGATCACCGGTTCGAGCTCACCGCGTGCATCGAAGACATGCCGGTTGCGGCGTTGCAGCTTGTCTGCCAGCGCCTTGGCCACGTCCTGCAGGCCGAAGTGCTCCCGCTCCTCGGCGATCCGCGCATGGAGCAGGATCTGGAAGAGCAAATCCCCGAGCTCCTCGCACAATAGTTGCGCATCCTGCGCGCCAATCGCGTCGAGCACCTCATAGGATTCCTCGATCAGGTAGGTGCGCAGGGACTCATGGGTCAATGCGCCGGTCCAGGCACAGCGCTCCCGCAGGGTCCCGACGATCCAGATCAGCCGGTCTAATTCGCTCTCGCTTTGCATGCCTTCAAGCTAATCACATGGATGCGGGCAACCCGGGCAGACCATCGATGCTCAGCGAATTCTTCTGCGCCCGGTACTCTTCCATGCCCGCGGCGCCCTTCTTCTCGGCCTGCAGGCGCAGCAGCTCCCGTTCCCCGGCGAGCTCCATCACCGGTACGCCCCAACCGCAGGAGTCGCTGATCCGGGTGAGCCGAACCGAAATCACCGCGCGGGTGCTTGGATGCTCCGGGTGCAGGGCAACAACCTTCTCGAAGACCTCCTCGCCCGGCAGGTGAACCGCCCCGCGCCCGTGCAGGCGCACGATGCGTGGCCGGTCGTCGAAGGAATTGAACATCAGGCACACCCGGCCGTTTTCCCGGATATGCGCGATGGTTTCCACCCCGCTGCCGGTGTAGTCCACCCAGGCCACCTGGTTCGGGCCCAGCACCGAAAAGGAGTCATGCCCGCGCGGGGAGATGTTCACATGCCCTTGGTCCGATAGCGGCGCGGTGGCCACGAACCACATCGGCTGCCGTTGAATCCAAGTCTTCAGGTTCTCGTCTATGCCCTCAAAGATTTTGCCCACAAATTCGAGCATAGTGCATCGATTTCGGCTCCCGCCACCCTGCCTCGGGCAGGGTTAAACGCCGCAAGGGCCACCGGTTCGGTGGCCCTTGCGCCAATGATTGCGTCGAGAATTAGATCTCTTCGTAATCCTCGTCGTCGTCCTCATCGTCGTCTTCGTCGAGCAGGTCGGCGTAGTAGTCGTTGATGTATTCGACCAGCAGTTCACGCATTTCCAGCGGCACGAAGGCCGCCTCGGCGGCGTTCAGCGTCAGATCCAGCAGGTCTTCGAGATCGTAGTCGAAGGCCTCGACCAGCAATTCGAATTCATCGGACAGGCCAGTGCCGCTCATCAGCCGGTTGTCCGGGGAGATGGTGACGTTGAACCCGGTCTGCACCAGCAGGTCGATCGGGTGGGATTCGATTCCCTCGCCGAATCCGGCGGTGGCGCCGGTCTGCAGGTTCGAGGACGGGCAGATTTCCAGCGGAATGCCGCGTTCGCGCACCCAGTTGGCTACCGGGCCCAAGGAAACCAGTCCGGTGTCCTGGTCCAGGGTTTCCCCGTCGTCGTCCACGCCGCCGAACTCGATTTCGATATCTTCCGCGACGCGTACGCCGTGGCCCAAGCGGGTGGCGCGGCCGACCAGGATTGCATCCTTGATCGAGTCCAGCCCGGCGGCCTCGCCTGCGTGCACGGTGGCGGGGAAGAGATTCTCGGCCAGCAGGTCGAAGGCGTCCTTCATGCGCGAAGGCGGGAACCCATCCTCGGGGCCGGCGATGTCGAATCCGACCACGCCCCGTCCGCGGTGGCGCAAGGCCAGCTGGGCGATCTCCAGGCCGCGGTCCGCTTGGCGCATGGCGCAGAGCAGCTGGCCAACCTGAATCGGGTGGCCCTCGTTGTTCAGCGTCTCGCAGGCCTGATCCAGCCCTTCCTGCACGGCGTCGACGACGTCGTCCAGGCTCAGCCCCTCGCGCAGGTGCTGCTCGGGTGCGTAGCGCACCTCGCCGTAGATCACGCCGTCGGCCGCGAGGTCTTCGACGAATTCGCGAGCCACGCGGATCAGCGCATCGCGGGTCTGCATTACGGCCAGGGTGTGGTCAAAGGTTTCCAGGTAGCGTGGCAGCGAACCGGAGTCGGCCGATTCACGGAACCATTCACCCAAGGCTTCGGCGTCGGTGGCCGGCAGCTCGTGGCCGACCTCCGCTGCCAAGTCGATGATGGTTTGCGGGCGCAAGCCACCGTCAAGGTGGTCATGCAGCGAAACTTTGGGCAGATCCCGGAAGTCGAACTCGGGATCATAGGCAAGATGAATCATTTCTTCAGTCACAGGTCGAGCCTAGTCGCAATTCCTCCGCACAGATAGTTCTGCTGGGTAAAGATCTGCGAGCCGCTATGTGACCATCGTCAAGCCGGCGGGTTAACCCTGTTCGCGCTCGGGCGGGACCAGCTCCAGCGCCCCGGAGGTTTCGGCCGGTGCGCCGTTCTGCGTGCGCCGCTTGTACCGGGCAAACACCCGATTGACCAACAGGTCGATGAGGTAGCCCAGCAGCACCGCGAGCACCACCGAGACGATAATTCCCAGCAGTTTGTTATGCGCCAGCCAATTGCCCGCCAACGCTCCGATGCCCACCGAATAGGCGCCCCAGGTGACGCAGCCGATGATGTCGAAGAGGGTAAAACGGCGGTGGCTGAAGCCCGTGGCGCCCGCCGTCAAATTCACCGCGACGCGGCCCACGGGGATATAGCGTGCGGTGAAAATCAGCAGCGCCCCTGAGGTCTGGAGCTTGCGCGCGGAAAAATTCAGCACGCGTTGCGCCCGCTTTCCGCGCATCCACGCGAAGCCGCGCGCCCCGAGCTTGCGGCCGATCAGGAAGGTGATCTGGTCCCCCACGATGGCCCCGGAAATGCCAAGCACTGCAATCAATACCAGGTTGGGCGACCCGGTGTTCACGCCCACGGCGGCCAGCGAGACCAGGAAGGACTCGGAGGGCACGATCGGAAAAAACGCATCGATCATGCAGAACAGAAACAACAGCGGCAGCACCCACCATGCGCTTGCTGCCTGCGTGATCGCCTCGTTGACCAGTTCCATTAATCTCTGCTTCTTCCCCCGGGCTTGCGCCTGACGCGCCGTGATTCCATTCTCACTCGAGAACTCGCACCGATGCATCCGACCGTCGTCGCATAATGAATTTTATCCATCCACACCCACGGGTGGAGACATCTGTCCAACGATTGAACACCGCCTTCCGGTTCCCGGGAGTTTGCCGGGAGTTTGCCGGGAGCTAGAGCCGCGCGCGGAGCAGCGGTTCACGACCACCGCGAAGAAACGACAGCGGCACCCGACCACGGCGTGGGTCGGGTGCCGCCTTGCGTCGACGAGATTCCGGCGCACTCGCGGAAGTTCGGCTACTTCGCGGCAATCCGATCGAAGATCAGGCGGGTGTCCGCCCGGTCGGTATCCGAACCGATCAGGATCGACTTTTCCACCAGTTCGATGGCGCGCGGCAGCTTCTGCGGGGTATCGGTCAGCAGCGTCGCGATCGGCTGCCCGCGGCGCACCAAGGCGCCGGGCTTCACATGCAAGCGCACGCCGGCACCTGCCTGCACCGAATCCTCCTTGCGGGCACGCCCCGCGCCCAGGAACCAGGCCGCCAAGCCGATATCCATCGCGTCGAGCTTCAGCAGCGCGCCCTCGGCCGGCGCGTAGACGGTATGCGATTCGGTGGCCACCGGAAGCTTCGCGTCCGGGTCGCCGCCCTGGGCGATGATCATCTGCCGCCAGCGGTCCATCGCCTGGCCGTTGCCCAGCGCGGCGCGCACGTCAACGCCCTTGATCCCGGCACCGGCGAGCATCTCGGTGGCCAAGGCCACGGTCAGCTCGACCACGTCCTCCGGCCCGCCGCCGGCGAGCACCTCAACGGATTCCTCGACCTCGATCGCATTGCCGGCGGTCAACCCGAGCGGGGTGTCCATATTCGTCAGCAAGGCGACGGTATTCACCCCGGAATCGGTGCCCAGGTAGACCATGGTTTCGGCGAGCTCGCGGGCCATCGCCTCGTCCTTCATGAAGGCGCCGGAACCGACCTTCACATCCAGGATCAGCGTGCCGGTGCCTTCGGCGATCTTCTTGCTCATAATCGAGGAGGCGATCAGCGGCAGCGAGTCCACGGTGGCGGTCACATCCCGCAGCGCGTACAGCTTCTTATCCGCCGGGGCCAGCCCGGTGCCCGCGGCGCAGATCACCGCGCCGGCACCCGAAAGCTGGGCGAACATCTCCTCGTTGGTCAATGCCGCACGCCACCCCGGGATGGCTTCGAGCTTATCCAGGGTGCCTCCGGTGTGGCCCAGGCCGCGGCCGGAGAGCTGCGGGACGGCCACCCCGAAGCTGGCGACCAGCGGTGCCAGCGGCAGCGTGATCTTATCCCCCACCCCGCCGGTGGAGTGCTTGTCGGTGGTGGCCAGCCGCTTGCCGTTGGCATCGGTCAACCCGGAGAAGTCCATGCGTTCGCCCGAGTTGATCATCGCGTGGGTCCAGCGCGAAATTTCCGAACGGTTCATGCCGCGGAAGAAGATCGCCATATTCAGCGCGGACATCTGCTCTTCGGCGATGGCGCCGCGGGTGTACGCCTCGATGGTCCAGTCGATCATCTCGCCGCTGAGTTCCCCGCCATCGCGTTTGGTGCGGATGATATCGACGGCACTAAATTTTTCGGCAGCCATAATCGGGTTCCTTACTCGTCAATTTCTCGGAGGTGACTTCGCTACGCAAAAGCGCGCGGGTCACAAGGCAATATCGTTCGGGCCAAAGGCGTAGGGCAGCAGCTGTTCCATGGTGAGGATGCCGGTATCGGTTTTGATCAGCATGTCGGCACCCCGGTGCTCGAAGAGCAGTTGGCGGCAGCGCCCGCAGGGGGTGATCAGTTCGACCTTGCCCGCCTCCAGCTGGCCGAAACAGACAAAGTACGCCAGCTGGCCGCCGCCGGTGGCGAACATTTCGCCGACCATGGCGCACTCGGCGCACAGGGTCACCCCGTAGGCGGCGTTTTCGATATTGCACCCCGAGACGATTCGCCCATCGGTGGTTTGCGCCGCGGCGCCCACCCGGAACTTCGAGTAGGGTGCATAGGCCGTGGACAGCGCCGCCGCGGCCGCAGCTTCGAGCTGCGACCACGGCGCGGTGTTGTTTTCCATGGGGATTGTCATTCCTTCACATACGGTTCGCCGACGGCCGCCGGGCCACGCGAGCGGCCCACCAGTCCGGCGACGGCGAAGATCGTGACCAGATACGGCATCATCGCCATGAACTGGCTTGGCACCGGTGTGCCGATAATCGTCAAGATCACCTGCAGGTTATCCGCGAAGCCGAAGAGCAGCGCGGCGGCGAAGGCTCCGATCGGGTTCCAGCGTCCGAAGATCACCGCGGCCAACGCGATGAAGCCGCGGCCGCCGGAAATCTCCTTGGTGAAGGAATCGATCGCCACCAGGGTGAAGAACGAGCCGCCGATGCCGGCGACGATGCCGCCGAGGGTGACGTTCCAGAAGCGGGTGGCGTTGACCTTGATGCCCAGGGTGTCCGCGGCCTTCGGGTGTTCGCCCACCGCACGCACGCGCAGCCCCCAACGGGTTTTGAACAGGCCGAACCAGACCAGGAAGACCGCCACGTACATCAGGTAGCCGATCAGCGACTGCTTGAACAGGATCGGGCCGATCACCGGGATGGCGCTCAACCCGGGGATCGCGATGATCGGCAGGTGGGCCGGCGAGTTGAACAGTTCCGGATCTTCCTGCATCACCGTGGTGAAGAGGAACCCGGTGATGCCCGAGACGAGCACGTTGAGCACCACGCCGACGATGATCTGGTTGACCAGGTACTTGATTGCGAAGACCGCGAGCACCAGGGAAACCAGCGCGCCGGCGATGCCTGCGGCGATCAGCCCGGCGAAGGCGTTTTTGGTCACCGAGGCGACGATCGCCGCGGTGAACGCGCCACCGAGCAGCTGGCCCTCGATGGCGATGTTGACCACGCCGGCACGTTCGCAGAGCACTCCGGAGAGCGAACCGAAGACCAGCGGCACCGCGAGCACCACCGCGCCGGCCAGCAGGCTGGCCAGCGAAATGCTGTTGATATTCGCCCCGGAGACCACCCAGATCAGGAAGCCCAGGACGAAGAGCACCGCGGCGATCACCACCGCCCAGGTCGGCAGGGCCTGCCCCTTGGCGCGCAGCCTCCAGGAGTAGGCCGCCAGGGCCGCCAGCAGCACCCCGAAGACGATATTCGTGGCCATGCCCGGGAAGACCAGGTCCGGAATCGTGAACGCGTCGGTGGCGGTGCTCAGCGAGAAATGCGCCGCCTGGCTGCTGCCTAGGAAGCCGAAGCTGATCAGCGTGATCAGTGCGATGACGCTGAGCACGATTGGGGTTTTCTTGCTCGGCAACAGCGTGATCGACGGTTGCAGGCCTTGAGTCGTCATGGTGGTCACTTGGCACCTGCCTTGGTGGTTTCGGCGACGCGCGCGCGTCGCTTGGGGTTCATGCCGAAGATCGATTTCACCAGCGGCGGAGCGGCGATGAACAGCACGATCAGCGACTGCACCACGAGCACGATGTCGATTGGGGTGCCGGTGGAGATCTGCATATTGACCGCACCGGCGCGGAAGGCACCGAACAAGAGCCCGGCGAAGAAGGTCCCCCACGGGGTGGAGCGGCCCAGCAGCGCCACGGTGATCGCGTCGAAGCCGAGCGAGCCGGCCACACCGGCGGTGAGCACCTTCTCGGTGCCGGCCACCTGGGCGACGCCGGCGGCACCGGCCAGCGCGCCGGCGAAGGCCATCGCCAGCATGGTGGTCCGTGCGACGTTCACCCCGGCGGTCCGTGCGGCCTGCGGGTTATGCCCTACCGCGCGGAATTCGAAGCCGAGGGTGGAGCGCTTGAGCATCCAGGCCACCAGCACCGTCAGCCCGATCGCCATGACGAAGCCCAGGTGCAACCGGGAACCCGGCATCGCCGGGAAGGTCGCGTTGGCGTCGAGGATCGGGGAGATCGGGTTCGTCTCGCCGGGACGGCGGAAGGCGGTGGTGTTCATCAAGAAGTACAGCAGGTACAGCGCCACGTAGTTGAACATGATCGTCAAGATCACCTCGTGCGCGCCGGTGCGGGCCTTGAGCAGGCCCACCAGCCCGCCCCACAGCGCGCCGCCGAGCAGCCCGAAAATGATCACCAGCAACAGGTGCAGCACCAGCGGCAGATGCCAGGCGAACCCGACATAGCCGGCCATCGTGGCGCCGATGATGATCTGCCCCTGGGCACCGATGTTGAACATGCCCGCGCGGAAGGCCAGGGCAACGCCCAGGCCCGCGCAGATCAGCGGGGTGGAGACCGTCAGGGTCTCCAGGAACGGGGAGAAGCCCCGTGCGGAGTTGTAGATGGAGCCGTTGAACAGCGCCACGTAGCTTTCGGTGCCCGCGCGCCACAGCTGGGAGAAGAAATCGCTGGGTCGGGCGAAGATGTAGCTGGAGGTCTCGATGACCTTCTTGTCGGTGACCGCTACCAGCAGGCCGCCGATGACCAGGGCGACGATCACGCCGAGCAGCGAGACGATGCCCGGGCCCTGGGTGATCTTGCGGAACAGCTCGTTATCCGGCTGCTTGCCCTCGGGCGGCGCTGCCGGCTTCTCGGCGGCCGGCATCTCGCCGATGGGGTTCTCGCTCACTGCGCTTCTCCTTCCGCTGCGTTCATGTCGCCCGGCGCTGCTTTGCCGGGCTGAGTGGTTTCCGCCGGTGCCGGGGCCGCCTCGACGGGTTCGGCGTCGGCCTTCACGTGGCCGGCCTGGCTGATCGCATCCTCCTGGGAGACGCCGGCCATCATCAGGCCGAGCACCTCGCGGGAGGTGTCCCCCGGCACGATGCCGTTGATCTTGCCCTTGTAGAGCACCGCGATCCGGTCCGCCAGCTCCATCACCTCGTCCAGCTCGGTGGACACGATCAGCACCGGAGTGCCCTTGTCGCGTTCGGCGACGATGCGCCGGTGCAGGAACTCGATGGAGCCCACATCCACGCCGCGGGTGGGCTGCGAGGCGATGAACAGCTTCAAATCGCGGCTCAGCTCGCGGGCCATCACCACCTTCTGCTGGTTGCCGCCAGAGAGGCTGGACGCCGGGTTCAGCGGGTTGTCGGTGCGCACGTCGAAGTCGGCGATCTGCTTGGTGGCGTTCTTCTTCATCGCCTCCAGGTTCATCGAAATCCCCTTGCCGAAGGGCTTTCGGTCGTACAGGTCCAGAATCAGGTTCTCTTCGATGGAGAACTGGGTGACCAGCCCGTGCACCGAGCGGTCTTCGGGGACAAAGCCCACGCCCGAGCGCAGCACCGCCTTGACCGATTTGCCGACCAGTTCCTGACCGTCGAGCTTGATCGATCCGGCGTTCACCGGCTGGGTGCCGAGGATCGCCTCGGTCAGTTCGGTCTGCCCGTTGCCTTGCACCCCGGCCACGGCGAGGATCTCGCCTCGGTGGATGTCGAAGGAGACCCGGTCCAAGGTGGTGGTCCCGGCCGGATTGATGACGCTCAGCTCGCGCACCGCGAGGCTGGCCTCCCCCGGGGTGCCCGCTTCCTTGTTCAGGTTCAGCTGCACGGCGCGTCCGACCATCAGGTTGGCCAGCTCGGTGGTGGAGGTTTCGGGGGCGACCGAGTCGACGACCAGTCCGCGGCGGACCACGGTGATCACATCGGAGACCGCGCGCACCTCGCGCAGCTTATGCGAGATGAACACGATCGAGGTGCCGTTGGCCTTGAGCTGGCGCATGATATCCAGCAGCTCGTCGGTCTCCTGCGGGGTCAGCACCGCGGTTGGCTCATCGAGGATGAGCACCTTCGCCTCGCGGACCAGTGCCTTGATGATTTCCACGCGCTGCTGCACGCCGACGGGCAAATCCTCGACGATCGCGTCCGGGTCGACGTTGAACCCATAGCGGTCGGAGATTTCGCGGACCTTCTTGCGTGTGACCTGCAGGTCAAGCACGCCGCCGGCCTTGGTGGCTTCGGCGCCCAGGGCGATGTTCTCGGCGACGGTGAACACCGGGATCAGCATGAAGTGCTGGTGCACCATGCCGATGCCGGCGGCCATGGCATCGCCGGGGCCGGAGAATGCCACCGGCTTGTCGTCGATCAGGATGTGCCCCTCGGTCGGTTGGTACAGACCGTAGAGCACGTTCATTAGCGTGGACTTTCCCGCGCCGTTCTCACCGAGCAAGCAGTGGATCTGGGCATCATCGACGACGAGGTCGATGTCTTTGTTGGCGTAGAAAGAACCGAAGGCTTTCGAGATTCCTCGTAGTTCGAGTTTCACGATTCCACCATCTTTGTTATTCGGTTACTGGCAGGTGGGCAGGCATAGAGCGCGTCACCTGCACACCGCTCAGGCGGTGAGCGGTGACGCGCTCGGATGACTTATTCTGTGGTGCGCCAAACCCTACTTAGGGCTGGCTGCCGATTCAACCTTCAGCTCACCGGAGATGATCGAGGCCTTCAGGGCCTCGAGCTCTGCCTTGGTTTCATCGGAAACCGTGGAGTCGAAGTCGTGGAATGGAGCCAGGGCAACACCCTCGTTCTCCAGCGTTCCGACATATGGGGTCGAATCGAAGTTGTCTGCCGCGTCGGCGACGATGACCTCTTCGACGGCCTTGTCCATGGTCTTGACCACCGAGGTGAGCATGACGTCCTTGTAGTCCGGAGCGGTCACGTAGCCATCGGAGTCAACCCATACCAGCTTGACGTCCTTGCCGGCCTTGTTGGCGTCCTGCACCGCAGCGCCGGCGCCCTTGCCTACCGGACCTGCCACGGGCATGACCACGTCTGCACCGTTGTCGATGAAGTTCTTGGTCACCTGCTTGCCCTTGTCCTGCTTTTCGAAGTCGCCGGTGAACGTGCCGTCCTGCTTCTCCTTGTCCCAGCCCAGCAGCTTGACGTCCTCGCCCTTGTCTTCGTTGAACTTGTCAACGCCGTCGGCGAAACCGTCCATGAAGATGGTGACGGTAGGAATCTTGACGCCGCCGAAGGTGGCCACGGTGCCGGTCTCCGAGGCGGCAGCTGCCGCATAGCCGGCCAGGTAGGCTGCCTGAGCCGTGTCATAGATGATCGGCTTGACGTTTTCGATCTGCTCCTCATACTGGAAGTCGACGATCGCGAAGTGCTTCTCCGGGTTAGCGGCAGCGGCTTCGGCGGTTGCGTCGCCCAGCAGGAATCCGACGGTGACCGTCAGATTGCAGCCGGCGTTCATCATGCCGGTGAGGTTGGTGGCGAAGTCGGCGTTCGACTTCGACTCTGCCTCGCGCGGGGTGAAGCCAATATCGTCGGCAGCGGCCAGCAGGCCGCGGTGCGAGGATTCGTTGAAGGACTGGTCGTCGAATCCGCCCGAGTCGGAAACGATGCAGCCAATGTAGTCAGAGTTGCCGGCGGCTCCGCCGGTTTCCTCTGGAGCAGCGCCACAGGCGCTCAATGCCAAAGCCGAAATGCCGAGCATGGCCGCAGCCATACCGGTCTTGCGCGATACGAAGCGCATCTAAACCTCCATGAGTGAAGTGCGAGATTACCGGGAGGCGAGGAACCTGTAACCCCACGAAGATGGCCTTCGCGAGCGGCACAAAAGTACTAGCTTTCCCATCGTTTCCATAGCCTATCGGAGATACGACAGAGGTAAAGACGTGGAAGATTACAAACCGGTAACTTCCCGAACACGTAACGGCAAGCGCTTAACGCCAAACTCCAAGTCAGATGACGATTTGTTAAAGCTTCAAAGAAGTGTTAAAACTTTTTGGGTTTCCCCTAGTTGGCCAGCGCTTCGTCGATGGCCTGCACGGCCGCGGCGGCCATCAAGCGCACGCCCGTTCCGATGCACCGTTCATCTGGGTTATAGTCCCCGCGGTGCAGGTCGAAGGTCTTGCCTCCCGGAGTGCGGGTGCCAAGGCGCAGCATTGCCCCCGGTACCTTCTGCGTCATCCAGGCAAAATCTTCTCCGCCCATGGACTGCGGGGTCAGCTCGATCGCTGCCGCGCCAAATTCCCGGCGAGCCGCATCTTCGATCAATGCGGTTTCGCTCGGAGCGTTGATTACCGGCGGCACCCCGCGGGTGTGCTGCATCTTGATCTCCACCCCATAGGGAGCTGCCACCTGGCGGACCGTAGCATCGAGCAGCTCACCGGCCGCGTACCAGACCTCGCCATCGAGGCAACGCATGGTTCCGGCCAGGTATCCGGTAGCGGGTATCGCATTCGGGGCGCTGCCGGCATGAATCTGCCCCCACACCACCGAGACGGCCGAGCGCACATCCACCTTGCGTCCGAGCACTGCCGGGACCTGGGTGGCGATCTGGCTCATTGCGAAGACGATGTCTTCGGTCAAATGCGGACGTGAGGTATGCCCGCCGCGGCCGTTGACCTCGATGCGAATGGTATCGCTGGCCGAGGTGATCGCGCCGATGCGGGTACCGATCTTGCCCACGTCGATCCGCGGATCGCAGTGCAGCGCCAGCACGCGCGGCACCTCATCCAAGATCCCCTGCTCGATCACGGACAGCGCGCCGCCGGGCAGTTTCTCCTCGGCAGGCTGGAAGATCACCCGAATTTTTCCGTGCAGCGCCCCGGCCTCGTCCATCCGCTGCAAGGCCAGCGCGACGCCGAGCATCACGGTGGTGTGGATGTCGTGGCCGCAAGCGTGGGCCACCCCGTCGGTCTGCGAGGCGAAATCCAGCCCGGTTTCTTCCACTACGGGCAGAGCGTCGATATCCGCGCGCAGCCCGAGCCGGATCGGCCCCGGTCCCACGTCGACGAATGCACCGGTCTGCTCCATGGCCACCGGCTCGAGCCCGGCGGCACGCAGCGTCGCGAGAATCCGCGCGGTGCTCTGGTGCTCCGCGAAGGACAGTTCTGGGTTGCGGTGCAGCTCGCGGCGGAAGTCGATCAGCGCAGGCAGCAGCGGCTCGGTCCACGGTTGGACGGAAGCCAGCTTGCCATTTTCATTCACGGTGGTCACCCCTGTGAGAATACGCCGTCGAGGAATCGGCGACCAGCTGGGCCGTAACCTTGAGCCGAATTACGCAATACAATCCCATCCCAGGCCCCGGTTCATCGCGAACCGGGGCCCGGGCACGGGACATTTGCTACTTGCCGCGGATCAGTTCGGCGCAGCGCTCACCAATCATCATCACCGTGAGATTCGGATTCACCGTCACCAACTCCGGCATCACCGACGCATCGGCCACCCGCAACCCGGACACCCCCTTAACCCGCAACTCCGGATCCAACGGCGACATCACATCCTCCACAGCCCCCATCCGCACCGACCCGGCCGGATGATACACGGTGTTATGCGTGCGCTTGAGGTAATCGAAGATCTCCGCATCGGACTGCACACCCTGGCCCGGGAACTGCTCCACCCCAGCCCAATCAGCCATCGCCGGCTGCCCGATGATCTCCCGGGCCTTGCGGATCCCGGCGATCATCACCCGCGCATCATGGCCCTCCGGGTCGGTGAAATAGCGCGGATCGACCTTCGGCTTGTCACGGAAATCGCAGCTGCGCAACCGCACCGTACCCCGGGACTTCGCATGCGTAACATTCGGAGTCAGACAGAAGGTGTTCTCCCCGGTCGGATACCCCTGGCGCAGCGTATGCATATCAAAAGGCACCGACCCGTAGTGGAACATCAGATCCGGACGGTCCAGCCCCTCGCGGGTGGGGGTGAAGATGCCGATCTCCCACCACTGGGTGGATTCGCTGACCATGGGCTGCTTCGCCTCCCACTGGATCACCCCTTCGGGGTGGTCCTGCAGATGCTCGCCCACCCCCGGCGCGTCGAGGAGCACCTCGACGCCCACCGACTCCAGATGCTCGGCCGGCCCGATCCCCGAAAGCATCAGCAGCTTCGGCGAATCGATCGCCCCGGCCGAGAGGATCACCTCGCGGGCCGCGTGCAGCGTGGTAGTGCGCCCGAACGCCCCGTCGACCACGTCCACCCCGGTGCAGCGCTTGCCCGCATCGAAGTTCAGCTTCCGCGCCTGCAGCCCGGTGAGCAGCGTGAAGTTCTCCCGCTCCATAATCGGATGGATATAGGAGACCGAGGAGGAGGACCGGGTGCCATCGGCACGCCGGTTGATCTGGAAGAAGTTCGCCCCGTTGACCACGGTCTCATCGTTGTTGAACTTCGCCCGCGGAATCCCGGCCTGCGCGCAAGCCTCCAGCAGCGCCACCCCGCACGGATCGGTGCCCGGCACATTCATCAGGTGCACCGGCCCCGAATCCCCATGGTGCGGGGCCTCCGGCCCGGCGTCCTCATTGCTCTCCAGCTGCTGATACAGCCGGTAGGCCATCGCCGAATTCCAGCCGGTGGCCCCGAACTTCGATTCCCATTCATCCAGGTCCTCGCGCGGCGCCCAGAACGCGATGCAGGAATTATGGCTCGAGCACCCGCCCATCACCTTGGCCCGGGAATGGCGCATGAAGGAGTTCCCGTTCTCCTGCGCCTCGATCGGGTAGTCCCAGTCCAGCCCGGATTCGAGCAATTCCATCCAGCGGTTCAGCTGCAAGACCTCCTCAAGACCCCGGTCATCGGGGCCGGCCTCCACCAGCGCGATGCGCACCGCCGGGTCTTCACTCAGCCGTGCGGCGGCCGCGGCGCCGGCCGAACCGCCGCCGATGACGATGTAGTCAAATTCGTTAGTGTTGCTCATAATCCTCAGTTTCCCTCTTCCCTACTTCTGGGCGAACCAGCCGGTGACCTGCGGGTCCAGATTCTGGTAGATGTGCTTGGCTTCCTGGTACTCGCCCAGCCCGGTCGGCCCCAGCTCGCGGCCGACCCCGGACTGGCCGAAGCCGCCCCACTCGGCCTGCGGCAGGTAGGGGTGGAAGTCGTTGATCCAGATCGTCCCGTGGCGCAACCGGGCCGCGATCCGCTGGGTCTTGGACGCGTCCTGGCTCCACACCGCCCCGGCCAGCCCGTAGTCGGTGTCGTTGGCGGTAGCCACCGCCTCATCTTCGGTGGCGAAGGTCTCCACGGTGACCACCGGGCCGAAGGCCTCCTCGATGACCACCGACATGCCGCGGGCCACCTGGTCAAAGACGGTGGGCAGGTAGAAATGCCCCGCCCCCAGCCCGGGGCCGTCCGCATCGGTGGCCGCCCGGCCCCCGCAGCGCAGCCGCGCGCCTTCGGCGAGCCCGGACTGCACATACGCCTCGACCTTTCCCAGATGCTCCGCGGAGATCAGCGCCCCGGTTTCGGCGTGCTCATCGAACGGGCCGCCGAGGGTGATCTGCTCCGCGCGGCGCACCAGTTCGTCGACGAACCGCTCCGCAATGGATTCCTCCACGATGATCCGCGCCCCGGCCGAGCAGACCTGCCCCGAATGCACGAACGCGCCATTCAGCGCGTTGTCCACCGCGGCGTCGAAGTCCGCGTCGGCGAAGATCACGTTCGGGTTCTTCCCGCCCAGCTCCAGGGCGACCTTCTTCACCGTTCCGGCCGCCGCGGCCGCGACCTTGCGCCCGGTGGCCAGGCCGCCGGTGAAGGAGACCAGGTCCACGTCGCGGTGCTCGGAGAGGACCGCGCCGACCTGCGCGCCGGTGCCGGTGACCAGGTTCGCCACCCCGGCCGGCAGGCCCAGCTCATGGAGCACGTCCAGCATCAGGATCGCGGTGGAGGGGCTCAGCTCGGCGGGCTTGAGCACGAAGGAGCAGCCGGCGGCCAGCGCCGGGGCGATCTTCCACGCGGCTTGGAGCAGCGGGTAGTTCCACGGGGTGATCATCGCCGCGACGCCGACCGGTTCGTAGACGATGCGGCTGAGCACCTGCCGGTCCCCGGCGTCGACGATCCGCCCGGCATCGGTTCCGGAGAGCTTGCCGAAGTAGCGGAAGCAGTTGATGATGTCGTCCATGTCCAGTTCGGATTCGACCAGGCGCTTGCCGGTGTCCAGGGTTTCGGCCAGCGCGAATTCGTCCTTGCGTTCGGCCAGCCGGTCCGCGACGCGCAGCAGGAAGTCTCCGCGTTCCGGGGCGGGGAGCTGGGACCAGGTCCCGGTGTCGAAGGCGCGGCGGGCCGCGGCGATCGCGGCCTCGGCGTCCGCGGGCCCGGCCTCGGAGACGAGGGCTACCGGTTCGCCGTTGGCCGGGCAGGAGATCTGCCTGGTCGCGGCGGAGCTGGCCGGCCCAAAGCTGCCGTCAATATAAATCGTCGCGGCATTGAGCAGTAGTTCGTTCTGGTTCTGCGGAAAACTCATGACTCGTCCTTCGTCTTAGCAATCAGGGGAATAGAGGAAGTTTCAAAGTCCGACTCCCAATCAGACTTTCCGGCTCCCGCCGCGTTGATCTGGCTGGGTCCATCGGATTCGATCTGGGTATTCAGGAAGGTGAGATGCGCTTCGTACTGGTCCAGCACATCGCAGATGAGCTGCTCTTTGCTCAGCCCCATCAGGTCGTATCCGTGGCTGCCTTCTTGGGAGAAGACTTCGATGCGGTAGTAGATGTCATCGCCCGCGGAGACCCTCGCGTAGCTCGGTACCGGAAGCTGGACCGGGTACACCTGGTATTTGAAGGGACGTTCCTGCCCGTTGCCGACCACCAGGTCCAGGGAGTCGAGGTTCAGGTTATGCACCGCTTCGGTATCCAGCTGGACCTCGGCGCCGCGGGCGGTGAACTCCTCGCTCACCTCGCGCAGTGCAGGCTCGGCCACCTCGGCGAGGTAGCGCTGCACCGCCCGGTGCCCGGGATAGTTCATCGCCCGGGACAGACGCTGCTTCCAGCTGCGCCGTTCGGTGCTGGGACCCATCCGGCTGCTCAGCACCTTGTGCATGGCCCCTTGGTAGCTATCGGCCAGCGCCGATTCAACCCGCAGGGATTTAAACAGTCCCAGCATGATGAATAGCAGCACGAAGGAGAAGGGAAGGCCCATGATGACGGTCGCGCCTTGCAGGGTCGGCACGCCATCGACGAAGAGCATGCCCAAGGTCAGCAGGCCCGTGGCCAGCGACCAGAACAGGCGCACCGGCTTGGAGCCGTCCGATTGCGCATCTTTCAGGTGCGAGGTGAAGTTCGCCATCACCAGCGCGCCGGAGTCGGCGCTGGTGACGTAGAACAGCAGGCCGGTGAAGGTGGCGATCGCCGCGGTGATGGGGGTACCCGGGTACTGCTCGAGCAGCGAATAGAAGGCCCGCTCCGGGGTGTTCATGGCGACCTCGCCGAAGGCCGCGTTTCCGCCGCGCACCAGCGCCAGCGCGCTATTGCCGAAGATCGAGATCCACAACAGGATGAAGGCGAAAGGCACTACCAGAACGCCGGTGACAAACTGCCGAATGGTTCGCCCACGCGAAATGCGGGCGAGGAACAGCCCGACGAAGGGCGCCCAGGCGATCCACCACGCCCAGAAGAAGAGCGTCCAGCCATTGAGCCACTCATCGGGGCGGTCATAGGCGAAGGTATCCAGCGCCATGCCCGGGAAGTTCGCGAGGCTGTCGCCGATGTTGATGATGATCCCGTCGAAGAGGTAGGCGGTACCGCCGACGATCAGCACAAAGAGCATCAGCGCAATGCACAGCAGCACGTTGAGTTCGGATAACCGTCGAATGCCCTTTTCCACACCGGTCAGTACCGAGATCGTCGCCATGAAAACGGCCGCGACGATCAGCACGATCTGCCAGCTCATGTTCTCGGGAATTCCGAACATGAAATTTAACCCATAGTTCAGCTGGGCCACGCCGATGCCCAGCGAGGTCGCGATGCCGAAAATCGTACCCAGCATGGCCGCTATATCCACCGAGTGGCCGATCCAGCCATTGATCCGGCGGCCCAGCAGCGGGTAGAGGGCGGAACGGATCGACAGCGGAAGATTGTGCCGGTAGGCAAAATAGCCCAGCGCCAGCCCGATCAGCGCGTAGAGGCCCCAGCCCAGCAGTCCATAGTGGAAGAGCGTCCAGACCACCGCTTGGCGGGCCGCCTCAACGGTTGAGCCGTCGCCGGTAGGTGGCGCTAGGTACTGCGTGATCGGCTCGGCCACCGAGAAGAACATCAGGTCGATGCCGATGCCGGCCGCGAAAAGCATCGAAGCCCAAGTGAAAACGTTGAAGGTCGGCCGTGAATGGTCGGGCCCCAGCCGGGTCTTGCCGACCTTCGAAATGGCGATGCTGATGACGAAGACGAGCACGGAGACGACGATGAGCGTGTAGTACCAGCCGAAGTTCTTGCCGATCCAGGCGACCGTGGCACCGATCACTGCGTCGGCAGACTCCCTGTCGAGAATGGCCCACAGGGCAATGCCGAGCACCAGCGAGGCCGAACCGAAAAAGACAACTCGATTGATTCGAGTTTCTTTCTGGACCGGTTCGGGCACCTTGGCTTGGTCGTTGGGTTTGCTTGGCGGTTCGGAATCATTCTTAGCCGTTGACATGCGTTCAAACCTACTCAAATTCGTGTCGAAAAGCACCCGAAACCGTGAATCCGAGGCACCGCGAGCATCCGAATTTGTGCCGCCGGGTCTAGTTATACCGGCTTGCTGGCGCGCCTGGCCGCCTTCGCCATCCGCTGCTTCGAGATAGTCCTCACAACCAGCAAAAACGCCCGTGACCTACCCTTTCGAGTCGGCCACGGGCGTCGGAAACTGCGTGCGCTAGAGCACGTCGGTAGCTCCGGAGGCCTTGAGCTTCTCCACCGTCTGCTTGACCTTCTGCGCGTGCTCCTTGGTCGTGACGAGCAAGGCGTCGGCCGTATCCACGACGATCACATCGTCGATTCCGATCAGCGCAACCACCCGGGGGCGATCCCCATAGACTACGCCGGTGGCATTATCCGAATACACCCGAACGTTCTCCCCCAGAGAGATCACCCCGGTGTCCTCGCTGGCCTTGTTCAGCCGACCGATGGCGGCGAAGTCCCCGACGTCATCCCAGTTGAAAACGCCGGGAATCACCGCGACGTCGCCGGCGGCCGCGGCGGGCTCGGCCACCGCGTAGTCGATCGCGATCTTGGGCAGGTCGGTCCAGACCGCGTTCATGACGGCTTCGCGCTCGTCGGTATCCCACGCCTCGGCGATGCGCATCAGGCCGGCATGCAGATCTGGCTCGTTCGACTTGAGGTGCTCGAGCATCAGCCCCACGGGGGCGACGAACATTCCGGCATTCCAGAGGAATCCCCCGCCGGCCAGGTAGCCGCGGGCCGTATCCTCATCCGGCTTCTCCACGAATTCCACGACGGCGCGGGCGGTGGGCGCGTTGGCAACATTCAGCAAATCGCCGGCCTTGATGTAGCCAAAGGCCGTCGAGGCATGAGTCGGATGGATGCCGATCGTCACGATCTTGCCCGTGGCCGCGGTATGGATCGCTTCGCTCAGCGCCTTCTGGAAGATGTCCACCGGGCCAATGACCTGGTCGGCGGCGAAAGAACCCATGATGATATTCGGGTCACGGCGATACAGGATGGCTGCGGCGAGTCCGATCGCGGCCGCCGAATCACGTGGCTCGGGTTCGAGCACCAGGTTCTCGTCACACAGTTCGGGGAGCTGGTCCATGACCGCGCCGCGGTGGGCACGACCGGTGACGACCATAATCCGCTCACCGGCCAATGGCACCAACCTGTCGTACGTCGCACGGATCAGGGTAGAACCCGAGCCGGTGAGATCGTGCAGGAATTTGGGAGCCGAGGCTCGGGAGAGGGGCCACAGTCGGGTTCCGACGCCACCGGCCGGAATCACGCCATGGAATCGCGCTAAAAGGTCTGCATTCACGAGCACAACACTAATTCATTCGGTGGGCAAACCCGGTCATTGAAGCTCTCGGGCGATCAATAAATACGAAACGTGTCTATGCGTTATTACGCGCGTATTTCCGGCCTTCTGGCGCATATTTGCCACTATTCGGTGAACATACTCACAAGGGCGAGACTCAAGATAGAACCGAGGCTCATATGTGGTTTAGACTCGCACAAGGAACGCTCGCACAAGTGCGTCAAATCTCATTGTGTGCAATATACACATGCGCCGTTGCGAGCCTTGGAGGTTTAGTTCAGTGTCGAAGACTTCGTCAGGCACCCTATACCGCGGCCGTGAAGGCATGTGGTCCTGGGTGGGACACCGGGTCACCGGTGTCGTTATTTTCCTTTTTCTTTTAGTGCACGTGCTTGATACAGCACTTGTACGCGTCGATGCCAGTGCATACGACGCAGTGATTGCCACGTACAAAAACCCCCTGATGGCACTCGGTGAAACCGCTTTGGTCGCCGCCATCCTCTTCCACGCATTCAATGGACTGCGTCTGATCTTGGTTGACTTCTGGAAGCAGGGCACCAAGTACCAGCGCCAGCTGTTGTGGGGCGTCATCGGCGTTTGGGTCGTTGTATTCGCCGGCTTCGCAATCCGCCACCTCTCGCTTGCATTCGGAGGACACTAAACCATGAGCGCAGAAATTGCTGCCCCCCGTAGCCAGCGTATAGACCCGAAGTATGTTCGCGGACCAAAGTCCCGCAGCAGCTTCGAGATGCTCGCATGGCTGTTCATGCGCCTATCCGGCGTAGTACTGGTCGTTCTGATCTTCGGTCACCTGATCGCCAACCTGCTGACCGGCACGGGCATCAACGCCCTGTCCTTCGGCTTCGTTGCCGGCAAGTGGGCCTCACCAATCTGGCAGTTCTGGGATTTGGCGCTGCTTTGGTTGGCGATGCTGCACGGCACCAACGGTGTGCGTACCATCATCAACGACTACGCCGAGAAGCACGCAACCCGTGCCTGGCTCAAGGGCGTCCTCTATGTGTCGACGATCTTCATCATCGTGCTTGGCTCCCTGGTGATCTTCACCTTCGATCCTTGCGTTGTGAACAGCCCGTTGCCACAGTGCTAAAACCCCTTTTTTAGCCACACAGATTTTTCAGAAAAGAGAGCATCAAGAATGCAGGTACACAAGTACGACGTAGTCATCGTCGGTGCCGGTGGTGCAGGTATGCGTGCCGCGATCGAGTCCGGTCAGCGCGCGCACACCGCAGTGCTTACCAAGCTTTACCCAACCCGTTCGCACACCGGTGCGGCCCAGGGCGGCATGTGCGCAGCACTTGCCAACGTCGAGGAAGACAACTGGGAGTGGCACACCTTCGACACCGTCAAGGGTGGCGACTACCTGGTGGACCAGGACGCAGCGGAGGTCATGGCGAAGGAAGCCATCGACGCCGTGCTCGACCTGGAAAAAATGGGTCTTCCGTTCAACCGCACCCCGGATGGCAAGATCGATCAGCGCCGCTTCGGCGGCCACACTCGTGACCACGGCAAGGCCGCCGTGCGTCGCGCCTGCTACGCAGCTGACCGCACCGGTCACATGATTCTGCAGACCCTGTACCAAAACTGCGTCAAGCACAACGTTGAGTTCTACAACGAGTACTACGTGCTGGATATGCTCATGGTTGAGGAGGATGCCTACCGCGAGGACGGCACCGCCTACAAGCAGAAGCGCGTTGCCGGCGTCGTTTCCTACGATCTGGCTACCGGCGAGCTGCACATCTTCCAGGCCAAGTCGGTTGTCTTCGCAACCGGCGGCGCGGGCAAGGTCTTCAAGACCACCTCGAACGCACACACCCTGACCGGCGACGGCATGGGCATCGCCTTCCGCAAGGGCATCCCGCTGGAAGACATGGAATTCGTGCAGTTCCACCCGACCGGCCTGGCCGGCTTGGGCATCCTGCTTTCCGAAGCGGCCCGTGGCGAAGGCGCGATCCTGCGCAACTCCGAGGGTGAGCGCTTCATGGAGCGTTATGCTCCGACCATTAAGGACCTCGCTCCGCGTGACATCGTCGCACGTTCGATGGCCAATGAGGTGCGTGAAGGCCGCGGCTGCGGCCCGAACAAGGACTACGTGCTGCTCGACCTGACCCACCTGGAACCGGCGCATATCGATGCGAAGCTTCCAGACATCACCGAGTTCGCCCGCACCTACCTGGGCGTTGAGCCGTACACCGAGCCAGTTCCGGTCTTCCCGACCGCGCACTACGTGATGGGCGGCGTGCCAACCAACATCGAGGCCGAGGTCCTGCAGGACAACGACACCGTGATCCCGGGCCTCTTCGCCGCCGGCGAAGTTGCTTGCGTTTCGGTCCACGGCTCGAACCGTCTGGGCACCAACTCGCTGCTGGACATCAACGTGTTCGGCAAGCGCGCTGGCCTCTCCGCGGCCAAGTACGCGGCCACCGCGGACTTCGTGGAACTTCCGGAAGATCCAGAGAAGTTCACCAGCTCCCAGATCGACTCCATGCTGAACTCCACCGGCACCGAGCGCGTTTCGGTACTGCGGAAGGAACTTCAGGACATCATGGATGCGAACGTCCAGGTGTTCCGCGACAAGGATTCGCTGAATCGTGCACTGGTAGTCATCGAAGAACTGCGCGAGCGCTACAAGAACGTTTCGGTCCAGGACAAGGGCAAGCGTTTCAACCTTGACCTGCTTGAGGCCATCGAGCTCGGCTTCCTGCTGGACATGGCAGAGGTCATGACCGCTGCAGCCATGCACCGCAAGGAATCACGCGGCGGACACTACCGCGAAGATTACCCGAACCGCGACGACGAGAACTTCATGAAGCACTCGATGTCGTACCGCGACGCAACGGCTACCACCGAGGGCATTTCCGGCATTCGCATGGAAACCAAGCCCGTAATCTTCACCCGTTACCAGCCGATGGAGCGTAAGTACTAATGAGCACGGAACTTCCGGAACCAGCATCAAAGATTGAACTCAAGCCAGGTGTCGGCGGCGGCGGAGAGATCCCTACCTTCGACATCACCTTGCGTGTTCGCCGGTACACCCCGGAGAGCACCGCTGACGCTTACTGGGAAGACTTCAAGCTGACCATGTACGGCACGGACCGCGTGCTGGACGCCCTGCACAAGATCAAGTGGGAGCACGACGGTTCGCTGTCCTTCCGCCGCTCTTGCGCCCACGGCGTCTGCGGTTCCGATGCGATGCGCATCAACGGCCGCAACCGCCTGGCCTGCAAGTCCCTGCTCAAGGATCTGGACACCTCCAAGCCGATCACCGTTGAAGCCATCAAGGGCCTGCCCCTTGAAAAGGATCTCATCGTTGACATGGAACCGTTCTTCCAGTCCTACCGCGAGGTCATGCCGTTCCTGATCAACGAAGGCCATGAGCCTTCCGGCGAGCGTTACCAGTCGGCAGAAGACCACGCCAAGTTCGAGGACACTACCAAGTGCATTCTTTGCGCCGCGTGCACCTCGTCTTGCCCGGTCTTCTGGACCGACGGCCAGTACTTCGGCCCGGCAGCCATCGTCAACGCGCACCGCTTCATCTTCGACTCGCGCGATGATGCAGGCGACATGCGTCTGGAGATCCTGAACGACAAGGAAGGCGTGTGGCGTTGCCGCACCACCTTCAACTGCTCCGAAGCTTGCCCACGTGGCATCCAGGTGACCAAGGCTATCGCCGAGGTCAAGCAGGCGATCCTGTCGCGCACCATCTAAGGATTCTTCCTTAACCCGCCAAGGGGCTCGAACCATCCGGTTCGGGCCCCTTCGCGTTAACTGCTGGCAACCAGCAGAGGAATTCCCGCCAGCGTATTTTGACCGATTCTGATTTGTGGCATGATGAGCAACAAGGGAGCTGGCGGCGACGCCAGCAGCCCTAAAAATTTCACAGACTTCCACGCACGCCACCCGTCCGTGGTTGAGGCCCATGCACAGGGCGTCCGCGTCGCAGCTGCCCGCGGAGCGCACGGGGTAAACCCGTTCCTGGCAAATATGTAATTTCCACGCAAAGGAGAAACAATGGCTGAGAACAAGAACGTGAACCCCTCTGGTTCGACCACCCAGGCTGGCATTCCGACGGTCAGCGATCGCAACTCGCTCACCGTAGGCGCCGACGGGCCGATCGTCCTGCACGACCACCACCTAGTCGAAACCCTGCAGCATTTCAACCGGATGAACGTTCCGGAACGCCGCCCGCACGCCAAGGGCTCCGGCGCTTTCGGCGAATTCGAAACCACCGAAGACGTTTCGCAGTACACCAAGGCGGCCCTGTTCCAGCCCGGCGTCAAAACCGAAACCCTGATGCGCTTCTCCACCGTCGCTGGCGAGCTCGGCTCCCCGGACACCTGGCGCGATGTGCGCGGCTTCTCGATGAAGTTCTACACCACCGAAGGCAACTTCGATCTGGTCGGCAACAACACCCCGGTATTCTTCGTGCGCGACCCGATGAAGTTCCCGCACTTCATCCGCTCGCAGAAGCGCCTGCCCGACTCTGGGCTGCGCGACGGCACCATGCAGTGGGACTTCTGGACGCAGAACCCCGAATCAGCCCACCAGGTCACCTACATCATGGGCCAGCGCGGCCTGCCGAAGACCTGGCGCGAAATGAACGGCTACGGATCGCACACCTACATGTGGGTCAACGCCAATGGCGAGAAGTTCTGGGTGAAGTACCACTTCCTGAACCAGCAGTCCGAGAAGTTCGAAACCATGGGCGGGGAGAGGGCCGAATCGCTGGCCGGCTCCGATGCCGAATTCCACCGCCGCGACCTGTTCGAGAACATCAAGGCCGGCAACTTCCCGAAGTGGGACCTGTACATCCAGGTCATGCCGTACGACGAGGCCAAGACCTACCGCTACAACCCATTCGATCTGACCAAGGTCTGGTCGAAGAAGGACTACCCGCGCATCAAGGTCGGCACGATGACGTTGAACCGCAACCCGGAGAACTTCTTCGCGCAGATCGAACAGGCGGCCTTCTCCCCGGGCAATATGGTTCCCGGCATGGGCATGAGCCCGGACAAGATGCTGCTGGGCCGCAACTTCGCCTACGCGGATGCCCAGCGCTACCGCATCGGCACCAACTTCCAGCAGCTGCCGGTGAACAAGCCGAAATGCCCGGTCACCTCGTACAACTTCGAGGGAAGCATGACCTACGAGCACACCTCGGATCGCAGCGTCTACGCCCCGAACTCCTTCGGCGACAGCTACAGCGACCAGACCGGTCCGGCGGAGAACTCCTTCGAGTCCGATGGCGAGCTGGTCCGCTCGGCCTACACCCTGCGTGAGGACGATGGCGACTTCGTCCAGCCAGGCATCCTGGTGCGCGAGGTGATGGACGACGCCCAGCGCGCCGAACTCGTGGAAACCGTCACCGGCGCGCTGGGCGGAGTGATCGAACCGGTGCTCACCAACGCCATCGAATACTGGAAGAATATCGACCCGGACGTCGGAGCCAAGATCGAAGCCAACGTGCGCGCCCAGTAGGCATTGCGCGGCGCTCTTCCGGGTGCAGGAGAGTGAGCTGAAACAGGTTGGTCCCCGCGAACATTCGCGGGGACCAACCTGTTTTTTTGCTTAACCGTTAGCGTGCTGTAGCTCCCGTTAGCGATTCTGACTGATTTTCGGGTTCATCGCACTTATGCGGATCGGGTTCCGATTCCAGGACTGCTTCCGTTTCATGCTCCGGGGAGACTTGCTCCCGGTTTGTGCCCGTTGCTCCAAGGGCGGGAACGTCT
This sequence comes from Glutamicibacter sp. 363, assembly GCF_052379505.1. NCBI lineage: Bacteria > Bacillati > Actinomycetota > Actinomycetes > Micrococcales > Micrococcaceae > Glutamicibacter > Glutamicibacter sp. 363. The sequence goes on along the minus strand of NZ_JBQSYR010000007.1, from coordinate 12,863 downwards.
TCCCCGTTGAAAACCCGGCGGACCCGGTCGATATCCAGGGATTTGTCCCACCAGGCGATGAACAACGTAGCCACCGCATTGCCGCAGAAGTTCACCAGAGCACGGCACTCGGACATGAATTTGTCGATGCCGAAGATCAGCATAATGCCCGCTGCCGGAATGGTGCCCAATGTGCTCAGCGTTGCCGTCAGTGCGATGAATCCACCGCCGGCCACGCCTGCCGCGCCCTTCGAGGTCAGCAGCATCACCGCAAGCATTCCAATCTGCTGACCGACGGTAAGGTCCGTGTTGGTGGCCTGGGCTATATACACGGCAGCCAGCGACAGGTAGATCGCCGCCCCATCGAGGTTGAAGCTGTAGCCGGTAGGGACCACCAGGCCCACGGTTTCCTTCTTCACTCCTGCATGTTCCAGCTTCTTCATCAGCCCCGGAAGAGCCGGTTCGGCCGTTGAGGTACCCAGGATCAGCAGCAGTTCTTCGCGGAAGTGCTTAAACATCTTGAAAATATTCAGTCCCAAGAAGGCCATGATTCCGCCAAGGAAGAAGACGACGAAGACGATAGAAGTGCCATAGAAGAGCAGGATCAGCCAGCCCAAGCTTGAGAGCGTTTCCACCCCGTATTTGCCCACGGCGAAGGCCATGGCGCCAAAGGCGCCCAGCGGGGCTGCTTTCATGATGAAGTTCAACACCTTGAAGATGACCGTTGTCAGACGCTGAACCATCTCCAGCACCGGGGCACCTATTTTACCGACCGCGTTGATCGCGATACCGAACACCACAGCCATGAAAATGATCTGCAGGATGTCGCCCTCGACGAATGGCGAAGCGACGGATCCCGGGATGATATGGGTGAGGAATTCCCACCACTGCTGGTTCTCGCCCTTGTCTATGAGTTCGGCCGCCTGGCCGGTGGTTTCGATCTTGCTCGCATCGGCGTTCACACCGTCACCCAAGCGGAAGATGTTGATCGCTACTAGTCCCAGGAGCATTGCGCAGATGGTGCCGATCTGGAAGTAGCCTAATGCCTTGAGCCCCGTGGCTCCGACCTTCTTCAGGTCGGCAACGCTGGCGATGCCGCCAACAATGGTCAAAAAGACGATGGGACCGATGAGCATTTTCATCGCTTCGACAAATGTCGTACCGATCGGTTGCATGGCTTGACCGGTCTTCGGCGCGAGCCAGCCCAGAATGATGCCGGCGACGATGGCGATCAGCACCCAGAAGTACAATTGCCGGTACCAGCGCTTGCGTACGGGAGGGTTGCTTTCGCTGTGCATGGTATTGCCCATGATTCCTACCTCAGTGTTGGAATAAGTCTTACTCCGTGGATCTCAGGCGTGCTTAGGAGCGAGACTAGAAAATATGTGGGGGGTCGAAGACTAAGTCGCTCCGTGGGCGGAGTGCGGACTCTCGGGTCGGGTCGAGCACCCGACCCGAGAGCGCCGTGGCGCAGCTTAGACGGCTGCCAGGGTGCTGCTCAGCGCGTGGACGATGGCTTCGGTGACTGCTTCCGTGTCGGCGTTGCCGCCGATGTCCCGGGTCAGGTTTCCGGAGCCGGTGGCGACCTCGATGGCCGCCTCCACTCGGCGCGCCTCCTGCTCAAGGCCAAAGTGCTCGAGCATCAGCGCGGCGCTGGCGATCGCACCAATCGGATTGCAGATCCCCTGGCCAGCGATATCCGGAGCGGTGCCGTGGACCGGTTCGAACATCGAGGGGAAACGGCGTTCCGGATTCAGGTTCGCGCTGGCCGCCAGGCCCAGGCTGCCGGCGAGAGCCGATCCGAGATCCGAAAGGATGTCCGCATTGAGATTTGAGGCCACGACCACCGAGAGTTCTTCCGGATTCAGGATGAACTTCGCGCTCATCGCGTCGACGAGCACGCTTTCAGTGCGCACCTCCGGGTAATCCAGGGCCACCCGGTTGAAGACCTCGTCCCAGAGCACCATGCCGTACTGCTGGGCATTCGATTTGGTGACTGAGGAGACCTTCTTCACCGTGCGAGTGCGAGCCAGATCGAAGGCGAAGCGGATGATGCGTTCGCAGCCCTTCTCGCTGAACAACGCGGTCTGCAACGCGATTTCGTTGCCCGGTCCACGGCCCGATAGGTTGCGCCCGCCCAGTCCCGCGTACTCGCCCTCGCTATTCTCGCGCACGACGATCCAATCAAGTTCGGTGTCGTCGGCCTTGCGCAGCGGCGAGGTGACACCGGGCAGGAACTTCACTGGTCGGATGTTGGCCCACTGGTCGAAGTTCTGCGTGATGTTCAGGCGCAGACCCCACAGGCTGACATGGTCGGGGACGTTTTCCCAACCGACGGCACCGAAATAGATCGAGTCGAAGTCCTTCAACGTTTCCAGTCCGTTCGGATCCATCATGACCCCGTGCTGGGCGTAGTATTCACAGCCCCAAGGAAATTCGGTCCAGTCGAAGGCGAATTTGCCCGAGGATTGCTCGGCGATGGTGTCAAGCACGCGGCGCCCCGCCGCAACAACTTCCTTGCCGACGCCGTCGGCCGGGATTGAAGCGATCTTGAATACCTTGGTCTGGCTCATAGCGTTCTCCTCTGGAGTGAAAGTGTTCCGCGTCACATGCGAACTTAGTTTCAATTAGACCGGCTCCGCTGAATTGCGTCCAAGACTGAAATTGCATATTCCGAATAGGAAAAACCTATGAGTGATGGCCAAGACTCGACGCGGCATACGCTTCGGCGACGCTCAGAAACGCCCGGGCTGCCGGCGTCAGGTTCGACTGCCTGCTGATAATCGCCACATGCAATTCGGCCACAGGCTCCAGCCGCGTCACGCGAAGTCCCGAACGGCGCGCCAGCGGCGCCCACGAGACGGGGAGGATCGCGTGCCCCACGCCGGCCAACACCAGCGGAAGTATCGAGGTGCGATGTGCAACCTCCGCCACGATCTCAATGTTGACGCCACCGGCGAGAAGGTCGTCAACCAGGGCGCGCATCAGTGAGCCCCGCTGCGAGATGATGACGCGTTCCCCACCGAGATCCTGGCCACTGAGCACCTCGCGTGCCCCAAAATTATCGGCCGTCGGATTGATGATCAGCATCAGCGGCTGGCGTTCGAGTTGCACCACGTCGACCCCGGGGGCGGTGATGGGCCGATCCGCGCCAAGCAGTCCTATTTCATTGCTGCCGTTACGCACCGAGGAAACCACATCGTCGACGGTAAACGCCGCGGCGGTGCTCACGGAGATCTGCGGATAGCGTTCGGTGTAGCCGGCTATCAGCGTGGTCAGCGGTTCGATTGCGGGCGAGGGCATGGCGATCAGCTCCAGGCGCCCGCGGCGCACCCCCTTCAACGCTGACATGGCCGAATGCGCGGCATCCAGGTCCCGGACCACCAGTCGCGCGGGTCCCACAAGCTCCTTGCCGGCCTCGCTGAGCACGGCCCTGCGCCCGACCCTGTGGAATAGCGGCAGCCCGATTTCCCGTTCAAGGCTTTTGATAGTTTGCGACAGCGATGGTTGTGCGATCAGCAAATGCTCGGCCGCCCGATTGAACCCCTCATGGTCGACCACCGCTAGAAAATACCTCAGCTGCCGAACATCCATGTCTCTCCTCCGCCGCGTTGCCCTGGCCATCACCGTGGCCCACTGACTATTATGTGATGCACCCCACGGGTCGCGTCACATCGTGAGTCAGTATGTGTAGCGCTGTTGGGGTTCCGTGCAGCTGGCCGGACAGAGAAAAACCCCGTGGAACATTTTTGTTCCACGGGGTTTTTGCTTTCCGTTCGGTTAACGCTAGCATCGCAGCGCGAGTTCCTCGCTGAGATTCCACGCCCCGCCGCGGGTGTCGAACAGCTGCAAAGTCCGCACCTCGAAGCTCAGCTCCACCTCGCGCAGCTGTTCCTGCGCGGCATCCAGGTCCGCACTGGGCACGTTCTGCGCGATCGTCAGGTGCGGGTGGTACTCGAATTGCGATTCGTGGCGCAACTGGTCGGCCAGCAGCTGCCGATGCAGCTCCCAGCACCGCTCGGCCCCCGCCGCCAGCGGCAGGTAGACCACCTCGCTGGCCGGGCGGAAGGAGCCGACCGAGGCGAGCCGCACCTCAAAGCACGCACTGCCCTGGGCAACTCGGCGCACCTGCCTGGCCGCCTGCTCCCAGGACTCGCCGTAGGACCCGGAGATCAAGGTGATATGCGGGGCGATCGGCTCGGTCGCCGCTCCCCCATAAACCCGCCGCCATTCGCGCAGCACGCTGCGCTGTGGTTCGGGCACGGGAATGACGACCCCCAGCGTGAAGCGGGGCTCGAGCATTCCGGCCTGCGGCTCGATCACGGTTAGCCGTGGCTTCCCAGCGGCGGCAGGAAGCCGACCTTCTCGTAGACATCGGTTATCGTCGCCGAGGCCACCGTGCGCGCCTTGGCGGCCCCGGCCAGCAGCAGCCGGTCCAGTTCCGCCGGGTCATCGAGCAACGCCAGGGTGCGCTCGCGGATCGGGGTGAGCCGTTCCACCACGGCCTCGGCCACGGCCACCTTCAGGTGCCCGTACATCTTGCCCTCGAATTCGGCGACCAGCTCGGTCACCTGGCGCCCGGTCATCGCCGCCAGGATGTCCAGCAGGTTCGAGACCCCGGGCTGCTCCTGCCGGTCGTAGGCGACGACGCTGCCCGCATCGGTGACCGCGGACTTGATCCGCTTGGCGATCAGCTTCGGCTCGTCGAGCACGTTGATCAGCCCGGCCGGGGACTCTGCGGACTTGGACATCTTGGAGGTCGGGTTCGCCAGGTCGTAGATGCGCGCCCCTTCCTTCGGGATGAAGGCCTCGGGCACCACAAAGGTCTCGCCGAAGCGGTGGTTGAAGCGCTTGGCCAGGTCGCGGGCCAGCTCCACATGCTGGCGCTGGTCATCGCCCACCGGCACGCCTTGGGGCTGGTAGAGCAGGATGTCCGCGGCCATCAGCATCGGGTAGGTGAACAGCCCGACGCTGGACTGGTCGGACCCGCCCTTGGAGCTCTTGTCCTTGAACTGGGTCATCCGGCTCGCCTCGCCGAAACCGGTGAGGCAGTTCAGCACCCAGGCCAGCTGCGCGTGCTCGGGGACCTGGGACTGGACGAACAGCGTGGATTTCTCCAGATCGATGCCGCCGGCGATGTACTGGGCCGCGGTCACCCGGGTGCGCTTGCGCAGCTCGGCCGGGTCCTGCGGCACGGTGATCGCGTGCATATCGGGGATGAAGAAGAACGCCTCGTAGTCGTCCTGGGCCTTGACCCAGTTGACCAGCGCGCCGAGGTAATTGCCCAGGTGCAGCGAGTCCGCCGAGGGCTGCATGCCCGACAGCACGCGGGGACGGGTGGTGGTGGCGAATGTTTCGCTCATGGGATGAAGTGGTCCTTTAGAACTGGTAGTCGACGACCAGCGGTGCATGGTCGGAGAAGCGCAGATCGTAGGCCGAGGCACGGTCTACGTGGGATTTGATGGCCTTCGCCGCGAGCTGCGCGGTGGCCATCTGGTAGTCGATGCGCCAACCGGCATTATTGTCGAAGGCCTGCCCGCGGAAGGACCACCAGGTGTAGGGACCCTGCGCGTCGGGGCCGGCCAGTTCGCGGGCCACGTCTTTGTACCCGATCTCCGCGCCGAAGAATCCGTCGAAGTAGGCGATTTCCTCGTCCATCACGCCGGCGCGCTTATTGTGGTTCGGCTTCCAGTTCTTGATGTCCTTCTCGGTGTGCACGACGTTTAAATCGCCCACCACCAGCACGTGGTCCTTCTCGTTCTTCAGCTCGACCAGGCGCACATTCATGCGCTCGAGGAAACGGTACTTGTCCACCTGTTTCTGGGTATTCAGCTCCCCGGAGTGCACATAGGCGGAGACCACGCAGAGCGTGCTGCCGTCTTCCATGGCGAAGTCCGCTTCCACCCAGCGCCCGGATTCGGCGAAGTATTCCTCGCCGATGTCCCCGCGCACGGCGGTCGGCTCGGCGCGCGAAAGCACCGCAACCCCGGCGCGGCCCTTGTCCTTGGCTTCGGCGTGCAGAATGTGCCAGCCCTCGCCGATCAGTTCGCGCACGATCGCATCCGGCGCGCGCACCTCCTGCAGGCACAGGATGTCCGCGTCGCGGGCGGCGATCCAGTCGGCCATATTGCGCTTGTAGGCCGCGCGAATGCCGTTGACGTTGACCGAGGCGACGCGCACGGCGCCCTGAAGCTTGCTCAAAATTTCCACGCTGGTAGGTATCACAGTTCCACCTTACAAAAAGACAGCGCAACGTTCGGCGTGAACGTTGCGCTGCGCGGTAACAAAATCAATTAGTTGACGATCTCGCCGTCGATGGCCTCGCCGGAGGGCTTCATCATGTCGCGCGCGTTGGTCGCGGTCATTTGGATGGTTTCCAGGGCGCGGTCGATCATTTCCGCGGAATTCTCCGCGTTCTGCTCGCGCTGTTCGGCGATCACCCGGGCCTGCACCTGGATGATCTTGAAGGAGTGGTCCAGCTTCATATCGCGCTGGCTCGTGCCTTCGTCGACGACGACGGTGGAGCCACCCTGCGCGCGGCCGGTGGCTGCCGCGGTGGCTTCGCGCAGCGAGGTATTGATCTTATCCGCCCCGCGCTTCAGGCCGAACATCATGAACGCCGCAAGCAGCAGCCAGCCGGCGGAGATCGCGACGATGAACCAGCCGACGACCTCGTTCGAGTTGGCGGCGAACACGACCGCCACCAGGAGGACGACGACCATCACTGCCATGGCCAGAGTCGATGCGTTCAGGGTGACTTTTTTGCCCTGCTTCGCGGTGCTGCCTAGAGGTTCCATAGCTGAAATTATCTCATTTTGGCTCCGTGCTGACCAATTTTCAGGCCACCGGTTCGCCCACAGCGTGCCCGGTGGCGCTAGGAGTTGAATACGCGACTCATGAAGTCCCCCAGCGGCATCCCGTCCAGCGCTGCCCGGATGATCAGAAAGCCGGCGATGCCCACCACCCAACCGAGGGTTTCCTGCGCGTAGCCGCCGAGCTTTGTGCCCACCCGTTGCAGCCAGTTATCCAGGCGGTCTCCGGCCGCCGCACGGATGGCCACGAAAATGAGGCCCGGGACGATCATCACCACGCAGTAGACCGCCAGCAAGGAGAGCTGCATCGGTTCGGACCAACCGCTCTGCTTGAGTATCGCCATGGCGCCGAGGTACGGAAGCATCGTGGGCAGTTCCAGCAACCCCGCGACCAGCGCCAGCACCGCGATCCCGGACTTGCTATCCAGTGCCCGGGCCATGAACCCGCGCAGGTTCTTCGGCACTTGCGGCCCGGCATCCCCCGGCGTAGCTGGGTCCGTTGGCTCCGCGCGCTCTTGGGACGCGCCCCCGACTGCCGATTTGCGCAGCGCCGCGGCCTTTTGCGCATCGGTTTTGTAGGTCAACGCCCAGATGATCATGCCCGCCCCGAGCAACAGGCTGAGCAGCCTGATCGTCGGGTGTTGGAAGAAGCCGGCCGGAACCAGCCCCGCACCAAGGTTCCAGCCCGAGCCGATCAGCACGCCAATCACCCAGTAGAACGCCGCGAGCAGCCCCAGATACACAATCACGCGCGGGATGGCTCGCCGGTAGTCGCGCCGCAGCAGCAACCAGATCGGGATGACCAGGGTGCCAATGCTTGTCGCATCGATGAGCGCGAGGACTAGCAGCATCAGGCCCGGGGACTGCATTAAGAAGTTCATGTTTCTCACTGTGCGGCTTCGCGGCGTGCTTGAAAATCGGGCAACGGGCCACCTGGCCTCCTACTTTAGGAGGACGCGCGGCGGCCGGAACAACGGGCATGCTTAATGGGTGAGAAGAAAACTAGCGCAGCTGCTGCGCCGCCTGGGCAGCGGGGATCAGGAACCCGAAACCGTAGGCATGTACTTGCTGCTCACCTCCGTGCTGCACTTGGCAAACCTGGTCAATCCGCCGCTGGCGAGTTTTGCTGCGCTGGCCGGATGGTGGTTCCCGGTGCTGGCCCTTGGCACGGCTCCGCTGTTTCTGCGCCGCCGGATGCCCACGATCTGCGCCTTATGGCTGCTGCTGTTCGCGGCGTTGCTGCTGGCGATGGGCAGCATCGGCGGGTACTTCCTGCTCTTCGAATCCGTATTCACCATCTACCTGCTGGCCGGCGCACCGGTGCGGCGCTGGACGCTGATCGTGTTGAGCCTGGTCACGCTCACCGTGGCCGGATACATCTGGGCGAAGACCGGGTCCACCTCCGATGCGGTGCTGGCGATCTTCATCGCCGGGTTTGTCTTCTTCACCCCGATGCTCTGGGCGGAGAACGTGCGTACCGCCAAGGAGCTGGCGCACAGCGAATCGGCACGGGCCGCCGCGGTAGGCGCCGCCGCGGCGGATCGCGAGGAGCGGCTGGTGGCCGAGCATCGTGCGTCGAATATCGAGGAACGCACCGCGCTGGCCCGGGAGATGCACGATGTGCTTTCCGCACGGCTCTCTTCCATCGCGCTGCTCAGCGGCGCATTGCTCGAACGCGAGCCGATGACCAGCCAGCCGGGCCTGCGCGCCCCGCTGGAAAGCATCCGTGCCGAATCGGTAGCCGGGCTGCAGGAGATGACTTCGATGGTGCGCATGCTGCACGCGGGCAGCAGCTCGGCGCTGCGCGCGGACCTTAGCGGGCTGCCCGAATTGGTGCAGTCTTTCCAACAGGCCGGGCAGCGAATCAGCTATGACACCGGCGTGGCTTCGGATCTGGCCCTGGTATCCGAGCCGACCCAGACGGCGATCTACCGGACGGTCCGTGAGCTGCTGGTCAATCATGCAAAGCACGCCCCGGGCAGCGCACTGCGCCTGGAGCTGCTCCAGGCACCGGCGGCCCTGGTGGTGCAGTCCAGCAATACGCTGCGCGACGCGCCCGATTCGGCCGGCACCCCTAGCGCCGGCGGAGCCGGCAGCGGGTTGAATAATATCCGTTCGCGCGTGCAGGCCCTGGGCGGGCACTGCGAATTTGGCAGCGGCAGCAAATTCTGGGCAAGGTGCGAATTCCCCACCGATCCGGAGACCCTGAAGGGCGGTGACCCGCGATGAGCGTCAAAACCCTGATCGTCGACGATCATTCCACGGTGCGCATGGGGATCCGGCTGATTCTCGAGGCCGACTCTGCCCTTGAAGTGGTCGGCGAGGCGTCCGACGGCAGGCAAGCGGTGGATATGGCCCGGGCGCTGCGCCCCGAGGTGGTGCTCATGGATCTGCGCATGCCGATCCTCGATGGGGTCGCCGCGACGGCCGAAATCAGCTCCGCTGGCTTGGCCCGCGTGCTCGTGCTGACCACCTTTGACGACGACGCCTACCTCTTCGGTGCGCTGCAGGCCGGCGCTCACGGGTTCCTGCTGAAAAGTTCCACGCCGGCGCAAATCCTCGACGGGGTGAAAACGGCCGCGCGCGGCTGTTCGGTGCTGGACCCCGAAGTGACCTCCCGCGTCGTGGCGCAGGCGATGGCGGCACTGGACCCGCAACCGGCGCCGCCCCCGCTGCCCGAGACCCTCACCGAGCGGGAATTGGAGGTGCTGGCCGGGCTCGGCGCGGGACTGAGCAACCCGCAGATCGCCGCGCGCTTGGGCATCGGGGAAACGACGGTGAAAACCCACGTATCCCGGGTGATGGGCAAGTTGTCGGTCAGCTCCAGATTGCAGGCGGCAAAGATCGCCTTTGCGCACTGGGGCTAGGCAAAACCCGCGCGGCTTACCAGCTCACCAGGCAGAACGGATGCTGCTGCGGGTCCAAATACACGCGGAAGGTCTTCGAGCCTTCACCGGTGAGCGCGGCGCCGAGCGCGAGCACCTGCTGCTCCGCGAGATCCAGATCCTTGACCTTCACATCGAGGTGCGCCTGCTGCGGGTGCAGATGCCCCGGCCATTCGGGAGCCACATACGGGCTGACCGCCTGGAAAGCCAGTCCGGGACGGTCCGGTGCGTCACCGATGCTCACCCAGTCCGGCTCATCGTCGAGCCGGATCATGCCCAGTAGCTGCTCATAGAATGTGGCCAACGCGCTGGGATCCTCGCAGTCGATGACCATGGCCTGCCATGTGCCAATCATTTCCTTAGCCCTTCGCCTTGAAAAGTCGTGTGTGCTTCGGATGCTTCCCATTATGCCCAGCCGCACGCCCCGGCGATAGTGCCCGTCGGCGCAAGATTCCACGCTAGGCGGCGGTTTGGCATATGGCTTGGTGCGATGGGTTTTTGCCGATTCGGACTAACTGCCGGCAGAGCTCTGGTTCTCCGGTTTCGCACGCTGCCAGGACTCGTTCATCGCGGTAATGGCATAGTCGATCAGGGCGAGCACCCGCGCCGAGAGCTGCGCCTTGCGCGGCCAGATCGCCACGACGGCGCTGGGATAATTCGGCGGGTTGAGCCGGCGAATTGCCAGTTTGCGCCCCTCGAGCGATAGCTCGGCATTGTTTGGCCGTGACATCAGCAGCCCGTAGCCCAGCCCGCGGCCAACCATCGCGTTGACCAGGATCATCTGCGGCACCGAGGCGGTGATCCTCGGCACCAGCCCGCGTGCCGCAAAAAGCTGCATGGTGTATTCGGTGCTCGGTACCGACTGGTACATGATCAACGGTTCCGTCACGAGATCGCTTAGTTCCAGTGGCCGCTCAAGGCGCGCCAGCGGATGCTCGGGGTGCAGCACCACCTGCATCTCGGTCTCGTAGATGACCTGCTTATTCATCTCTTGCGGCAGCAACAGGTCGTAGACGAAGGCAACATCGAGATCCCCGGAGTTCAACGCCGGGATCAGTTCCTCGTGGGTGCCCACGCGCACGCTGACGTCCAACTCCGGATGCACCCGGGGAAAGCCCTCGAGCAGCGCGGGGACCACATGGGGTGAGAGCGAGGCGAAGCAGCCAAAACGCACCGGGCCGCGCAGCTTTCCCTCCTGGTGCGGAAAGGTTGCCTGCAGCTCATCGACCTGGGCAATGATTTTTCGCGCCATCGATGCGAAGTACTCCCCCGAGGCGGTCATCGAGACGCCATGGGCCTTGCGGCGCAGGCACAAGGGTTCGCCGGCGATTTTTTCGATTGCGGTAATCGATTGCGACAGCGCCGATTCTGAAATATTCAGCTCGCTGGCGGCCGAGCCAAGGGTGGAATGTTCGGGCAGTTCGGCAATGATTTCCAGATGGCGCAGGGTGAACTTCGGCATACAGTTAAGTCTACCTTCAATAGTTCTGCACATCTTTGAAGTTTACCTAAGGTTTGTGCGGTGCAACACTGTAGTGACTTACAACTCACGCAGTACTGGTTTTTTGGGGCCAGCGCAGCTCAGCGAGGAGCACCATGGGTAACACCGCAAACATCGCAGGACGGAACGCCAAGTCCAATCAACGGCGCGTCGCTTTTGCCACCATCATCGGCACCACCGTTGAATGGTACGACTTCTTCATCTACGCCACCGCCGCCGGTCTGGTCTTCAGCCAGCTGTTCTTCGAACCTGCCGGCAAGGAAATCGGCCTGCTGATCTCCTTCGCCTCGGTGGGCCTGTCCTTCCTCTTCCGCCCGCTGGGTGCGTTCCTCGCCGGGCACTACGGCGACAAGATCGGCCGCCGGGCGATGCTGGTGCTCACGCTGAGCCTCATGGGCGCCGCGACGATGCTCATCGGCGTGCTGCCAACCTACGAGACCGCCGGCATCCTGGCACCGATCATGCTGCTGACGCTGCGCATCCTGCAGGGCATCTCCGCCGGCGGCGAATGGGGCGGCGCGGTCTTGATGGCCGTCGAGCACGCACCCGATACCCATCGCGGACGTGCCGGTTCCTACCCGCAGATCGGCGTGCCGCTGGGCATGCTGCTCGCCTCGGGCACCATGGCGCTGATGACCGGCGTCATCTCCCCGGGCGAAGAATTCGTGCAGTGGGGTTGGCGCGTGCCGTTCCTGGCCTCCATCGTGCTGATCGCCGTGGGCTACTTCGTGCGCCGCGCGGTCGACGAGTCCCCGGTCTTCGAAGAGATCGCCGAGCAGAAGGCGCAGACCAAGGTGCCGATCCTCGAGCTGTTCCGCAAGCACTGGCGTCTGGTTGTCGTCGCGGCATTGGTATTCGCGGGCAACAACGCGGCCGGCTACATGACCACCGGCGGCTTTTTCCAGTCCTACACCACCGACCCGGATGGGCCAATCGGTCTGGAACGCACCGACGTGCTCATCGCGGTGGTCTTCGGGGCCGCAATCTGGCTGATCTTCACGATGATCGCCGGACTGCTGGCCGACGTGCTGGGCCGCGTGCGCACCTACCAGGTAGGCTTCGTGATTCTGGGACTGTCGATGTTCCCGGTCTTCGCGCTGGTCAACACCGGGTCGCTGGGCCTGCTCTACCTGGCCTTCGGCATCTTCGGCATCGGGCTGGGGCTGACCTACGGCGCCCAGTCGGCGCTGTACTCCGAAATGTTCCCCGCCTCGGTGCGCTTCTCCGGTGTGTCGATCTCCTACGCGATCGGCGCGATCGTCGGCGGCGCTTTCGCCCCGACCATCGCCCAGGCGCTGGTGCAAGCGACCGGCGGGACGAACGCGGTGGCCACCTACCTGCTGATCGTGGTGGCGATCTCGCTGATCGCAGTCTCGATGATCCGCGATCGGAAAGGCATCGACCTGTCCTTCCGCAATCAGGCCGAACAGGAAGTCGGCGCGCTGGTCTTCGACAAGCGCGTGGCAGAACCTGCCAAGGATCTGAGCAACCGCTAAACGGCACCTGGCATACAGCAATGCCCCGGCAAGAAACCAAATGGGTTTCCTGCCGGGGCATTGCCGTGCCCGGGCTGCCCAGAACGCTGCACATATGCCACTTGCGTGTCCGCGACGGACGGCGCTCCGGGTACGCAAAAGGCCCGTGGGCCATCCCCCCCGCGGCGGGGATGGCCCACGGGGCGTCGGG